>NZ_JCAXEF010000010.1:0-163554 GCF_059758765.1 Pseudarthrobacter sp. GQ63
GGGCCCCGACACGTGAACGCCCCGGACCAGCCCCATAAAGCACTTAGTTCAGCAGTCTCCTAGGACTTACTTCCTCCCCGGTTAGCCGCACGTCGGGCACCCGTAAATGGTCAGTGCACCCCCGCACGCCGGGGTGCGTTGTCCACATGCGGGTGCGATGTAGGGCGCGACGGGGTGATCGGCCGACTTGCAGGGCCTAGGCGCCGGTGATCACCAGGGCAACACTGTGCCCGCCGAAGCCGAAGGCGTTCACAAGCCCGGCCGGGCTGTAGCCCGGCTGGAGCCGGTGGGCGTCTTCGGTAACAACGTTGAGGTCCACCTCGGGGTCCAGCTCCTGGACGTTCAGGGTCCCGGGCAGCAGGCCGGTCCGCAGCGCCTCGACAACCACCACGGCCGCTAGGGAGCCGGCGCCGCCGAGCAGGTGGCCGGTGTGGCCCTTGGTGGACGTGACCGGCACGTCCGCTCCAAAGATCGCGTTGATGGCCTGGCCTTCAAGCTTGTCCCCCACCGGTGTGGAGGTGGCGTGGGCGTGGATAAAGCCGATGTTTTCCGCAGCCAGGCCCGCGGATTCGAGGGCCTTCTGCATGACCCGCCGCTGCATGGCGGGGTCGGCTGCCACGATGTCGTTGGCGTCGGACGTTACCGCCCCGCCGGCAACGGCCCCCAGCATTGCGGCGCCGCGGGCGCGGGCGTGCTCTTCGCTCTCCAGCACCACCACGGCAGCGCCTTCGGCGAGGACAAAGCCGTCGCGGCCGCCGTCGAACGGACGTGATGCGCGCTGCGGATCATCGTTGCGGGTGGACAGCGCGCGGATCTGGGAGAAACCCGTGATTACCAGGTCATTTACGGAGGCGTCAACGCCGCCGGCAATAACGACGTCGGCCGCTCCTGAGCGGATCATCTCGGCTGCCTGGACAATCGCCTCAGCCCCGGAGGCGCACGCGCTGACAGGCGTCCGCGCACCGCCGCGGGCGCCGAGGTCGATGGACACCCAGGCCGCGGGGCCGTTGACCATCAGCCGGGTCAGCGTGTGCGGCGAGACCTTGCGGGGGCCCGAGGCTGCCAGGGTCCGGTCCTGCTCCAGCATGGAACCCAGGCCTCCGTAGGCTGATCCGATCACCACGGCGAAGCGCTCGGGATCCACGTCCGGGGCGCCGGCCTGGGCCCACGCCTCCCGGGCAGCGATGAGCGCCAGCTGCCCGCACCGGTCCATCCGCTTCATCTCGCGGGTGCTCAGGTGCTCCGAAAGATCCGCAGTGACCTGCCCGGCGATCTTCACGGGCAGCTGTTCGGTCCAGGCATCATCAAGGGCGGCGATGCCGGATTTCCCCGCGACCAGGCCGGCCCAGGTCTCGGAGACCGTGGAACCCACAGGGTTGATGGTTCCGGCGCCGGTGATGATGGCGCGGGGCTGAACTGCGCTGTTGGGGCCTGCGTTCACGGTTCCTACTTTGCGGGGTTGTGGGTGCCGATGGGCATGAGGGTGAGGTCCGGGTGGTTCTTCTCAATGCGGCGCAGGGCCCAGACGTCGTTGAACAGGGCGAGGTACTCGCCGTCGGACCGCAAAAGCACCTCGGCGCCGATGACGTTGGCGAGTGCCGGCATGGCGTCCGCCGTCGAGATCCTGGCGAGGGAGTAGGGCAGGCGTTCCAGCCGCATGGGGGCGCTGAAGTCATGCGCCATGCGGTCCTCCACCACCTCGAACTGCATGGGCCCGACGGCGGCAAGCACCGGCGCCTGGTCGCCGCGGACGTCGGAGCGGAGCACCTGGATGACGCCCTCGTGTTCGAGCTGTTCGATGCCCCGGCGGAACTGCTTGAACTTGCTGGGGTCCTTGGAGCGGGCCACCTGGAAGTGCTCGGGGGCGAACAGCGGGATGGCGGGGTATTCGACAGGCCCTTCGAGGAAGAGGCTGTCCCCCACGCGCAGGGAGGACGCGTTGACCAGGCCCACGACATCTCCGGGATAGGCCTCGTCGATCACTTCGCGTTCCCGGCCGAACACCTGCTGGGCGTACTTTGTGGCGAACGACTTCCCGGTGCGGGTCTGCGTGACCACCATGCCGCGCTCAAAGACGCCGGAACACACCCGGATGAAGGCCACATGGTCGCGGTGGGCCTTGTTCATGCCGGCCTGCACCTTGAACACGAAGCCGGAGAAGGGGGATTCCACCGGACGCGGGTTGCCGTCCACGTCAGGGCGCGGGGCTGCCGGCGGAGCGAAATCCACCAGTGCGTCCAGCAGTTCCTTGACGCCGAAGTTGAGCGCGGCGGAGCTGAACAGGATGGGGGTGGCCTTGCCTGCATGGAACGCCTCGACGTCGAACTCCAGGTTAGATTCGATCACCAGTCCGGCCTCGTCCACGGCGTCCGTCCAGTTGCTGCCCTGGCTCTCGGCTGCTTCCTCGGGCGTGAAGTACTCGGTGAGGGCGATCTGCGCGCCGGCGTTGTTGCGCTGGAACCGGGCGAAACGGTCGTTGCGGAGGTCCCAGACGCCGCGGAAATCGCCGGAGATGCCCACGGCCCAGGTCAGGGGCATGGGCTGCAGGCCGGTGCGTTCGGTGATTTCGTCCATCAGGGCCAGCGCGTCCAGGCCGGGACGGTCCCACTTGTTGATGACGGTGATGATGGGCAGGTTGCGCTGCTTGCAGACCTCGAACAGCTTCATGGTCTGCGTTTCCAGGCCCTTGGCCGCGTCCACGAGCATCACGGCGCAGTCGACGGCGGCCAGCACCCGGTAGGTGTCCTCGGAGAAGTCGGCGTGGCCGGGTGTGTCCAGCAGGTTGATGACGGTGTCCCGATAGGAGAACTGGAGCGCCGCGGAGCTGATGGAAATGCCGCGGTCCTTCTCCATCTGCATCCAGTCGGACACGGTTTCCTTGCGGTTGGCCTTGCCGCTGGAGGCACCGGCAGTGCCGATCACCTTGGCGTGCAAGGCGAGCGCTTCGGTCAGGGTGGACTTGCCTGCGTCAGGGTGTGAAATGACAGCAAAGGTCCGACGCCGGCCCGCCTCTTTGTGAATACCGGAGATCCGGGCGGGGGTCAGGACATCTTGGGACACGGTGCTACTTTCGCTGCGGTTGGGACTACCCGGGCGCTGCCTGTGAGGCACTGCGGCGTTGGGGCCGGGGGAAACGGGCTGGCAAACGGCCAAGTTCCAGTTTATCGCAGGGCGGCAAACCGGCGGCGGCGCCCGCTTAACACCCGCGAAACCGGACGTTCAAGGCCGTGAAACGACCTCCCGTTAGCGTGGCCGCATGATGACCAAAGACAACCCGGCGCGGGACGGCTTCTGCCGGCGCCCGGAAAGGACCTGAACGGTGCAGGGCATCTCCTTTTCCGGCAACCTCTTCTTCGATCCCCTGGCCACGGGACTGGCTGCAGCCGGGGACCGTGACCAGTCCCGTCCGGCGGCCGAGCACAACCGCCGGGGAACCCAGACACCTGCCGAACAGAAAGCGCTCAGGGCGGCGTCGCTGACGAAAGTCAGCAGGGACTTGGAACGGATGCTGCGGGAGCGGATGCGCTGACCCCGCTCCCGCCGTCCGGGCGCAGCCTGGGCCGTGGTGGGCGGCATGATGGGTGGATGCAGAGCATAGAGCTGACCTTCGGTGACTCCACTGATTCCGCTATCAGGGCTGACTGGGCGAGGCTCGCGGAAGCCGGGATTCCCAGCCTGGCAGGCCACACCTCGCCCAGCAACAGCCCCCACATCACCCTTGCGGCCGGCGCGGACATGCAACTGCCGGACACCCTCCGGAACTTGTGGCAGCGGCTGCCCCTGGACATCAGCTTTTCGGGCGTCCACATCTTCCCCGCGCGGACGGGAACGTACGTCCTGGCCCGCTCCGTGGTGGTGACCCGCCGGCTCCTTGAACTGCACGGCCTCCTCCACGCGGGCATCTCCGGGGCCCTGCCGCTTACCCGGCCGGACGCCTGGACACCGCATGTCACCCTTGCCCGCCGCGTCCCAGCGCACCAGCTCGGGGCGGCCATGGACCTGCTGGACCTGCGTTTGGCGGGGCGCTGCACGGAAGCCCGCCTCTGGGACAGCAACACCAGGACGCTGGCTTCGCTGTCGAACCCGGCCTAGGGCAGCCAGGATCAAACCGCCGTATCAGCCCGCCGGCAGGCGGGCCGAAATGCCCACCCTGCCGCCCGTCGTCGGACGCGTTCCGGACCCCTGTTCCTACACTCCCTAATGAGGCACTTTAGGGCTTGCCCGTGCGGAAGACGCTGTTTCTTGCCCCTATCATTGAGCTTGCGGGAAACAGAGCATTTTCTGGTCCTGCCGGCAACCTGCTGAAGCCGGCAATCCTGCGGGCGGCGGTCCGCACCTTTGAAGGGAACACTATGGCGCGGAGCCCCGAAGAATCACTCAGGGCTACCCTGGGCAGAGTGGCTCCCGGAACCCCGCTTCGTGACGGCCTGGAGCGGATCCTGCGGGGCCGCACCGGCGCGCTGATCGTCCTTGGCTCGGACCGGACCATCGATTCCATCTGCTCCGGCGGCTTCGACATCGGCATCGACTTCTCCCCCACCCGGCTCCGCGAACTCGCCAAGATGGACGGCGCCATCATCTGCGACAAGGACGCCGGCAACATCCTCCGCGCGGCCGTCCAGCTTGTCCCGGACTCCAGCATTGAAACCCAGGAGTCCGGCACCCGGCACCGCACCGCCGAGCGCGTTGCCATCCAGACCGGGGTGCCGGTCATTTCAGTCAGCCAGTCCATGCAGATCATCGCCCTGTACGTCAACGGTTTGAGGCACGTCCTGGAGGGCTCGGAGAAAGTCCTTGCTCGCGCCAACCAGGCCCTCGCAACGCTGGAGCGCTACCGCTCGCGCCTGGACCAGGTCACCAGTTCACTCTCGGCCCTGGAAATCGAGGCCATGGTGACCGTGCGGGACGTGGCCGTGACCCTGCAGCGGCAGGAAATGGTCCGCCGGATCTCCGAGGAAATAGCCCAGTACGTCCTGGAACTCGGTGAGGACGGCCGCCTCCTCTCCCTCCAGCTCGATGAGCTCACCGTTGGCCGGGGTCCCGGCAGCGACGTCATCATCCGCGATTACGGCGCCCCGGACGCCACCCCGGAGGACATCGAGAACGCCGTCAGCGCACTGGTCAGCCTTGGCCCCACGGAGCTGATCGACCTTGGCAAGATTTCCGGAATTGTCGGGTTCGCAGGCGGTGAGGCCAATCTCGACGCGGTGGTGCAGCCGCGCGGCTACCGCCTGCTGTCCGGGCTGAAGGCAGTCCCCAAGGCCGTTGCGGACCGCCTGGTGGACCACTTTGGCGGGCTGCAGTTCCTGATGGCCGCCACCATCGATGACCTGATGACGGTTGACGGGATCGGCGACCAGCGCGCCCGCACCGTCCGTGAGGGCCTGAGCAGGATGGCGGAAGCAAGCCTGCTGGACCGCTTCCTCTAGCCCCATCCATTGCTCCGTAAACGTCGTTTTGGAGGCTGAAAACGACGTTTACGGAGCAATCGATGCTAATTGAGCTGGAAGACAGCCTTGGGGCTGGCCTTGGACCCGAGCTTCGCCGTGAAAATGTAGTACGCACCGCCACCGCCCGGTTTGGCTTCGATGGGCTGGCAGCCCTCCACGCTCCGGGTGCGGGACCAGGGGAAGTTGGCGGTCTCGCTGGCTCCGGGCGCAATGACCTTCACCAGGTCCTCGCTCTTGGCCTGGCAGTCCCGTGAGGAGAAGATCCGGTCCGCGCCGCTCGTCACCAGGAACTCCATCTGAGATG
Source organism: Pseudarthrobacter sp. GQ63 (assembly GCF_059758765.1). Taxonomy (NCBI): domain Bacteria; kingdom Bacillati; phylum Actinomycetota; class Actinomycetes; order Micrococcales; family Micrococcaceae; genus Pseudarthrobacter; species Pseudarthrobacter sp. GQ63. The sequence continues at coordinate 5,755 of NZ_JCAXEF010000010.1, forward strand.
TTCCGATGTTGACTTCGCAGGGCATGGTGCCGCCGTTGGTCACCTTGAGCGTCAGCATAGGGCTTTCGCCAGGCCCATACGCCGCCTTGTCAGTGGACCCGGAAACGGTCACCAGGTTCTGGTTGCAGCCGGGGGTGGCTGACGGTGTGGGCGTCGGCGCAGGTTCAGACGGCGACGGTGAAGCCCCTGCCGTAGGTTCTGCAGATGCCGTGTTCGCCGTGGACGAGGCCTGCTCCGGCTTGCCGCTGAAGGCGCCGGCGACGGCGAAGCTGCTGACCAGCGCAATGATCAACAGGAGCGCCCCGCCAAGGAACAGCCGACGACGGCGGTAGACTGCCGCGCTCGGCTTGCGGACGGCAGTGGACCCGGATGCCGGTGCCCTGCCATGTGGTGATGATTCGCCTTGCCTGCCCATCCTCCTAGGCTAGAGAACAGGCCCGTTTCTGTTCACCCACCACGCCGCCGTGCCGCCGACGCTCTGGTCACATCCCGTTTCAGCCCTCCCAAACACATCCATTACAGTGTTGGCATCGACACTGAATCCTCCACCGCCGTTTCCCCGCACCCTGCCGATCCAGCGTGTCCTGCGGGTGCTGCCGGGACCGCAGCCAATCTTAACCGCCTGCACGAGCGAATCAACGGCTGGTTCAGCGAAACCGCCCGCGACCTGCCCTGGCGCGAGCCCGCGTGTTCGCCCTGGGGCATTCTGGTCAGCGAGATTATGCTGCAGCAGACGCCCGTTGTCCGGGTGCTGCCGGTGTGGCACGAATGGCTGAAACGCTGGCCCACCCCCGCGGACCTGGCTGGAGAACCCGCAGGGGAAGCAGTGCGCGCCTGGGGCCGGCTGGGATATCCGCGCAGGGCACTGAGGCTGCACGCTGCTGCAGCAGCCATTACCCAGGACCATAACGGCAAGGTCCCGGACACGTACCCCGAACTGCTGGCGCTCCCCGGCGTGGGCGGCTATACGGCGGCCGCCGTGGCTTCCTTCGCCTACGGCCGGCGGGAGACCGTGGTGGACACCAATATCAGGCGGGTCCATGCCCGCCTGGTTTCCGGTACTGCGCTGCCGGCCCCTGCCCTCACCGCGGCGGAGATGCAGCTGGCCGCTTCTCTCCTTCCGGCCGACGACGGTTCTTCGGTGCGGTGGAACGCTGCGGTCATGGAGCTTGGGGCGCTCGTGTGCACTGCCCGGGCACCCAAGTGCGCCGCCTGTCCGGTCAGCGACCTCTGCGCCTGGCGCGCTGCAGGCGAGCCGCCGCCGTCGTACGTCCCCAAGGGGCAGGCGTGGCACGGCACGGACCGCCAAGTCCGGGGCGCCGTGGTAGCCGTGCTGCGGCAGGCCGACACTCCGGTGCCGCCGGACATGTTCTTCCGCGAGCCAGCGGACCTGGGTTTTGCACCGACGGGAATCGGCGTGCCGCTGGCCGCCCTGCACCGGCTCAACTCGGCGCCGGAACAGCTGGAGCGGGTGCTGGCGGGCCTGCTTGCCGACGGTTTGGCGGAGATGCACGACGGCGGCTACCGGCTTCCTGGGTGAGCAGAAAGTATGCGCTGGCTGGCATACTTTTCTTAGACGGGAACCAGGGGGAAGCCATGAAGATGATCCTGTACATCGTGTGGGTGCTGTTCGTCATCGCAGCGGTGTTCGCGGTGCTCCGGGCCGTGCGCACCACGAAGCGGGACGAGGAGCAGGCCGCATCATGGACGAAGGTGCAGGCCACCGTCACCGGCAGCGTGGCGGGCTGGACCAATGGCGGCGGCGGATCCAGCCGGAGCCGGCGCTTCTTTCCCATGTACCAGTTCACGGACCCGCAGGGAACATTGTTTGCCGGCGAATCGGAGGTCCCCGTTGCCAGCCAACCGGTGCCGGGCGCCCCAATCGAGGTGGCCTACAACCCCGCCAATCCCAACGAGTCGCGGCAGGTTTCCTCCAAGCCCCGGTCCACGCTGGGATGCATCGTCCCCTTCTTCGCGGTTTTCGCCCTCGCTTCCCTGTGGTTCATCAGCATTTTCCCTGTGGACTGACGCGGGGCCTTGTGTATTTTTATACCGGTCTCCGTTTGGCCGTCACAGCTGCCCCGGGCATAACAATGCGGGCATCACTTGGGTTGGGCCCGGGATGCTCCGGCCACGGCGTCCTACGCTGAAGTATGCGCAGGCACGGGCTGCTTTTGGCTTTGATGACGACGGCGGGACTCGCCACGGCCTGCGGTCCCGGCCCCGGCGCGGTGCCCTGCCCTGCCATCGCCCAGGCCACGGCCGTCTCGGTCACGATCCCTGCCAGCTACGCGGAGCAGGTGGCAGGCCTGCACCTTGAGGCCTGCCAGGACGGCGAGTGCACGGAGGACAGCGTGGAACTCAGGCCGGGAAACTCGTCCATCGACCAGGGCTGCACCAACGGCGTCTGCTCAGCCACCGCATCTCCGAACGGCAGCAAGGACGCGGTGCTGATGCTGCAGGCGCTCACCGAATCCCCCATGACGGTCACGGCGTCGGGAACCGCACCGGACGGGACGGCACTGCCCGTCCGCAGTGTCGAGTTCCGTCCTCGGGGGGACTATCCGTTTGGCGAACAGTGCGGCCGGTTCATCACCGCTACGGTGGTACTGGACGCCGAAGGGCTGCGCCAGCAGGACTGAGCCGCGGTGCGGTTCAGGACAGTGCGGTTCAGGACAGTGTGGCTCAGAACAGCGCAGGCTGCCCGAACGCTTCGCCGCCGGCGGTCGCGGGTGCAGCATCGTGTGCCGGAGTGCTGTGCCGCCATTCGAACCCAAGATCAGCCAGCAGCTCCTCCACGGACGTTTGACCTTCCAGTACTTCAATTTCTGCGGGGCTGTCTTCGAGCTGGGGCCGTTCCATGGCATCGAGCTTATTCGCAGGATGGGCCGCTGCCTGCGGGAACACACCGGCCGGACACCGAACGGAGGCTACGGCTCCCCGAATCCTGCCTGCACCAGCCCGCCCACGTAGTTCACTGCCCGTTCCGCGTCGGCGCCCCAGGCTTCCACATGCAGCACGGACCCCTTGCCGGCGGCCAGCGTCATGAGTCCCGTCATGGACGCGCCGTCCACCCCGTTGACCGTCACTTCCGCATCCAGCGCGGACAGCCCGCCGGCTATCTTCGCAGCCGGGCGGGCGTGCATCCCGGCCTGGTTGACCAGTTCAAAGTCGCCCGTGAAGTCCGGCCCCTTTCCGGTGGCCGGCCCTGCGCCAACAGCACTCAGCGGGGAGTCATCCGGATGGCGGACGGGACCGCCCACGGACTCGGCTGCCCGCTTCACCGCCTGCATGTCCGCGCCGCCCTGCGCTGCGACCGCAGCTGCCACGAGCCCCTCCACCAGCGGCGCGTCCGCCAGCACCATGGCCTCCGGGTCTTCAGCGAACTCGAGCGCGGATTCGGCGGTCATCACGGCCGACCCCAGGTCAGTGAGGATGACGGTGCCGCCGCTGCCCGCCTTGTCCAGGGCGGCCAGGACTTTCTCCAGGCTGGTGCCGATCCTTCCGTCGGTGGTGCCACCGGCTGTCAGGATCTGGACGTCAGGCGCCATTTGCGCGGCAAGCTCCGCGGCGCCGTCGGCAATTTTTTCGCTATGGGATACCACCACGAGGCTGACGGTCACGCAGCGGCCCCCACGGCTGCGCGGAGGATCAGGGCGGAAGAGGCTGCGCCGGGGTCCCTGTGCCCTGCGCTTCGTTCCCCGAGGTAGCTTGCGCGGCCTTTCCGCGCCACCATGGGGTCGGTGGCAACGGCGCCCGCTTCGGCTGCCTCGGCCGCCGCCACCAGGACGGCGAGGACATCCCCGTTTCCGTCCAGCGCGGCTTTCCGGGCGGCTTCCACGGCCGGCGTCCACGCATCCACCATCGTCTTGTCCCCGGACTCGGCCTTCCCGCGTGCCACGATGCCGTCACGGGCAGCGGCAAGGGCGCCCGCCCAGGCTGCGGGTTCTATTTCGGCCGCGTCACCCAGGGATGTTGCCGCACGGAGGAAAGCTGTGCCGTAGAGCGGCCCGGCCGCCCCGCCGACCTTTGACATCAGGGTCATGGCTGTCAGCTTCAGGGCGGCACCGGGGGTCTGCGGCGGGGCCTCAGCCAGCTTGTCCAGGACAGCCTGGAAGCCCCGGTCCATGTTTTCCCCGTGGTCCGAATCCCCGATCGCCCGGTCCAGTTCGATCAGCTCCACCCGGTGCTCGGCCATAGCCTGGGCGGACAGGGTCAGCCACTTCACCGCCCAGGTGACATCAAGCGCCACGGTTACGCGCCCCAGCGGAGCGCGGCCGTGTGCACCGGCGCGTCCCACAGTTCGGTGAGCTCATCGTCCAGCCTCAGGACCGAGATGGAGCAGCCCTGCATTTCCAGGGCGGTGATGTAGTTGCCCACCAGAGAACGGTCCACCGTGGCACCACGGTCCGCGAGGACCTGCGCCGCCCGCCGGTAGACGATGTACAGCTCGCTCAGCGGCGTGCCGCCCATGCCGTTGACGAACAGGAGGACCCTGTCCCCCGACGTGATTCCCAGATCGGAAAGGACAGGTTCCAGCAGGCGGTCCGTGATGCCGTCGGCGTTCTCCATGGGGATCCGGTGCCGGCCGGGCTCACCGTGGATGCCGATGCCGATCTCGATCTCGTCCTCGGCCAGGTCGAAGCTGGGGGTGCCCGCGTGCGGGACGGTGCATGCGGACAGCGCCACACCCATGGTGCGGACGTTGGCGTTGACGCGGTCACCGACCGCCGCCACCGCGTCCAGGTCATCGCCCCTCTCCGCGGCGGCGCCGGCAAGCTTCTCCACCAGCACGGTTCCGCCCACGCCGCGGCGCCCGGCCGTGTACAGGGAGTCCTCAACGGCGACGTCGTCATTGACAAGGACGGTGCGGATGCTGACGCCCTCAGCCTCCGCGAGTTCGGCCGCCGTTTCAAAGTTCAAAACGTCACCGGTGTAGTTCTTCACGATATGGACGACGCCGGCTCCTGAGTTGGCCGCGAGGGTCGCCGGAAGGATCTGGTCCGGCGTCGGTGAGGTGAACACCGCCCCCGGCACAGCGGCGTCGAGCATTCCCAGCCCCACGAAGCCGGCGTGCAGCGGTTCATGCCCGCTGCCTCCTCCGGAGACCAGCCCCACCTTGCCGCCCACCGGCGCATCCTTGCGGGTGATAAAGGTGGGGTCTGTGCTGACGGTAACCAGATTGGGGTAGGCCAGGCCGAAGCCCTGTACTGATTCTTCGACTACGGCCCGGGGATCATTGATGAGTTTTTTCATGGCGGTGCTCCTGGCTCTGCTTCCTGGAGAATGTCACCTTGACCCTACTACCGGCAGGCCCGGCAGCGGTAGGTTCCCGGAGGCCGCCCGGCGGTCCGTCCTTTAGACGCAGAAAAGGGACAGCCCCCAATGACTGTCCCTTCCCCTGGGCCCCCCAACCCGGCCACACATAGTTTATCCATCAATTCGAATAAAACAAGTATGCGCAGGTCAGGCGGCTGCAGCCGATTCTTGGGGCGGGTCCTAGAGCGCCCGGATCATCCGGGTGTTGCCAAGCGTGTTGGGCTTGACCCTGGCAAGGTCCAGGAACTCGGCGACGCCCTCGTCATGCGAGCGCAGGAGCTCGGAGTACACCACGGGGTCCACTGCGGACTGGTCAGCCATCACTTCGAAGCCGTGGCGCCTGAAAAAGTCCACCTCGAACGTCAGGCAGAAGACGCGGGCCACGCCCAGGGCGCGCGCTTCCTCGAGCAGGCTCTCCACCAGCACGTGCCCCACGCCCTTGCCGCGCCAGTCCTCGGACGCGGCCAGGGTGCGGACTTCCGCGAGGTCCTCCCACATCACGTGCAGCGCTCCACAGCCGATGACCTCGCCGTCGCTGGACTCTGCGATGCGGAATTCCTGCAGGCTTTCGTAGTAGGCCACAGTTTCCTTGGCCATCAATATCCGCTGGTCCGCCAGCGGCGCCACCAGTTTCTTGATGGCGGACACATCGCTGGTGCGGGCAGGGCGGATATGGAAGGACTCAGTCACAGAGCCATCCTACGAGGTGGCCGGGAACTCAGAGTCCCAGTTCAGCCGGCAGGGGCAGCTCCTGGTCCAGGACATTCTTGGCCAGGAACTGCTCCACCACCTGGTACCAGACTTTTGCATGCTGCGGCTGCAGCACCCAGTGGTTCTCGTCCGGGAAGTACAGGAACCGGTGCGGCGTCTGCCCGTCCTGGTCCGCGGCCAGTTTCGATTTGGACAGCAGCTCGTACCAGAGACGCAATCCCTCACCGATGGGTACCCGGTAGTCCTTGTCCCCGTGGATCACCAGCATGGGCGTGCTGATGTTTTCCACATGGCGGTGCGGCGAGTTCTCCAGCGCCATGTCCTCGGTCATTTCCTTAAGCCAGTACTGCGAGGCATCCGTCGTGGGGCCGAACTGGTCCAGGGCCCACAGGCTGGCATGGGTCACGATGGCTTTGAACCTGTCCGTCTGCCCTGCCACCCAGTTGGCCATGTAGCCGCCAAAGGAGCCTCCCATGGCAGCGGTGCGGCCAGCGTCAATGTCAGGGCGTTCGACGGCGGCGTCGGTCACCGCCATGAGGTCGGTGAACGGAGCCTTGCCCCATGTACCCCAGCCGCGCTGGATGTGGGCCTGGCCGTAGCCGGTGGAGAGGGCCGGGTCAGGGAGCAGCACCGCGTAGCCCTTGGCCGTCAGCAGCCAGGGGTTCCAGCGCCAGGTCCAGGCATTCCACGAGCCCAGCGGCCCGCCGTGGATCCACAGCAGCATCGGGGCCGGGGACTCCGCGGATGCGCCCTCCGGCAGCGCAAGGTAGGCCGGGACCCGGGGCCCGTCAGCCGCCGTCGCCGCGATGCGTTCCAGCCTGCCGGGGCGGACGGGACGCTCCGCCGGGGCGGGCAGGCGCGTGGTCTCGCCGGTCTGGAGGTCGATGCGGACCGGTTCGGGCGGGAACTCATACGAACTCCGGAGCGCGTAGGCGCTGCGTCCGTCCGGAGAGACCACGACGTCGGTGTAGGCCGCGGCGTCCTCCGTCACCCGGGTGACGCCAACTTCAGCCGAAGCGGCGGGGACACTGATCCGGAAAACCGGCGACGCACCGTCGTCGTCCGCTGTTGCCAGGAGGGCGGACCCGTCAGGAAGCCAGGCGGCGGGCCTAAGCCACCGGTCCCAGTCGTGCACTACGGGGGTAAGGCCGCCCGGAGTGTCGCCGTCAGCCCCGGAGACATCCAGCAGATGGAGCTTGACCTGCGGTGCCTGGTGCGGCGTGGAGTCGCTTTCGCTGACCACTGCCAGGGTGCCGCCGTCCGGGCTGACGGGCCCGGGGAAGTAGCTCATGCCTTCCTCATCCAGGAGCACCTTGGTGCTGCCGGACGCCACGTCCACGGCCACCAGGATGGACCGGCTGTCCGCCCTGGCCAGGGGTCTGGTGTAGCTCGCGTAGATGGTCTTGCCGTCGGGGCTGAAGGCGGTTTCCGCTTCGCGGAGCCTGGGCCCGGCGTCCGGGGTGAGGTTCCGCAGGACCAGCGGCGCCGCGGCGTCCACGGTGGCGGGCTTGCCGTGCGCTTTGTCGGGTCCCTGTTCGACGGCGAAAATACGCGGCTGGCCGGGGCCAAGGTCCGCATCCCAGTAACGGACCGGGTACTCGCTGTGCAGGATGGCGGAGACTTTGTTGTCCTTGCGGGACTTGCGGCGTTCGGCGTCGTCGTCTTCATCGGCCGAGCCTGCCAGGACCTCCGCAACAACAAACGTGGCGTCCGCCGCTTTGGCGGTCATCACGGCGCCCACCCCGCCGGGCCGGTTCAGCACCACCCGGGCTTCGCCGCCATCCGCAGGAAGCAGCCACAGGGCGTTTACGGGGTCGCCTTCCGGGCTGTCCGGGTCCGGCCGGGCCGACGTGAAGTAGATATCACCGTTGGCCGCGTACGCCGCCCCGGCTTCGCCTTTGGCACTGCGGGTAATCCGGCGCGCCTGCTTCTGCCCGGCGGGGTCCAGCTCCCACAGCGCCGTGGCGAATTCGGTGCCCTTGCCGTTCAGGGTGGACACGGTAGTGACCAGCCGCCGGCCGTCGGGGCTCAAAGCCAGCCCGCTTACCCGCGGGATGGACAGGTAATGGTCCAGATCATGAAAAGGGGTCAAAGGTTGCTCATCCGGGATCGCCGGTTCCAAGTTAGCCATGCCCCCGATTCAACCCGAGTTGTGCCCCCCGTCACAACCTCTGCTTATCCACGGACCGACGCCGGCGCTCAAGTTCAATGGGGGCAAGACGCCCGGGTCCAGTCCGGCGACGACCATCAGACATTTCCCGGCGCCTGCTCGTACCTCGCTTTGACGGCGCCTACATAAATGCCTGATGTCCGTCGCCTCGTGCATAGGCGCGCCCCACGTGAAGCGGAGGGGCCGGGGTCATTTGTGTAGCTTGCGTCAAAGCGACGGAGGAGCAGCAAGCGGCAAATGACTCCGGTGCCGCAGCGTGGTAACCCGTGACCGCCGGATGCCAACGCTTTGACGGGACGGAGGGCAACGCGAAAACCCCGCCGCTCCTTGCGGAGTGACGGGGCTTTGGCTGCGGAAACTAGACGCTCGGGGCGATTTCCGGGATGCGCGGCTTGGCGTTTCCGGCGAACGTGAACTTCGCGTCGTCGCCTTCGCCTTCCACGTCCACGACGACGATGTCGCCGGCGTGGATCTCGCCGAACAGGATCTTCTCGGAGAGCTGGTCCTCGATCTCGCGCTGGATGGTGCGGCGCAGCGGCCGGGCACCCATGGCGGGATCGTAGCCGCGGGTTGCGAGGAGCACCTTGGCCGCGGGCGTGAGCTCGATGCCCATGTCCTTGTCCTTGAGGCGCTTCTCCAGCCGGGTGACGAACAGGTCCACGATCTCGATGATCTCGTCCTGGGTGAGCTGCGGGAACACCACAACGTCATCCACACGGTTCAGGAACTCGGGGCGGAAGTGCTGCTTGAGTTCCTCTGTGACACGGGCGCGCATGCGGTTGTAGCCGGTCTGCGTGTCGGTGCCGGACTGGAAGCCGGTGGCCACGCTCTTGGAGATGTCCCGGGTGCCGAGGTTGGTGGTCATGATGATCACGGTGTTCTTGAAGTCCACCACGCGGCCCTGGGAGTCGGTCAGGCGGCCGTCTTCCAGGATCTGCAGTAGTGAGTTGAAGAGGTCCGCGTGGGCCTTCTCCACTTCGTCGAACAGCACCACGGAGAACGGACGGCGCCGGACCTTCTCGGTCAGCTGGCCGCCTTCCTCGTAGCCGACGTAGCCCGGAGGGGCACCGAAGAGCCGCGAGACGGTGTGCTTCTCGGAGTACTCGGACATGTCCAGCGTGATGAGGGCGTCCTCTTCACCGAACAGGAACTCCGCGAGAGCCTTGGCGAGTTCGGTCTTGCCGACGCCGGTGGGGCCGGCGAAAATGAACGAGCCGCCGGGACGCTTGGGGTCCTTGAGCCCTGCACGGGTGCGGCGGATGGCCTGGGACAGGGCCTTGATGGCCTCGTTCTGGCCGACGACGCGCTTGTGCAGTTCGTCTTCCATCTTCAGCAGGCGCGAGGATTCTTCCTCGGTCAGCTTGAACACGGGGATGCCGGTGGAGTTGGCCAGCACCTCAGCGATGAGGTCCTCATCCACCTCGGAGATGTCGTCCATGCCGCCGGACTTCCAGTGGCGTTCCTTCTCAGCGCGCTCTGTGATCATCTTCTGCTCCTTGTCACGGAGCGCAGCTGCACCTTCGAAGTCCTGCGCGTCAATCGCGGACTCCTTTTCCATCTTCAGCTTGGCGATGCGCTCGTCCATGGCCTTGAGCTCCGGCGGAGCGGTCATGCGGCGGATGCGCAGCCGGGCGCCGGCTTCGTCGATCAGGTCGATCGCCTTGTCCGGCAGGAAGCGGTCAGAGATGTAGCGCTCGGCGAGGCTGGCAGCAGATGCCAGGGCGCCGTCGGTGATGGTGACGCGGTGGTGCGCCTCGTAGCGGTCACGCAGGCCCTTGAGGATCTCGATGGCGTGCGCCACGGAGGGTTCCTTGACCTGGATCGGCTGGAAGCGGCGCTCCAGGGCGGCATCCTTTTCGATGTGCTTGCGGTACTCATCCAGCGTGGTGGCACCGATGGTCTGCAGCTCGCCACGGGCCAGCATGGGCTTCAGGATCGAGGCAGCGTCGATGGCTCCCTCGGCGGCACCCGCACCCACCAGGGTGTGGATCTCGTCGATGAAGAGGATGATATCGCCGCGGGTGCGGATTTCCTTGAGGACCTTCTTCAGGCGCTCTTCGAAGTCACCGCGGTAGCGCGAGCCTGCCACCAGCGAACCGAGGTCCAGGGTGTAGAGCTGCTTGTCCTTGATGGTCTCGGGGACGTCGCCGCGGACGATCGCCTGGGCAAGGCCCTCGACGACGGCCGTCTTGCCGACGCCCGGCTCGCCGATCAGGACCGGGTTGTTCTTGGTGCGGCGGGAGAGAACCTGCATGACGCGTTCCATCTCCTGCTCGCGCCCGATGACCGGGTCCAGCTTGTTTTCGCGCGCAGCCTGGGTCAGGTTGCGGCCAAACTGGTCTAGGACCACGGATCCTGCGGGCGCGCCCTCGGGCTGGCCGGAGCCGACGCCTGCGCCGGTGGTCTCCTTGCCCTGGTAGCCCGAAAGGAGCTGGATCACCTGCTGGCGGACCCTGTTCAGGTCGGCGCCGAGCTTGACCAGCACCTGGGCGGCAACGCCCTCACCCTCGCGGATGAGGCCCAGCAGGATGTGCTCCGTGCCGATGTAGTTATGGCCCAGCTGGAGGGCTTCGCGCAGCGAGAGCTCCAGCACCTTCTTGGCACGGGGGGTGAAGGGGATGTGGCCGGACGGCGCCTGCTGGCCCTGCCCGATGATCTCCTGCACCTGCTCGCGAACGCCGTCGAGCGAAATGCTCAAGGACTCAAGAGCTTTGGCGGCAACACCCTCACCCTCATGGATCAGACCCAAGAGGATGTGTTCGGTACCGATGTAATTGTGGTTCAGCATGCGTGCCTCTTCTTGGGCAAGCACAACTACGCGACGGGCACGGTCCGTAAATCGCTCAAACATTTCGCCACACTCCTAGCTACGACGTACTTTGATGCTACGTGGCTGGCCTCTGGTTGTGGAGCGTGTTCGCCACAGGGGAAACCGGAGCCACCTCCCACCGCTGGACAGGGTGGCCGCCAGCTGGAAGAGCGAGGACCGCGGTTGCTCGTTTGCGACGCCGGTATTCCTGGGGGCTGACTCCATACCTCTTCTTGAACGCGTTGCTGAAGCTGAAGGGGCTGGCATATCCCACCTTGCGCGAGATGGCGCTGAGCGTGAGCCTTTCATTGGTCATGAGATCCGCTGCCTTCGCCAGCCGCCAGTGCATCAGGTACGCCATGGGAGGTTTGCCCACACGGTCATGGAAACGGCGTGCCAGCGAAGCCCTGGACACTCCGACCTTGCCTGCGAGCATCTCGACAGTCCAACGCTTGTGGGGCGAATTGTGGATGAGCCGGATGGCCTGCTGGATGGCAGGGTCCCGCTCCGCGGTCAGCATGTTGTGGTCAACATTTGCAATCTGCGCTGTCCAGGCCCGGATGGCGCCGATCAGCAGCAGGTCGAGGAGCCGGTCAAGAACGCTGGACTGGGCGATGCCGTTCCGGTTGATCTCCTCCATCAGGATGGCGGCAATGGGGTTTTCTGCCTGCTGGACCAGGATGTGGGGCGGCAAGGACGAGAGCAGGATGTCACCCACTTCACCACTGCCGCAATAGGTGCCCACCAGCATGACGTCCTGTCCCTCAGCATCATTTCCCCACGTCCGCAGCCCCGCGCGCAGGTCCTGTTCAAGGTCTTCACCGTTGGACCCTGAACAGGTCTGGCCGACGCCGATAAAGTAGGAGGGCTTCCCGTCCGGCTGATCAGCCAGCACGTAAGCCGATGGATCACGGATCAGCAGCAGCGACCCGGGCTCCAGCACGAGTGGTTTGCCGTTGCGCTGGCGGAAATACGCTGAACCCGTCAGCATGGCTACAACCGTCAGTGGGCCGTCATCCTCCACCTTGATGGACCACGGCGGGGACATTGTGACCCGGACCAGAAAAGCGTTGCGGGCCCGCGGCCCGTCATGGAAGTCTGTGAGGGGATCCATACGGTGAGTCTAGGGCCGCCGCCACGGCCTACCCGGCCACGTCCCAAATGCCCGTTGCAGCGGCTTCGCGGGCGAATTCACTGAAGTCCTTGGGATTGCGGCCCAGCGCCCGGTGAACGCCGTCCTTCAGCGACGCGTTGCGCCCGTCAAGGATCAGGGTAAAGAGGTCAACAAAGTCACGGGGCAGCCCATCATTGGCAAGGATGGCTTCGTACTCCACCGCCGTCACCGGGCTGTACACGATGTCCCGACCGGTGGCGGCGCTGATCTCGCGGGCGACTTCGTGGAATCCAAGGAGCCGGGGGCCGGACAGCTCATAAACCTGGCCGTCGTGGCCCGGCTCAGTCAGGGCGGCAACCGCGACGTCGGCAATGTCCTCGGCGTCCACGAAAGGCTCCACTGCGTCACCGGCGGGGATGGAGATGACGCCGTCGAGCACCGGACCGAGGAAGAAGCTCTCATTGAAGTTCTGGTTGAACCAGTTGCAGCGGACGATGGTCCAGGCGACGCCGGAGTTTTGAACCGACTCCTCGCTGGCCACGGCACCGTCCTCGCCCCGGCCCGACAGCAGCACGATCTTCCTGACGCCACGATCGGCAGCCGTCTTGGCGAAGCGCGCAATGAGCTCCGACACTCCGGGGAAGGCAAGATCGGGATAGTAAGTCAGATAAGCCTTGTCGATTCCCTGCAGCGCGGCGTCCCAGGTGCCGTCGTCGTCCCAGTCAAAGGCGGGGAACCCGGAACGGGAACCTATACGGACCGGGATGCCCCGAGCTGCCAGCCGCTCGGCCACCCTGCGGCCGGTCTTGCCGGTGCCGCCGACGACCAGGACGGCGCTGTTGTCTTCCTGTGTGTTTGCCTCGATGAGCTGGTTGATTTCCATTGTTCAATCGAAGCAACAACGCGCACTTCCCAACATACGCGGACCGCTCACCTTCATGCGCTCCCGTATCCGGCGGGCCTTTTATGCCGGCTGCTTGCCGCAACAGAGGTAGCCTCGAGTCTGCGTTCTCCCTCCCGGCCCGATGACATAACCGGGCAGGCCACCAGCACAGGACCGGAGCCATGCTTACCATCACGCTGCTTCTCAGCGCTGCGACCGTTGCCCTCGCCGGAATCGGCGGGCTCTACTATTCCTATGCGTGCTCCGTGATGCCGGGCCTGCACTCTACGGATGATGAGACGTTCGTCAGCGCCATGTCCCGGATCAATACGGCGATCCAGAACCCCATATTCGCGCTGAGCTTCTTCGGCGCATTCCTTACCCTGGCTGCCGCATCGGTGTTTTCGTGGGGCAATGGGCTTGGCAGCGCCGCACCCGCCTCCGTGTCCCTGGCCTGCTACACAGCAACCATGGCCATAACCTTCCGGGTGAACATTCCGCTGAACAACCAGCTTGCGAGTGCCGCCAGCTCCGGAGGCGCTGCAGCAGCGAGACGTTCGTATGAAATCCGGTGGACGCGCTGGAATCTGCACAGGACGTGGTTGTCGCTGGCAGCCCTTGCTGCACTCAGCGTCGCATGGGCCGCTCTTGGGCAGTGGTGACGGCAACACCAGGGCTGCAGGAGCGCCGTCAAGTGCCCTGGCAAAGAATCGGTATATAACGTTTCAATCCGGCTCCGGGAAAACCAGCCTGAAGATTTGACATTGCAGAGTTGGAAGGGCCGCTGAACCATTCGGGACGGATTCGCCTTAGCTGTGGCGGTCCGTGCTCCGCTCGCACGAAAAAGCCCTGCCTTCGCACTCAAGCGGAGGCAGGGCCAAAAAAGGCAGCAGGTGAGCCGGAACTAGGAATTTGCCTTTTGGTAGGCTTCCTGGATTTCGGCCTGAATTCGGCCGCGGCTGTTAACCGTGTAGCCGTTTTCACGCGCCCACTGCCGTATTTGGGCAGAATCGTGGCTGCGGCCACTGGCTGCTGCTTTGGTTCGGACGGCCCGGCCGCCACCGGAGGATTTCCGTGCGGCTGCAACAAACCGCTCAAGCGAAGAGCGGAGCTCGGCGGCGTTTGACGCCGAAAGGTCAATCTCGTAGTTGACCCCGTCAAGGCCAAACTTCACATTCTCGTCTGCGGATCCCCCATCCAGATCATCAACGAGGATGATGTTTACTTTCTGTGCCATTTAAAAGACTTCCTTATGGAAAGGGTTCGGTTTTCAGAAAAGCAGGATGTTTCCTAAAAAGTATGACTCTTTTTATGGCAACGCGTCAAAGTACTGAATGGTTCCTGTGGATATTGGGGGAAAAGTGTGGGGTTTATCTATTCGATTCCGGGTCAGTCCGGTCGACGGGTCCCGCAGTCCGGCCATCAGCTTCGGCCTGGGCCTGGGCCTCGGCCTGGCGCTCGGCCTTGTCCGCGTTGAAGATCGATTTCATGGCAAACCAGAAAAGCAGGCCCACCACAATGGACGGGAGAAGGACGGCCACGTATTCCATGGTCAGTGCCCTTCCGGCTTGAGGAGCGGGAAGAGGATGGTTTCGCGGATTCCGGCGCCGGTGAACAGCATGACCAGGCGGTCGATGCCCAGGCCGATTCCACCCATGGGAGGAGCGCCGTACTCGAGCGCGCGCAGGAAGTCCTCGTCCAGCTGCATGGCCTCGTCGTCACCGGCCGCGGCGTGGCGCGACTGCTCGGTAAGCCGTTCACGCTGGATGACGGGGTCGATCAGCTCGGAGAATGCAGTGCCGCGTTCCATGCCCCCGATGATGAGGTCCCAGGCCTCGATCAGCCGGCCGTCCTCCCGGTGCGGGCGGGCCAGCGGCTGGGCGGAGGGCGGGTAGTCGTAAACGAACGTGGGGTTCAGCAGCGTTGGCTCCACGATCTCGCCGAACAGCTCAACTGCCAGCTTCTCGGCGTCCCACTTGGGGTCCACCTTGACCTCGTGCTTTTCGGCGATCCCGCGAAGCACCTCAAGCGGCGTCTCCGGCGTGACTTCCTGGCCAACGGCGTCGGAAAGACCCGGGTACACCGCAAGCCAGGCCCAGTCGCCGTCGAGGTTGATCTCCCCCGCCTCGGTCTGGAGGACGCGTCCGGCTCCCACGGCGTCAGCGGCGTCGAGGATGATCTCCTTGATGCGCTCGGCCATGACGAACTGGTCAGCCCACGCCTCGTAGCACTCAAGGGTGGTGAACTCGGGGCTGTGGGTGGAGTCCACGCCCTCGTTGCGGAACACGCGGCCCATGTCGTAGACGCGGTCGATCCCACCCACCACGGCACGCTTGAGGTAGAGCTCGGTGGCGATGCGCAGGGTCATCTTCTGGTCGAAGGCGTTCATGTGGGTCTCGAACGGGCGCGCCAGGGCACCGCCGTGGACCAGGTTCAGGATGGGGGTTTCCACCTCCACGTAGCTGTGGCGGAAGAGGGTTTCGCGGATGGAGCGGGTGATGGCTGCGCGGGTGTAAACCATTTCGCGGGCTTCATCGCGGACCATCAGGTCCACGTAGCGCTGGCGGACGCGCGTCTCCTCGTTCAGTTCCGCGTGCAGCACCGGCAGCGGGCGGAGGGCCTTGGAGGCCATGGACCAGGAGTCCGCCATGACGGAGAGCTCGCCGCGGCGGGAGGAGATGACCTCGCCCTTGATGAACACGTGGTCGCCCAGGTCAACCAGGGCCTTCCAGTCGGCGAGCGCTTCCTCACCCACGTTGGCGAGGCTGAGCATGGCCTGGAGCCGGGTGCCCTTGCCGTCGGTTCCGCCTTCCTGGAGGGTGGCGAAGCACAGCTTTCCGGTGTTGCGGACAAAAACGACGCGTCCGGTGACGCCGACAATGTCGCCGGTGGTGTCGTCCGCCTCGAGGTGGGCGTACTTTTCGCGGACCTCGGCGAGGGAGTGCGTCCGCTCCACACCTACCGGGTACGCCTCGGAGCCGCGCTCGATGAGTTTGGCGCGCTTCTCCATGCGGATCCGCATCTGCTCGCTGGCGTCGAGCGGCTCTGGGGCGTTCTTGGGCGCGGGGGTGTTTTGGGAAGTCACAATCCCCAAGTTTACCGGGACTTCGGGGACCCCGGATTCGGACGCAAACCGCCCGGCCCCGGGCGTGCCCCGGGTACCTTCGCTGTCCTGCCTAGGATGGGGTGGTGAAAGAACAGGTACTTCCAACGCACGACGGCGGCCGGCTGGCTTTGTACAGCTACGGCACCGAGGATGCGCCGGGAGAACGCCGTGTGCTGCTGATCGGCGGGGCCTTCCTGACTGCCCTGATCTACCGGCCGTTTTCCGTGGCGCTGGCAAAGGGCCTGGGCGAAGGCTGGGCCGTGGACGTCTACGACCGCCGGGGCCGCGGCAGCTCGTCCGGGCAGCCGGCCGACTACTCCATGGCCACCGAGATCGCAGACGTGCGCACCGTCCTGGACGCCACAGGTGCACGGAACATCCTGGGCCACAGCCTGGGCGGGTCCGTGGCCCTGAACGCCGTCCAGGAGTTCACCGGGACCACCTACGTGCCGGACAAGCTCGCGGTATACGACGCCGCCGTGAACATTGACGGCAGCATCGACACCTCCTGGCTGTCCGGATTCGAGGACGCCGTCAACAACGGCCGGGTGGGCCACGCCCTGGCACACATGAAGCGTGCCACGAGCCCGGGTTCGCCGATGGCGCGGATCCCTGAGCCGGTCCTTGCCGGGCTCATGGCCTTGCTGTCCCGGACCAAGGTCAACAGGATGTTCCGCGAGGTCATGCCCAGCGGCGTGGGCGAGCTGCGTGCCGCGTACAAAGAGGCGGACCACGCCAGGGACTTCAGTGTGCTGCCTGCCAACACCCACTTCATGGCGGGCGGCAAGAGCCCGAGCTACTACAAGGCGACTGCGGAGCGGCTGCACGCCGCCGTCCCCGGCAGCACGTTCGAGCTCTCCCCCAAAGGGTTCCACGGCTCCATCCCGGCAGCCGTGAATGAGCTGGTGGCGGACATCTCGGAGTACTTCAAGGGCTAGTCACGGCCACGGCTGAATCCGGCCAGGGCCGCCTCTCCCAGGTTCTGCCAGACGCTCCTGGGCGCGCGCCCCCCGCTGCGGTCTGCCAGCCAGTCACCGTAGCGCGTGATGTCCTCCCCGCCTGCAGCAGCAACAGCGTCGCAGGCGAACCCGACCGCCGTCGACCCGTCCGCGAGTTCGATGGATCCGAGCAGCATGGGTTCGGGCAGGGCAGCCAGGAACGCGCCGAGTCCCGCCGGGGACACCAGCCACCGTTCACCCACCAGCTCCGCGCCGCCGCGGTCCGAGCGGTATACCCCCGGCTTGGGCGGCACGGTGTCGAGGGACACCATGCGGTAGCGCGCCGCTGTCCGCACCGGGCCGTCCCAGGCGGCGCCCAGTTCCTCGAGCTGGGGCGCCAGCGGCTGCCCCTTGCGGTGCGCGCCCACCACAACGAGCGGCACAGCGTCAGCGCCTGCGGCCAGCGGCCAGGGAGCGGACGACGGCGGGTGGGCGGCTTCATCCGCCGCTGCCGGTGCGGCGCCGCCGGCAAAGAGCGCCGGAACGTCCGGGGTTGATTCGAGCCGGCGCGCAATATCGGCGGCGACGGCGTCGTCGAAGGTCCGGCCCACCACGGTCAGGCCGAACTGGGCACCCTCCACTTCACCGGCGGGCACCGCCACCGCGCACAGGTCGAACAGGTTGCAGAAGTTGGTGTAGGTCCCCATCAGCGAGTTCACTCCCACCGGGTCCGCGGCCACCTCGGCAAGGGTGGGGTGGAACGGGGCGGTGGGGATCAGCAGCGCATCAAACCCTTCCAGCTGTGCCATCGCCGTGTCCTTCAGAGCTTCCAGCCTGGCCAAATCAGCCACGTACCGGTGGGCAGGCACCCTGCCCGCTGCCCGGATGATGCCCTCCACCGTGGGATCGACGCCCGCCGGGGTGCCAGCGCCGCCGTCGGCCTCTTCAAGGAATCCGCTGTCAAGGAATGCGCCGACGGCGGCGTAGCGCTCGGCCACCAGGCCGCCGTCGTACAGCAGCCGGGCAGCGTCGAGGAAGGCATCGAAGTCGATGGCTTCCGCTTCCACGCCCAGCTCCTGCAGGCGGCCGATGTTCCGGTGGAACTCCGCAGCCCAGGATTCGGGCAGCGCCGGCAGGCTTGCCGGGTACGCTACCCGCGGCTTCTCCGGCGCGGCCAAGCGGATGCCGGCCGGCCAGGCCCGCGCTCCCCCGGCCATGACGCCCATGGCCAGCTCTGCGGTGGAAAGGTGGCGGGCAAAGATGGTGACGGCGTCCCAGGACCGGCAGGCCGGCACTACCCCGGCCGTGGACACAACGTCCAGCGTCGGTTTGATGCCCACGATTCCCTGCAGTCCGGCGGGCACGCGGCCCGAGCCGGCGGTGTCCGTGCCGATGGCGATGTCCACCAGGCCCAGTGCCACGGCAACCGCGGAGCCGGAGCTGGAGCCCCCGGAAATGAAGTCCCGGCGGCGGGAATCGCGGACCGCGCCGTGCGGGCTCCGCGTGCCCACCAGGCCCGTGGCGAACTGGTCAAGGTTGGTGGCGCCCAGGACCAGCGCGCCGGCGGCACGGAGCCGGGCCACGGCTTCCGCGTCCTGTTCCGGCGTGTACGCAAAGCCGGGGCACGCCGCCGTGGTGGGGATGCCAGCCACGTCAACGTTGTTCTTGACGGCGAGCAGGAGCCCGGCGAGGGGCAGGTTTGCGCCCCCTGCAACGGCGGTGTCGATGGCAGCGGCTTCGGTGAGCAGCTCATCCGCCCCGCGGAGGGTGATCCAGATTTCCGGACGGTCCACCGCGTCCACTGCGGCAAGGGCGGCCCGTACCCGTGCGGCGGCCTTACCCGTAGTTGTGCCGGTCATACTGTTGCCTCTTCCAGTTCAGGGGCTTCCACTTCCTGCGTTTCCGGGTTCTGTGTTTCCGGGTACTGTGTTTCCGGGTACTGTGTTTCCGCGTCCCCGGCGCCGAGAACCACCACGGCCTCGCCCGCAACTACCTGCGAGCCAGCGGCCGGCAGGACCCGGAGCACCACGCCGTCACACGGCGCTTCGAGCACGGTTTCCATCTTCATCGCTTCGAGGGACACCAGCGGCTGGCCCTGCACCACCCGGTCCCCGGCCTTGACGTCGACCTTCCAGACGCTCGCCGCGAACGGTGCGGCCACCAGGGATCCGCCGTCCGGGACCGCCACGTCGTCCACAACCGGCGACACGACGGCGGCAAGAGCCTCCGCGCGGTCGAACTCGCCGGCGTCTGCCCATGCCTGCCGCTCCACCGCGAACGCCGCACCCTGCTTTTCCCGGAAGGCGGCAATCGATTCGCGGTTTTCCTCGAGGAACACCTCGTGCTCGGCCAGCGAGAAGGTGCCGTCCTCGACCTCGACACCGCGGCCCCTCCCGGCGGCCATGTCCGCCCGCAGGTCCAGGAGTTCCTCCGGGCTGACCGGGTACCAGGAGATGCGGTCGAAGAAGCGCAGCAGCCACGGCGAACCCGGTTCGAACGGGGCGGAGTCCGCGTAGCGCGACCATACCTGCGTGGTGCGGCCAACGAACTGGTAGCCGCCCGGGCCCTCCATGCCGTAAATGCACATGTACGCGCCGCCAATGCCCACCGCGTTCTCGGGTGTCCAGGTGCGGGCGGGGTTGTATTTGGTGGTGACCAGCCGGTGGCGCGGATCCAGCGGGGTTGCCACGGGGGCGCCAAGGTACACGTCACCCAGCCCGAGGACCAGGTATTCGGCGTTGAAGACGGTGTCGAACACGTCGTTGACCGAATCAAGGCCGTTGATCCGCCGGATGAACTCGATGTTCCAGGGGCACCACGGGGCATCATCCCGGACACCCGCCATGTAGCGCTCAATTGCTTCCCGGGTGGCGGGGTCGTCCCAGGACAGCGGCAGGCGGACGGTGCGGCTCGGAACCACGAGCTCCGAGCTCGCTGGCAGGGCTGCCTCGATCTCCTGGACGAGTCCCAGCAGTTTCCTCGTGGCGAGGACCGACGGGTCCACCTTGATCTGCAGGGAACGGATTCCCGGGGTCAGGTCCACGATCCCGGGCACGCGGAGCTGCTCAATGTGCTGGTGCAGGGCGTGCACCCTGGCACGGAGGCCGAGGTCCAGGACCATCTCCCCGTATTCCACCAGCAGGTTGTCATCGCCGGACCGCCGGTAGGTGACCGCAGGCCTTCCTGGGCCTTCCGGCACCCGGCCCAGCACGCCGTCGTCGCCGTCTCCCCGCGCCGTACGTTCGGGACGGCCGGCGCCCGGTGCAGGCGCGGCTGCTGGAAGGCTCGTTGGGAAATTGCCGGACCATCCGGGGTCGCCGGGCAGGACCAGCTGGCGTCCCGGGCCAAGGTCACTGGCCGACGGCGCCTGGCTGACGCTAACGGGAACGAACCTGATTTTGTCGCCTGGCCGAAGCTGGCCCAGTTTCCAGCGCTCGGCCGTCACCACGGTGACCGGGCAGACGAACCCGCCGAGGCTGGGACCGTCCGGTCCGAGCAGGATGGGCGTGTCACCGGTGAAGTCCAGCGCGCCAACCGAATAGGCGGTGTCGTGGATGTTGGACGGGTGCAGTCCAGCCTCGCCGCCGTCTGTGCGGGCCCAGCGCGGCTTGGGGCCGATGAGCCGCACACCGGTGCGGGCGGAGTTGAAGTGGACCTCGTACTCGGACGCGTAGAGCTCGTCGATATCCTCGCGCCGGAAAAACTCGGGGGCACCGTGCGGCCCCTCCGTCACGGCAAGCTCCCAGGTCGAGGCCAGGGCGGGCCGGCTGTCCACGGGGACTGCCGCCGCCGTCATTTTTTCACTGCCGCCGCCAGCGGCAGGCGCTGCTGTGCGGAGGACGTCGACGGCGCGCAGGACCCGCCCGGCGTGGCCGCCGAACTGGCCCAGGGTGAAGGTGGAGGCGCTGCCCAGGTACTGCGGGATGTCCAGGCCGCCCTGGAACAGGATGTATCCCCTGAGCCCGGCGCCGGAGGCCGTGCCGGCGTCGAGTGTTCCGCCTGCCGGCACGGTCACCGGCGTCCACGCGGGCACCTCTTGTCCGTCCACGGTGACGGTTACCTCCGCGCCGGTGACGCAGACCGTGGTGGGGTGCGTGAAGGTCAGGGAGGGGCCGGTCATGGTGAATTCCAGGCCGGGCGCGCCCTCGGGGTTGCCCAGCGCGGTGTTTCCGAGCCTGAAGGACAGGTCGTCCATGGGGCCGCTCGGCGGCACGCCGATCTGCCACAGGCCGGTGCGGCCCGGCCAGTCCTGGACGCTGGTCTGCAGGCCCGGCCTGCCCACGGTGATGCGGGGTTCGGGGTCGCCCACGTTGTCCAGCGTGCTGGTGGAGTGCTGCACCGTGCGGACCACGTCCAGGCCGGTAGCCGCACGGAGCATCCCGAGGTTGGTCTCGATCCCGTCGATCCGGGTGCCGGCGAGCGCGGCGGCCAGCCGGTCGAAGGCCTCGGTCCGGTCCCGGCCGGACGTGATGACCTTGCCCAGGAGGGGATCGTAATTGGTGGAAACTTCGGTGCCGGTTTCGGCCCAGGCGTCCACGCGGACATCCCCGGAGGAGGGGTAGACGGCGTTGGTCACGGTGCCGGCGCTGGGCTGGAAACCGCGGGCCGGGTCCTCGGCGTAAACGCGCGCCTCAACGGCATGGCCGGACACGGGCAGGCTGTCCGGCCGGTCCGCCAGGACCGCTTCCGCTTCAGTGCCGCCCTGGGCCAGGCGGAGCATCCATTCCACCAGGTCCACGCCGGTGACCGCCTCGGTGACCGGGTGCTCCACCTGGAGGCGGGCGTTGACCTCAAGGAAGGACGCTTCGCGGCGGGCGGAGTCGTAGACGAACTCCACGGTCCCGGCGGAACGGTAGTTAAGGGAGGCGCACAGTGCACGGGAGCTGCGGTGCAGTTCTTCGCGCAGTGCGTCCGGCAGGTCCGGCGCGGGTGCCTCTTCGAGGACCTTCTGGTGGCGGCGCTGGAGGGAGCAGTCCCGGTCGCCCAGGCTGACCACCCGGCCTGCGCCGTCGCCAAAGACCTGCACCTCGATGTGCCGGGCGTTTTCAACGTACCGCTCAGCGAACACACCGGCGGTGCCGAAGCTCGCCCCGGCCAGGCGGGCCACGCGCGGGAAGCTCTCCGCAAGTTCGGCCTCGTCACGGCACACCGTCATGCCGATGCCCCCGCCGCCGCCGGTGGCCTTGAGCATGAGCGGGAAACCGATGGCGGCGCCCGCGGCAACGGCCTGCTCCACGTCGGCGAGCAGGCCGGATCCGGCGATCATGGGCACCCCCGCGGCTTTGGCGGCGTCGCGCGCAGTGTGCTTGGTGCCGAAGATGCGCAGCTGTTCAGCGGTGGGTCCCACAAACACCAGGCCGGCCGCCTCAACGGCTTCGGCGAACGCGGCGTCCTCGGAGAGGAAGCCGTAGCCCGGGTGGATGGCGCCGGCCCCGGTGGACCGGGCCGCGTCCAGCAGCGCGTCCACGCGAAGGTAGGACTCCTTCGCGGGGGCCGGACCCAGGAGCACGGCTTCGTCGGCCAGCCGGACGTGTTTTGCTCCCCTGTCCGCCTCGGAGAAGACGGCAACGGTCCGCAGCCCCAGCTTCCGGGCGGATTCGATGATGCGGCAGGCGATTTCGCCGCGGTTGGCAACTAGAAGGGTGTCGAAAGTACTCACAGTGCAGCCTCCGGCCGGGTGACGATCATGCGGACAGGGGTGGGGTTGAAGCCGTTGCACGGGTTGTTGATCTGCGGGCAGTTGGACACCAGGACCAGGGTGTCCACCTCTGCCCTGAGAGCCACGCGCTTCCCGGGAGCGGAGAGGCCGTCCACAATGCCCAGGGCGCCGTCCGGGTCCACGGGCACGTTCATGAACCAGTTGATGTTGGACACCACGTCCCGCTTCCCGAGGCCCCAGCGCGAGCCCTCGATCAGGAAGTTCTCCACGCAGGCGTGCTGTTCCCGGGTGTGCTGGCCGTAGCGGAGGGTGTTGGACTCCTGCGAGCAGGCGCCGCCGATGGTGTCGTGCACGCCCACTTCGTCGGCCACCACGGTCATGAGCGGCGCGCCGGTTGCAGCCCGCAGGACCGACCCCGTGGTGAGGACGATCGACTGCTGCCGGGCGATGGTGACGGCTGCCGAGTAGCGCACGGTGGTGTCCCGGGCGGCGTACAGCAGGCAGTCCACTGCCTGGTTGCCTTCCAGGTCAACGATGGTCAGCACGTCTCCGGCGGCCACGACGGCGGACCAGGGGCCGCGTGCCTCGACGTATCCGTCAAGGACAACGGCTCCGGCGGCCAGGGCTGCTTCACGGGCGTCGGCGGCGTAGGTGGCGGTGTTCATCGGGCATTCCTCGCGGTCAGGTCGTGTTCGGTGTTCTGCAGTGCCTGCAGGTGTTCAGGGGGCAGCGCGCCGGTGAGGGTGCCCGCCGCAAGGGCCGCGAGGTCCTGCGGTGCGTGCCAGGCGGCGATGTCCACTGCCGTGCCGGTGAAGTCCGGGCGGGGGTCCAGCGGGTGCGCGGTGTTGGCCAGCACCAGGACTGCGTCCATCTGGAGCAGGAGTTCGACGGCGGCTCCCGGGCCGGCGCTTCCGGTGAAGGTGATGCTGCCGGCAGGGTCCACGCTGATGCCCTTGAAGAAGGACAGCGACGGGGCCACGTCGGCGGGTCCCAGCCCGCTCTTGAGTGCGCCCAGGGTGAGCAGTTCGCGGGCTGCGGGGGATGTACTGTGGGCGGTTCCGGCACCGTACCGGGCCGTGTTTCCTTCCAGGGTGGTGGCGCCGGTCAGGGCGTCGTGCCGGGAGGAGGTGTCCGCCACGATGGTGGCCATCAGGCGCCCGGCGTCGGAGAGCAGCGGGTGGCCCGTGCCGGGGTACGCCTGCCAGGGGACCTTGACGGTGTCCGCCACGTTGAGGCGCTCGTGAAGGGCTCCCGCGCGGTAGAGAAGGGTGTGGACGCAGGCGTCACCGGAGGTATCGGTGAGCCGGATCCTTGTTCCGCGGGCCAGGCTCAGCGTGGTGTAGCGGCCAAAGGCCAGGGATTCCGCCCAAGTGGGGGACGCGCCGTCGGGCAGTCCTTCCGTCAGGCGTGCCGGGGCTGAGGAGGCGGGAACGAAACGCATGGTTTCGGCGGTCCTGCCGTGCTGCTCCCTGGCGTGGGTGCGGGCGCCTGCGGTGGTGGCGGTGCCCGTTGCCGGGCTTTCGGTAAGTTGTGTCATGTCAATCCTGTGCTGGTTCTGGAGAGGGGCTGTTGGACTGTGCGGGACGTGCTCAGGCGCTCGCCGCGAGGTTCCGGCGCCGCACCCAGATGCCCAGGAGCAGGACCACGGTGACCATCAGCGGTGCCGAGTAGAGGAGGATCCCGTTTTCACCGGAGGGGTCGTAGACCTCGGGCCGCGGCCAGGCGAGGTTGACCACCATTACGGCACCGTAAAGGACGGCGAGGATGTTGACGGGGAGTCCCCAGCGGCCCAGGGAGAAGAGGCCGGCCGGCAGGGTCTGCCCCACCCGGTTCCAGTCGCCGCGAAGGCGGTTGATGAGCTGCGGCACGGTGACCAGGAGGTAGGCCAGGTAGACCATCACGATGCAGACGCTGCAGAGGGTGGTGAACAGCGCCGCGTTACCCACGTTGATGGCGAGGACGCCCACGGCCAGGGCGCCGATGACGATCGACGGCCACATGGGGGTGCCGCGCGTGGGGTGGACCGTGGAGAGCAGGGCGGACGCGGGGAGCTTGCCGTCCCTTGCCATGGAGAACACCAGGCGCGAGCCGGCGGTCTGGATGGCCAGGGTGCAGACGAAGATGGCGATGGCAACATCCACCAGCAGGACCTTGCCCCAGAAGGTGCCGAGGACGGCGGTGAGGACGTAAGGCAGGCCCTCGGTGGCGAGCCGGCCGTCGTCGAGGCTCGGCGCTGCCATCAGGGCCGTAATGATCATGAGCGCCCCGCCGATGCCCGAGATGAGCAGGGCGGAAAGGATAGTGCGCGGGGCGGTACGGCGGGGGTCCTTGGTTTCTTCCGAAAGTTCCCCGGCGGAGTTGAAGCCCACCATCACGTAGGCGGCCATCAGGCCCGAGACCAGGAAGGCTCCCACCGCGCCGAGGTCGGACGTCTGGAGCACGGTGGTGTCCGCCACCACGTCCGGTCCGCGCTGGGCGGCGCTGATGAGGGCCAGGATCACGGCCACGACGCCGACGATCTCGCAGGTGACACCAACCGAGTTCACGTGGGCCATGAGCTTGACGCCGAGCGAGTTGATGACGGTGGTGGCCACCAGGAGGACGGCTCCGAGGATCACTGCATTGGCGGCGCCGGTGACGGTGTTCAAGGCAGGATCGCCGCCCACCACCTGGAAGCCGTCCCAGAGCTGGGGCAGTACAACCTGGAGGGCGATGGCGGCGGCTGCGGCGGTCACCACCTGGGCGATGGCCATGAACCAGCCTGCGAACCAGCCCACGCCTTCCCCGCCGACCCGGCGCGCCCACTGGTACACCGCTCCTGACAGCGGGTAGCGGGCAGCGAGCTCCGCGAAGTTCAGGGCCACGAGCAGCTGGCCCACCAGGACCACCGGCCACGTCCAGAAGAAGGCCGGACCGGCAAACGAGTAGCCGAAAGCGAACAGCTGGAAGATGGTGGTCAGGATGGACACGAAGGAAAAGCCGGCCGCGAAGGAGGCGTAGCGGCCGAGTTTGCGGTGGAGGGTGGGCTGGTAGCCCAGGGACGTCAGGTCCGCATCGTCCGCATGGACGGTGGGAAGAACGGTTGAGGTCATCAGATTCTCCGGGGGCTGGGATGCGTGGCGGGGGCCGCCGGTACTGCAGCACTCGGCCGAAAGCTGCGGAATACCGGTCACTTGATAGTTTTCCAGCGGGATGTCCCCGGGGAGTTTCACCTCGGTAAAAGGCGGATTGACATCTTGTTTCGGCAGTATTTCCGTTCCCTCACCGCGAACGCGGGCGCGCGAGGCCGCTCCGCATCCGTGGTGAGGCAATGCAAGAATGATGCGGTGACTTCAGCCGGACCGGGACGACCTCGCAGCCAAGAACCCTCCAGGCCAGGGGCCACAGCCCGGGACGAAATCCTGGATGCAGCCGCCGAGCTGTTCACCACGCAGGGGTTCGCCACCACGTCCACCCGGTCCATTGCGGATGCGGTGGGGATCAGGCAGTCCTCGCTGTACCACCACTTCAAGACCAAGGACGACATCCTCGGGGACCTGTTGGAGGGCACCGTCCTGGCAGGGCTGGAGTTTGCGCGTGCAGTGGCTGCCCTGCCGCCGGCCGAAGGGGCGGCAGCCGGCAGGCTTCACGCCGTCGCGCTTTACGACGGAACGCAACTGTGCAGCGCCCGCTGGAACCTCGGAATCCTTTACCACCTGCCGGAGGCGCGCAGCGGCCGCTTTGCCCGTTTCCTGGCCGACCGTCAGGAACTGCGCAATCTGTACCGGGAGCTGGGCGCGGACCTGCCTCCTGCCGGCACGGCCGCCACGTGGCAATCCAGCCCGGGAGATTTGGCGTTCCGCTTGGTGGAATCGCTGATCAACCTGCGCGCGGACGGCATGGCAACCCCCGAATCGCCGCTGCAGGCTGCGGACGCAGGACTCATCCTGTGCGGACTGGACGCTGAACTGCCTGCCATTCGGGAGCAGGGCGCGGCGCTCATCGCACGCCTGGGCTGACCACCACCGCAGGGCCGCAGCCTCTGTTTTCCTGGGGCGCAGCGTCCATGGTGCCCGCAATCAGGTTGCTCAGCTAGGCTCGGAACATGACGCGTGAGAACATCAGGACCCCCGACGGCGGCACGCTGGAGCTCTTCTCCACGGGTGCCGAGCTCGCTTCCGCCGGTTCGGGCGTTGTTATTGTGCCGCCCTCCATGGTGACCGCTGCGGATTACACCAAGTTCGCGCAGAAGCTCAGCGCGGCCCTGGGCCGTCCGGTGCACACGTTCAACAGGCGGGGCCGCGGCTCGTCGTCGCCCCAGCCGGAGGATTACACGCTGGATGTGGACATCCGCGACCTGCATACCGTCATGAAGCATACGTCCAGCACGGACGTATTCGGCCACAGCTTCGGCGGCGCCGTTGCGCTGCATGCGGCCCGGACGCTGCCCGTTGAGCGGCTGGCCGTGTACGATCCCGCCGTCTCCGTGAACCACAGCGTCAAGGCGGACTGGACGGCGGAGTACGAGCGCGCCGCCGCTGCCGGCGACGACGACCGCGCCCTGGCCGTCCTGCAGCGCGGGCTCGAAGCCGGTGGCGCATTTTCGTCCCGCATGCCGCTCTCCATGCTGACCCTGGCCAACAAGCTGACCGCCGGCACCTCAGAGGGCAAGCAGCAGCGGGAGATGATGCGCACCGGCGTCCGCGAGATCAAGGCAATCATCGCCGCGGACATGCCGGCCGAACCGTTCCTGGCGCTGCCGCTGGAGACACTGATTGTGGTGGGCGAGAAGAGCCCGGCGTACTTCGGGATTGCCTGCGGCCAGATCCACGATGTCCTCTCGGGATCCAGCTACACCATCCTCCCCGGCTACGGCCACGACGGCGTGATCAAGGCCCCGGACAAGCTGATCAAGGAACTGGCTGACTTCTACGCCGGCTGACCCCAGGTAAGTAGCAGCAGATGTCGTTTTGACGGCTCATTCCGACATCTGCTGCTACCCAGTTGGGCTAGTGGGCGGCGTGGGCCGGGACGGCACCTTCTGTCTTGCGCATCATCGCGGAGAGTACGACGGCGGCAAGGGAGATCACGGTTGCCGTCAGGAAGGCGGCGCTCATCCCCGCAACGAGTCCCGACGACGCGGACACCACAGCGAAGATGGACACCAGCAGCGCGGTGCCGGCCGCGCCGGCCACCTGCTGGGCGGTGCTCATGATGGCCGAACCGTGGGAATACAGGTGCGGCGGCAACGGGTTCAGGCCGGTGGTGAACGCCGGGGTGAACAGCAGCGCCAGGCCGAAACTCAGCCCCACGTGCAGGGTGACGATCCATGCCACGGACGTGCCGGCGTCGAGCATTGAAAACTGCCAGAGGGACAGCACCATCAAGACGGACCCGGAGACGGTGAGCGGCAGCGGCCCCACCTTGTCGAACAGCCGGCCGATGACCGGACCCAGCAGGCCCATGGCCAGGCCGCCCGGGAGCAGCGCGAGGCCGGTTTCGAGGGAGCCCAGGCCGCGGACCTCCTGCAGGTAGAGCGGGAGCAGGATGACGCCGCCGAACAGCGCCATCATGGCCACCACCATCAGCAGCACGGAGACCGTGAACATCCGGAAGTTGAAGGCGCGCAGGTCCAGCAGCGGAGCTTCGGCCTTCTGCAGCCGCACCTGCCGGAGGACGAAGACCGCGAGGCTGGCCACGCCGATCACCAGTGCCGCGATAGCCGTGGTTCCGGGGCCGGCCTGGCCGCCGTGGCCGCCGCCGATCTGGCTGAGGCCGTAGACCAGTCCGCCGAAGGCCGGGACGGTGAGGATGACCGAGGGGAAGTCGAGCCTGGTTTTCTCCGCCTGGCCGATGTTGGTCAGGTACTTGGCGCCGATCGCCAGGGCCGCAAGGGCGACCGGAAGGACGAACACGAACATGAAGCGCCAGGTGAAGTGCTCAAGGATCAGCCCGGAGACGGTGGGCCCCATGGCGGGTGCGACGGAGATGGCGATGCTGACGTTGCCCATCACGGCGCCGCGCCTGGCCAGCGGGACCAGGGTGAGGATGGTGGTCATCAGCAGCGGCAGCATAATCGCGGTGCCGCCTGCCTGGATGATGCGGGCCAGCAGGAGCAGCTCGAACCCGGGAGCCACGGCGGCAAGGGCCGTTCCGCCGGCGAAAAGGCCCATGGCGAGCATAAAGACGGCCCGGGTGGACAGGCTCTGCAGGATGAATCCGGTGGTGGGGATGACCACGGCCATGGTGAGCATGAATCCGGTGGAAAGCCACTGGACGGTGGGCGCGTCCACCTGCAGGTCCACCATGAGCCGCTGCAGGGCGACATTCATGATGGTCTCGTTGAGGATCACCACGAAGGTCGCCACCAGCAGCGTGCTGATGATGGTCACCGACTCGCGGGACATCTTCTCCGGCGCGGCGGGTGTGGTTCCTTCGGTGCGGACGGACTGGCCGCTGGCGTTCGGAGAGACTTCGGTAGACATGGGTGTTCCCTCAGGGAGTGCGATGAGTGGGTGCGCGGAACGTGGCCGCTGCAGATGCCAACACTCTACCGGTTGGACTAATTCCCCGGCACCGGAACTTTTCCCAAACCCTGAGGGAACACCTGGGGGCGGTGCTGCCGGACAGCCTGCCCGGCGCGTCCGCGCTACGCCGTCTGGCCTGCGTGCCGGCCTTCCGAGATTTCCTCCACCAGCTTGCTGTTGAAGGCAGGGAGGTCGTCCGGGGTGCGGCTGGTCACCAGTCCCTGGTCCACCACCACTTCCTCATCTGACCAGTTGGCGCCCGCGTTCTTCAGGTCGGTCGCCAGGGTGTGGTAGGACGTGACGCTCCTTCCCGTCAGCACACCGGCCTCGATGAGGAGCCATGGTCCGTGGCAGATGGAGGCCACCGGCTTGTGCTGCTCGAAGAAGCTCCGGGTGAAGCTTTGGGCGTCCTTGTCCACGCGAAGGTGGTCGGCATTGACCACGCCGCCGGGAAGGACCAGGGCGTCGTAGTCCGAGGCGTCCGCCTCTGCGACGGTGAGGTCGACGTCGAACGTGTCGCCTTTTTCCGTGCCGTTATAACCCTGCAGCTTGCCGCTCTTGGGTGCCACCAGGGTGGGCTGGCCGCCGGCGTCCTTCACTGCCTGCCAGGGACTGGTGAGCTCAACCTGCTCCACGCCGTCCGTCAGCAGGAATGCGACCTTCTTGCCTGCGATGCTGTGTTCTGACATTTTTTCCTCCTGGCCTGAGCGGGGGCCGGCACCTGGTACAAGGCGCCGGCCGCCGCTCGAAACTTTGCTTGCCGGACAGCTTCCAGCCTAGGAAGAAGAAAAGTCATAAGCAAGCTGACTATTCGGGGGCGTCCTCCCCTACTTGACGGAGCCGGCCGTCAGCCCGCCCACAATGAACTTCTGCAGGTAGAGGAACAGGATGAGCACGGGAAGCGCGATCATCACCGAGCCGGCAGCGAAGACGCCAAGGTTGTTGCTGCGGTCCCCGGCGATGATGCCGAACATGCCCACCGCCAGCGTCTTGACGCCGTTGTCCGTCAGGAAGATGCTCGCCAGGATGTACTCGCCGATGACGGCCACGAATGCCAGGAGCCCAGTCACGGCCAGCACGGGCCTGATCAGCGGGAGGATCACGCTGGTGAACGTCCGGAAGTGTCCCGCCCCGTCAATCCGGGCGGCCTCGTCCAGCTCGTGCGGAATGGAATCGAAGAACCCCTTGATCAGCCAGACCTGGCCCAGCGCCCCGCCCATCAGGACCAGCGCATAGCCTGCGAGGGTGTTCAGTCCGATAGCCGGAACCAGCTCGCCGAATTTCGCGATCATGAGGAAGAGTGCCACGACGGCCAGGAACTGCGGGAACATCTGGACCAGGAGCAGCGCCAGCAGCCCGCCGCGCCGCCCGTAGAAGCGGAAGCGGGAGAAGGCGTAGGCCGCAAGCGTGCTCAGCAGGACCTGGGCCACGGAAACCGCAGTGCACAGGACCAGGGTGTTCAGGTACCAGGTTCCAAACGGGCCCTTGGAACCGCCCAGCAGGGTCTCGAAGTTGACCAGGCTGAAGGTGGTGGGAATCAGTTCCGTTGTGGCCACGCTTCCGAGCGGATTGAACGCCGCGGAAATGATGTAAAGGACAGGGAAACCTGCGAAAGCGACGCCGGCCAGGCCCACCATGTGCCGCCAGCCCACTTCCCGCCACCACCGCTTGCCGCGGGGCAGCTCGAGCCCGTCCTTGCGGACCAGCATGTTCGTCCGCCGGGCCGGTGCGCCTTTTTCTGCCGGCGCTTCCGTGAGCAGATTGGTCATCGCACATCCTCCAAGGCTTTGGTGTAGCGGAACTGGATGCCTGCAAGCACGGCCGTGACAATGAACAGGACTACGGAGATTGCCGAGGCGAAACCGAACTCGGCGCCGGCACCGCCGAATGCGATGCGGTAGGCGCCGCTGATCAGGATGTCGGTGGCGCCGATCTGTCCGCCGCTGGCGGGGAAGGGACCGCCTCCGGTGACCAGCTGGATGACGTTGAAGTTGTTGAAGTTGAACGCGAACGAGGACACCAGCAGCGGCGCAACGGCCACCAGCAGCAGCGGGAACTGGACCTTGGTGAAGGTGGTCCACGAGCTGGCGCCGTCGATTTTCGCGGCCTCCGCGATGTCCTGCGGCAGTGCCTGCAGCGCACCTGTGGCAATCAGGAACATGTAGGGGAAGCCCACCCAGAGGTTGGTCAGCAGCACGGCGACCTTGGCAAGGAAAGGGTCGCCAAGCCAGTCGATCTTGGCTCCGCCGAGCATCGAGTTGATGAGCCCAAAGTCCTTGTTGTAGAAGCTTTGCCAGACGATGAAGGAGATGAACACCGGGATGGCGTAGGGAACGATGATGACGGCCCGGTAGAGCTTGAGTCCGCGGATGCGGGGATCGTTAAGGGCGGTGGCGAGGAGGAGTCCGACGACGAAGGTGGTGGCCACCGAGCCGACGGCGAAGACGAGCGTCCACACGAAGGAGCCGAGCAGGGCTTCACGGACCTGGGGGTCGGTGAAGAGACGGACGTAGTTGGCGAGGCCGACGTTCCGTTCCCAGCTTTGGTCGAACCCCTTGCTGCCGTTCGCGTCCGCGAAGTATTCCCGGTCGCCGAACTGCTGGACTGTGAAGACCTTCCCGGACACCGAATCGGTGATGCTGTCCGTTCCGGCGTCGTAGGTCAGTGTCTGGACGCCTTCGAAGGCGCGGTTGATGCCCTGGGCGCGGATCGCGCCCTTGTCCGTGGGGACAGTCAGTCCGCTGATCTTCGGCCCTGCGGCGTTGACTTCCTTGCCCGTGAGGATCTGGTAGCCGTCGGCACCGCGGACGTAGCCGCCGTCGACCGTCACGTCCTCCCCGGCAAGCGGGCGCAGGCCCTGCTCGTCGCCGGCGAAGATGCCGTTGGCCGGCCCCTCCACCAGGAAGAACGTGAACGGCCCGTCCGCAACGGACCCCTTGGTGCCCACTGTGAGGTTGAAGGTCCTGGACTCCGGCAGCTGGGTCACGGAGTTCCGGACAATGGTGGAAACCGCGTCCTCCTTGGATCCGCGGGTTCCGTCGCCTGAGTTGGTGAAGGACAACTGCACGGTGGAAAGAATCGGCAGGAGGACAAAGACGGTGAGGAGCAGGGTGCCCGGCAGCAGGTACTTCAGCGGCACCAGGCGCTTGGTGGAATAGACGGCCAGGAGCCCTGTGGCACCGGCCCACAGTCCTATGAGCATGGCCCATTCGCCGCCGGCAAGCAGCAGCGGCGTCAGGGATACGGCGGCGCCGAGCACGGCCCCCAGTCCAAGGATCTTGGCCAGCAGGGCGGGGACCGACGCGGTGGAGCCCAGCGAAAGTCCGGGCCCCACCGCCTTCCCCGAGGAGTTCTTAGTTCGGGTGGTCATCGGGGTGTTACTTCAGTGCACCGGCGATTGTCTGGCCGGCCTGCTCCATGGTGGCCGCGGGGTCTGCGCCACCGGCGATGGCGGCCTCTGCCTGGCCCAGCGGGGCCCACACGGCAGCCATCTGGGGCAGCGAAGGCATGGGGATGCCTGCAGCAGCGGCATCGGCAGCGATCTTGGTGTCAGGATCGGTCTGTGCCACCTCTTCCACCAGGGATGCGATCGCCGGCGGGATGCGGACTGCCTCGTACAGCGCGCGCTGGGTTTCCTTCTGCGATGCGGCGGTCTGGACGAAGGTTTCGGCGAAGGACTTGTTCTTGCCCTTGGACGCGACGTAGAACGACTGCACGCCGGTGAAGGGCTGCGCGGGCTCCATGCCCGCGAAGCCCGGGACGGCGCTCAGGCCGTAGTCAATCCCGGCTTTCTTCACGTCGCCGAGCGCCCATGGGCCGTTCACCATGAAGGCGGTCTTGCCCTGGTTGAACAGTGCGATGGAGTTGTCGGCGCTGACGGAGGTGCTGAGGACCTTGGAGCCCTTTTCGCCGAGCTCAGCGATCTTCCCGGCAGCCGCGATGGAGCCTTCCTTGCCAACACCGAGGTCTGCGGTGTCGAAGCTGCCGTCGGCCTTCTTGCCGAAGAGGTAGCCTCCCGCGGACGAGTACAGGGGCTGCATGAAGTAGGCGTCGCCCTTGGGGCCCACCTGCAGGTTCAGCGCCCGCTCGGCGGTCCCGGCGGCCACTGCCGCGTTGCCGGCCGCCAGCAGGTCCTCGAAGGAAGCAGGCGCCTCGGGGGCAAGGGCCTTGTTACGGATGAGGACCAGGGATTCAACGGAAGCGGGCATGCCGTAGGTCTGGCCGTTGTAGGTCACGGCGTCCGTGGCCACAGGCAGGAGGTCGGCCTTCTGCTCGGCGGTGATCTGGACGGGATCGATGGCGCCGTTCTGGACCAGGTTCCCGATCCAGTCGTGCGCACCCATGACAATGTCCGGGCCGTTGCCTGAGGCGTTGGCCGTGACGAAGTTGGTCTGCAGCTCCGTGGCGACGGTCTGGACTTCCACCGTGATGCCGTTCTCTTCGCCGAACTTGTCGGCGATGGGCTGCAGTGCCTGGACCACGGGGCCGTTGGCCCAGATGACGAGATCGGCGTCCCCGCGTGCGGGTGCCTCGCCGGTGGCTGCTTCTCCAGCTTGGGAGGAAGCTGCCGCACTTTCGGAGGCAGCGCCTGATGCGCCGCCTGCCGGGGCCTGTCCGCCGGAGCAGCCTGAGGCGAGAAGCATCAGGGAGACGGCGGCCGCCGTCGTGAGTGAAAGCCTGGCCTTGCGGGCCAAGGGCTTGGTAAGAGCTGTGCGCACCGATGCGCCTCCTTCATGAATTTGGGCAACTGCCCGGTGTAAGAAATGCCCGCCCTGTGAGATGTCGGCTGTCAGATGCCAACCCTGGCGGTGAGACAAGTCACAACTGTAAGCGATTCCATTGAGAACGTCCACACGATCCGCGAATTAAAGTTTTCCGCGTGGATACTGAATGGAAGCTGTTCCATTTCTACCGCAAATACCGCTAGCATAACCGGATGACCAACACACTCACCCTCGATGAGTCCGACGTATCCGCACTCCGGCTGGTGCCGGTCCACCCCGCCGACCACGGCACGGAATGGTGGCGGTCCTCGGTGATTTACCAGATCTATCCCCGCTCGTTCCGGGACCTCAACGGCGACGGCCAGGGCGACCTGCCCGGCATCACGGCCGAGCTGCACCAGCTGGCGGCGCTTGACGTCGACGCCGTCTGGCTCTCACCCTTCTATGTTTCGCCGCAGCGGGACGGCGGGTACGACGTCGCCGATTACTGCGACGTCGATCCCGTGTTCGGCACCCTGGCGGACTTTGACGCACTGGTTGCCCGGGCAGATTCGCTGGGCATCCGGGTAATCATCGATCTGGTGCCGAACCACTGCTCCTCGGACCACGCCCTGTTCCAGGCCGCACTCCAGGCAGGGCCGGGAAGCCCCGAACGGGAGATGTTCATCTTCCGGGACGGCCGCGGGGCCTCCGGGGAGCTCCCGCCCAACAACTGGCAGTCGCACTTTGGCGGCCCGGCCTGGACCCGCATTACCGAGCCCTCCGGCGAGCCCGGCCAGTGGTACGTGCACCTTTTCGATTCCTCCCAGCCGGACTTCAACTGGGACAACCCGGCCGTGCACGCCGAGTTCGAACGCGTCCTCCGCTTCTGGCTCCAGCGTGGCGTTGCGGGCTTCCGCGTGGACGTGGCCCACGCCCTGGTCAAAGCCGAAGGCCTGCCGGACTGGCATGGCCGGCCCGACGGCATCAGCACCGACGATTTCCCTGGCAACCTTGCGCCGATGTTCGGGCAGCCTGAAATCCACGACATCTACCGCAGGTGGCGCGAGGTCCTGGCCGAGTTCGACGGCGACCGCATCCTCTGCGCCGAAGCCAGCATCGATCCCCTGTCCCGGCTGACGAACTGGGTCCTGCCGGACCAGATGCACCAGGCGTTCAACTTCGCCTACCTTGGCACCCCATGGGACCCGGCCCGGCTGCGTGCCGTGATCGAAAGCTCGCTGCGGATGTTCGATTCGGTCGGGGCGCCCACCACCTGGGTACTTTCAAACCACGACGTCGTCCGGCACGCAACGCGCTTCGGCATCGTGGAGCCTGCGGCCCGCCCCGGCGACGGCCTGGGTGCCGAGGATGTCCAGCCCGACGCGGAGCTTGGCCTGCAACGGGCCGCCGCGGCCTCGATGCTGATGCTCGCGCTGCCGGGCGGCGTGTACCTGTACCAGGGCGAAGAACTGGGGCTGCCCGATCACACCACGATGGACCACACGTTCCGCCAGGACCCGTCATTCAAGCGCACCGCGGGAGAACGCATCGGCCGGGACGGCTGCCGGGTGCCCCTGCCCTGGGAGGCGGCCGCACCAGCTTTCGGCTTCAACAGCACCGGCGAGTCCTGGCTGCCGCAGCCGGAGGAATGGGCAGCGCTGTCCCGGGATGTGCAGGACCGGGACGGATCCTCTGTCCTGTCCCTGTACCGCCGGGCGCTGGGGCTCCGCCGCTCCATGAAGCTCGGAGCCGGCTCCCTGGACTGGTTTGAAGGGTCCTCGGCTTCGGATTGCGTGACGTTCGTGAACAACGGAGTCCTGGTGATGATGAACATGGGTGAGGCGCCGGTTGGCCTGCCCGGCCTGGAGATCCTGCTCAGCACGGACGGGGACGCAGCCGCCCAGCGTAAACTGGGTCCTGCGCAGTGCATCTGGCTGCGCATGGGGCCAAGCGGAACATCAGAGGGTCAGTGGCAGGAATCAGGGATGTAGCCCGTTTGGCGGGTGTTTCGCAGGCGACGGCGTCGCGGGCTCTGAGCGGGAAGGGCAGTGTGTCCGCCCGGTCCAGGGAGGCCGTGACCGCCGCCGCCAGCGAACTCGGCTTCGTCATGTCCTACCACGCCTCCAGCCTGGCGAGCGGGCGCAGCCACAACATCGGGGTGGTCCTCCCCTTCGTCAACAGGTGGTACTTCGCCACGCTGCTCGAGGGCGCCAATTCAGCGCTGATGGACGCCGGCTACGACCTCACCCTGTACGACTTCCAAGGCGACCGGTACCGGGAATCGGTGCTGGGGGATTTCCTCCTGCGCAAGCGGCTCGACGGCGTTTTGGCAGTTTCGCTCCAGCTCAACGCGCACGAGACCGAACAGATCCTCGCGGCCGGAATCCCGGTGGTCGGCGTGGGCGGTCCGCTGCCTGGGATCCCCACCCTCCGGATTGACGACGTGGAGGTGGGCCGGCGCGCCACCAACCACCTGATCAGCCTGGGGCATACGCGGGTGGCGCACCTCGGCGGCGAGCACGAATACGGCAGGAACTTCGAGATCTCCAGCGGCCGCCGTGCCGGGTATGAGGACGCGATGGCGGCGGCAGGCCTGCCCCTGCGCGAAGCCTGGTCCCTCATTTCCGATTACTCGGCGAACGATGCGTACAAGGAAACGAAGCAGCTGCTGGCGGATGCAGAGGAACGGCCCACCGCCATCTTCTGCGCATCCGACGAGATGGCCTTCGGCGCAATGCTGGCGGCCCGCGACCTCGGGTTGCGGATCCCCGAGGAGCTGTCCGTCATCGGGGTGGACGGCCACGAAATGGGCGAGATCCTGGGACTGACCACCATCGACCAGTTTCCGCGGAGCCAAGGTACGCGGGCGGTGGAGCGCCTGCTGGCGCTGGTGCAGGATGACGGGGACGCCGCCGCCGCAGGGCCGGCGGATGAGCTGATGGAGACCCGGCTGGTGGTCCGCTCCAGCACCTCCGCACCCCGCATCCCCGCCGGGCAGCCCAGCGCCTGACAGCGGTTGGCCCCCGGACAACGGTTCGTTTGAGAGCAGCGGGGAGTCAGCCGCTGTGGTGTCCGATCAGCCAGACCGCCATCTGCCGGGCACGGTCGGCGGCCAGCGTGTCACCCTCGACGGCCTGGATGACGGACCCCTTCATCAGGATCAGCAGCGAGCGGGCAAACTCTTCGGGGCGCACCAGCCCGGCCTCTTCCGCCACGGCCTGGACATGGCCGCGGATCTTTGCCAGGTAATCGATGCTGGCCTGCCCCAGCGGATGGGCCGGCCCCATCTCCAGCATGACCCTCACAAACGAACAGGCCTCGAAGTCCTCCCGCAGGAACCAGTCCCCGAACACGTCGAAGATCGCCAGCAGCTGCTCCTCGGGAGTGGTGCCCCGGCGGCGCGCCTCGGCGAGGATCCCGTCCATGGTCCACTGTTTGTCCCGCTGCTCCAGGAATGCGAAGACCAGCGAGTCCTTGGACGGAAAATGCCGGTAAAAAGTGGCTTTGGCAACCCCGGACCGCTCAATGAGCTCGTTGACGCCAACGTCCCGCACGCCGCGCGTGGAAAACAGCTCGTAGGCAACAGCCAGGATCCTGTCCACCGAATGGGCAGGACCGGATTCCGCCACCGCGGCAGCTTCGGGGAACGCCGGGACTTTAGCCTCTGGATTCATCGCAAAATCAGTCTACTCCGGGGGAAGACAGACCGGTCTTCCCACCTGTAATGTTTCCCGTAGCGCAGTGCTTCGACGCCGTGGAGGCCCCCACACAGGCCGCTTCGGACAGGTGCAAGGAGGCCCCGATGTCAGCAGAGCGGATGTTCCAGAGCGTTCCCTCAGACCCTGATCCGTGGATGGCCGATGACACCCCGTCCGAGATCCGGGAGTTCGCCATTGAGTCCCTCCGGTGGCAGGCCCAGGAAATCATCGATGAAGTTCTCTGCAGCCGCGAACCCGGCGAAGAGCTGGCCAGGGCCCGGCTGCGCCGCTGCGTTGCCAAGCACCCCGGCAGGCCGGAGCGCGCGTTGCTCGAACAGCTGATGACCAACCGCGAAGAGCCGTGCATGTAGCGCAGCCCGGGGTCAGGAACTCAGCGGTGCGTTGTCGATCAGCCGCACCGGCCCCACCTTGGCGGCAATGAGCGCCAGCGCCTCACCGCTGAACGGCGTCTCCCGGCAGTTCTCCGCGAGCGGCTCCAGGGTGACCGGGTCCACCACGTCGAAGTAGTCCAGCGCCACCAGCGGCTGGGATTCCACCAGGGCCCGGGCTGAGTCAAGGTCCAGCGGTTTCCGGGTGTTTGCCCGTTCCTCCAACAGCCGGAGGGCCCGCGCCAGCACCAGGGCAGCCTCCCGCTCTTCGTCAGACAAGAAACGGTTGCGGCTGGACAGCGCCAGCCCGTCGACAGCACGCACCGTTGGTACGCCCACGATCTCCACCGGGAAATTGAGGTCCGCCACCATGCGCCGGACCAGGGCCAGCTGCTGCGCGTCCTTCTGGCCGAAGTACCCCCGGTAGGCGGGCAGGCCTCCCGGTGCCGCACCTGCGGCAGGCAGCCCCGCGGCGGGCAGGCCGTAGTGGAGGAGCTTGGCCACCACCGTCAGGGCACCGTCAAAATGGCCCGGCCGGGAGGCGCCCTCCCATTTTTCGCCCAGCCGGCCAGAGGTGATGCGCACCAGCGGCTCCCCGCCGGGGTAGACCTCCTCTACCGGCGGCGCGAAGACCAGGTCCACGCCCTGCTCCTCCAGCAGTGCAAGGTCGGCGTCCAGCGTGCGCGGGTAGCGGTCCAGGTCCACGGCGTCGCCGAACTGCAGCGGGTTGACGAAAATGGTGGCCACCACAACATCGTTCTGTTCGACGGCGGCACGCGCCAGGGCGGCATGGCCCTCGTGGAGCGCACCCATGGTGGGCACGAGCCCCTGGGATCTGCCCTGCCCGGAGCCCAGCAGCCGGGCACCTTCGGTTCGAAGGCCGGCCACCGTGGTGGCAAGTTTGATGGGCATCGTCAGTCCTCCTTGGGATCGAGGGCGTGGCGCAGCCCCTCCAGCTGGTCCGGCTTCAGCAGTCCGCGCCCCTCTGCCCGCAGGGCGGTGGCGCGTGCCATGGCAAGGTAGGCGGCCAGCACATCGCCGTGCCCGCCGCCGTCGAACTCCCGCAGCGCCTCGGCGTGCGCCGCGACCGTGCCAACGTCACCGCGCGCCACAGGACCGGTCAGGGCGGACTCCCCTGAGGCCAGCGCATTCTCCATCGTGGCCCGCAGGAGCGGGCCCAGCATGCGTTCCGGCAACTCCACTCCCACCGAGCGCAGGAGCTCGGACGCCTGCGCAACGAGGGTGACCAGGTGGTTGGAACCGTGCGCCAGGGCTGCGTGGTACAGCGTCCGGTCCGCCTCAGCAATGGCCACCGGTTCGGCGCCCATCTCCACCACCAGCGCCTGCGCGATGGGAAGCATGGCGGCATCGGCCGTGACGCCGAAGGTGCAGTCCAGCAGCCGGGTGAGGTCCAGGCTCATCCCCGTGAACGTCATGGCGGGGTGCAGCGCCAGCGGGACGGCTCCGGCGGCCCTGACCGGGTGCAGGACGCCCACGCCAAACCGGCCGGAGGTGTGCGCAACCAGCTGGCCCGGCTGCCATGCGCCCAGCTTCGCGAGCCCGTCCACCAAGCCCGGGAGGGCGTCGTCGGGGACGGCCAGCAGGACCAGCTCCGCCCGCTCAACAATCTCCTGCACTTCCAGGACGGGCACGCCGGGGAGCAACGTTTCTGCGCGCTCACGGCTCGCCTCGGACACCGCCGAAACACCGACGACGGCGTGTTCCGCGGCGCGCAGGGCGGCGCCAAGGACCGCCCCCACTTTGCCCGCGCCGATGATTCCGACGCCGAGGCGTCCCGGCTTAGCCATGCTGCCCGCCTTCCTGTTGCTGTGGGGTTGGGGTTGGGGTTTCCAAGGGGGTTGGGACTTCCAGGGGCCCGGCCACTGGCCCGGTGCCGGCCGCCGGGTCACCAGGCGCCACCTGCCGGAGCCATTGTTCGGTTGTTTGCCGCTTCCTGGCCAGCCGTGCGCGCGCAGACTGTTCGTCGAACAAGGACAGGGCCACCTCCGTAGTGGCCTGGGCCAGCCGCGGCACCACGGGTCCGGGGGTGGTGTGGAGCACCAGGTCGGCAACGCGGAACCTGCGTGCCAGCGGACCCTGGTGCAGGGCGATGGACTGAGTGCGCTGGTGCGGAACCACCACAAGCTGCCGCCACCAGCGCCCCGAGCGGAGCAGCAGGGCGGTGTCCGTGGCCGCGAACCCGTTCCGCCGCCAGCCCAGGGGGGCGAGCCAGCGGGCCCTCCGCGGCGTGGTGACGAATCCGCCGTCGGAATCCAGTCCGGTCAGCCCCGCACCGAAGACGACGGCGGGCTGCGGGGTTCCAGGGTCCGGCAGCACCAGTGCGAGCATGCCCATCACGTCCGCCAGCGTGCCGACGGGCAGGAGGGTGGTCCGGGCGGAGCCTTCTCCCGCGTTCTCCACCACACCGTAGCCTGCCACGTTGACCTGCATCCGGTACCAGCCCAGCGGACGCCACAGCGGCGGCTGGGTGACCTTCAGGGCCTGGATCCGCCCGGGCGGAAGGGTCTGCGCCTGGGTGTCCAGCAGGCCGTAGCGGAGCCGGATGCCGTCCGGGGAGATCGCGGCCGTGAAGTTGTAGCCCTTGTTGAACAGTCCCCAGTAACTGGCTGCCAGGCCAAGGCCCGCAGGAATGAGGTAGAGGTAGAACGCCTGGCTGTCCGTGGCGGCTGCGAGCACCACGGAGGCAATGCCGCCCGCCACCACGAAGAAGCTCTGCTCGCTGAGCAGCAGGGAACCCACAAGGCGCTGCGGCGGCACGGACAGGACCTGGAATTCGGGCGCCTCGGGTGACGGCTGCTCCGGGTTGGCGGGGTCAACGGCCACGCCCGCGGCACGGGCCAGGATGGTGGCGCGGAGCTGCCGGGCGTCGTCGATTTTCAGGTAGGCCAGGCGCACCGCCGACTCTCCTGCGTCGGCCACCTCGAACTTGAGTTCGGCGAGGCCGAAGATCCGGGCAAGCAGGGGCTGCACGATGTCGATGGCCTGGACCCGGTCCAGCCTCGCCTGGCGCTGCTGCCGGAAAAGGAAACCGGTATTGACCCTCACGTAGCCGCCGGACACCTGGTACTTGGTGAAGTACCAGGTGAGGAGGAAGCCCAGCACCGAAACCAGCAGCACCGTGCCGCCGCCCGCCAGCAGCCAGGAAGCCCGGCCGGCGAGCTCTTCCTCGAAGACCGGCCTGCCCTGCAGCGAGCGTTCGAAGATGTCACGGCCGAAGAAGAAAGCTATGGCGGCCAGGGCTACCCAGCCGCGGATAAAGGGCGAGGCCGGGTGCACGCGCAGCCACTCGCCGTCGGACGAGATGGCTGGCTGCGCGGTGTCCGGCTGCGCTGCAGCCGCGGCGCCGCCTGCATCAGGGAGGGAGGCGGCGGGCCCGGGACGCGGTTCCTCCGCAGTCACAGCCCTGCCAGCCTGGCTTCGCCCCGCGCCGCCAGCTGCTCGCGCAGCCGGGCACCTTCTGCGGCGGGCAGGCCCGGGATCTGGGCGTTGGTGCCGGGTGATGCGGTGTGGAGCTTGAGCGTGCACAGGCCCAGTCCGCGCTCCACCGGGCCCACGCCGATGTCCACATACTGCATGCGCCCGTAGGGGACGGCCATGGTGCGCTGGAAGAAGATGCCGGTCCTGATCAGGAGGTCGTCATCGCGTTCGGCATAACCGATGGCACGGACCTGCCGCGGGATGAGCGCCAGCCGCCAGAGGGCTGACACCAATGCCACCGCGGGCACGGCAACTGCAAGCCACAGCGGCGGCCAGGCCCACACGCCCGCCAGGACAAGCACCAGCGGAAGGGCCAGCACCAGCACGGTGGCCACGTTGGCCAGGGCCCACTGCACCATCCTGACGGTGACGTACTTCGGGGACACGCGCTGCCAGGTGATGCCGGGAGGGTCAATCGCCTCGGTACGCATATTCGCCTTCCCCGGCGGCTTCACCATGCACGGTACGGCCGGGTTTTCCCTCGATGCCCTTGGTGTCGCCGTCCTCCGGCGGAATCTTGCAGAACCGCTCCACCAGCAGGCCCACCACGATCATCACCAGTCCCCCGCCGGCCATGGCAAGTGCCAGCCAGGTGATGCCCTGGTTGCTGCGCAGGCTCCAGATGCGGAGCTGGTCCAGGAAGATGCCCACATGCCAGCCCAGGAGCACGGTTCCGGCGTAGGCGCAGGCCTGTGCCAGGACCAGGGTCCGCGCGGCCAGGAGCGGGTCAAGCACGGGCCTTTTCCGGGTTCCGTTCTTTGCGCCCGTCCTGGCACCGGTGCCGTTGAGGCTGTTGCGCCACTTCAGCACCCGGATGCCCAGGATCAAGGTGATGGCAACGATCACGCCCATGGTGGCCAGGGCGGTGGCCGGGAGGACGGGGGTGGACATGCTGAACCGGCTGGTCACTACCGTGGCGGACCAGCCCGCCACGGCCAGGATGAAGCCGATCAGCAGGAGGCGCAGCGGATTGATGGGTTTCATCGTTCTTCCACCGCCCCGGCCGTGGGCACGCCGTCGAAGTCACCGAAGCCGTCGAACGGTGCGAGGTCGCCAAAATCGTCAGCCCGGGCGGCCAGGGCGCTGATCCGTTCCCCGTCCAGGGTGGCAGCAGGCTCGATGAGCGACCACGGGTAGAGGACAAAGGCGCGGACGGCGGCGCGGGGGTGGGGCAGGGTCAGGGTCGGGTCGTCGCTGCGGAGGTCGCCGTAGGTGATGATGTCGACGTCGAGCGTCCGCGGCCCCCAGCGCACCTCCCGCACGCGGTGGTGCTTGTTCTCCACGGCCTGGCAGTGGTCCAGCAGCTCGTGCGGAGCCAGGCTGGTTTCCACCGTGATGACCATGTTGAGGAAGTCCG
This sequence comes from Pseudarthrobacter sp. GQ63, assembly GCF_059758765.1. Classification (NCBI taxonomy): domain Bacteria; kingdom Bacillati; phylum Actinomycetota; class Actinomycetes; order Micrococcales; family Micrococcaceae; genus Pseudarthrobacter; species Pseudarthrobacter sp. GQ63. The sequence continues at coordinate 48,618 of NZ_JCAXEF010000010.1, forward strand.
GCTGGTTGGGGGGACCGCCCACCGCCTTCGTCTGCACAACCGGCGACACGGCGAGCAGCCGCACCTCCGGCGGATCAACGAGGTCCGCCACAGCCTCGGACAGGGTGTCGTTGCGCTCGCCCAGGTTGCTGCCGAGCGCCAGGACTGCCTTGGTATAGCCGCTGTTCATGGCCCCTCCCCCTGGGCTTGCTTATCCCCATGGCGCATTTCCCCATCGCGCATTTCCCCATCGCGCATTTCCCCAACGCGCCGGGCGCGGTGGACGCTGACCGCCACGTCGCCGAAGGGCACCTCGATGGGCGCCTGCGGCTTGTGGACGGTGATGTCCACGGCCTCCAGCTGGAACTCGGACAGCAGGCCGTCAGCGATCCGAACAGCCAGGGCTTCAATCAGGTTCAGCGGCTCGCCGGAGATCCACTCGGTAATACGCTGCGCCACCTCGCCGTAGTGCGCGGTGTCCCGGACGTCGTCGGACTCCGCCGCCTTGGCGAAATCCAGGTACAGCACTGCGTCCACAACAAAAGGCTGGCCCTCGCGGCGTTCGAAATCAAACACGCCGTGATGGCCGACGGCGGTCACCCCGCTCAGCGTAATCCTGTCCATGGTGCGCGGCTTAGCTGTCGGCGCGGGGTGCGGCCATGCGCGCGGCAACCTTGACGGCGTCAAGGCTGGGGCCGACGTCGTGCACGCGGACGGCCCAGGCGCCGCGGTAGGCGCTGATGGCGGTGATGGCGGCGGTGGCGGCGTCGCGCTCCTCCGGGGCGGCGGCCTTGCCGGCCACCGTGAGCAGGGTGCCGAGGAACCGCTTGCGTGAGGCGCCCACCAGGATGCGGTGGCCCAGGCTGTCCAGCTGGTCCAGGTTCTGCAGGAGCTCCCAGTTCTGGGCGTCGTTCTTGGCGAACCCCAGGCCCGGGTCCACGATGATCTTTTCCGCGGTGACACCGGCGGCGTACAGCTTGTCCCGCACGCCTGCGAGTTCGGCCACCACTTCCCCCGCCACATCCTTGTAGTCGGCGAGCGAATTCATGGTGCGCGCGTCCCCGCGGCGGTGGGTAAGGATGTACGGAACCTTGGCGGCCGCCACGAACTCCGCCATTTCCGGTTCGATGCTGAGGCCTGAGATGTCATTGACAATGGCAGCACCGGCTTCCACCGCGGCGGCGGCGGTGGAGGCGTGCGTGGTGTCGATGCTGACGAGCGCCCCTGCCTTCACCAGTGCCTGGATGACGGGGACCACACGCTGCTGTTCTTCTTCCGGGCTGACGTCCTCGGCACCGGGCCGGGTGGATTCACCGCCGACGTCAATGATGTCCGCACCGGCGTAGAACATCCGCAGCCCCGCCGCGATGGCGGTGTCCGCGGTGACGTGGCGGCCGCCGTCGCTGAACGAATCCGGGGTGACGTTCAGGATGCCCATGACCAGCGTGCGGTCCGTGGGGAGGTCTTCGAACCGGGCCGCCGGCCGCGGTTTGCGAAGGATGGGCAGGGGGGATGTTGCGGGGCCGGTTCCCGGCGCTGCAGCGAGTGAGTCCATGGTCTGGGGTTTACCTTCCGAGGATGAGGCTCATGGCTTCGGCACGGGTGGCCGGGTCATGGAGCTGCCCGCGGACCGCGCTGGTGACGGTCTTCGCTCCGGGCTTGCGGATACCGCGCATTGACATGCACATGTGTTCGCATTCAACAACGACGATGGCGCCACGGGGTTTGAGGTAGCGGACCATCGCCTCGACGATCTCAGTGGTGAGCCGCTCCTGCACCTGCGGGCGGCGGGCGTAAATGTCCACGAGCCGGGCCAGTTTGCTCAGGCCCGTCACCTTGCCCTCGTGAGACGGGATGTAACCCACGTGGGCCACCCCGTGGAACGGCACCAGGTGGTGCTCGCAGGTGGAATAGAACGGGATGTCCTTGACCAGGACGAGTTCCTCATGGTCAAGGTCGAAGGTGGTGGACAGGACGTCCGCGGGGTCGTGGTGCAGCCCGGCAAACACCTCTGCGTAGGCCTTGGCCACGCGCTTGGGGGTGTCGATGAGGCCGCCGCGGTCCGGGTCCTCTCCGATGGCAATGAGAATCTCACGGACGGCCGCCTCAATCCGGGGCCGGTCCACCTTGTGGTGCTTTGAGTGGTGGGATCCGCCCTCCGCCGGATATCCGGCGGAGGCGGGAACGTCGTCGTCGTCGAAGTGGGTCACGTAGAAAGCTTAGCCGCGAAGGGTGTCCGGGCCCGCGTCGGTGACGCCGCCCTGGAACGGAGCATCCTCCGGAACACCCTGCGGGTGCGGCGGCTGGGCGTCCAGCGGCTCATCCAGGCGCGCCTGCTTTGCCTCCTCCTGGGCCTCGCGCTCCGCCCTTTCCTGGCGCGACTCCACCGGGCCCGCCATCTGGACTGGACGGGACTCCTTGGACAGCCACACTTCGCGGAAATCGCGTTTGCGGATGTCACGGAAGATGTCGGCGATCTCGGCCTGGTTCAGGGTTTCGCGTTCCAGAAGCTCGAGGGCCAGCCGGTCCAGGACGTCGCGGTTTTCGGTGAGGATGGCATAGGCCTCGTCGTGGGCCTGGTCGATGAGCCGGCGCACTTCCTCGTCCACCACGTAGGCGATCTGGTCCGAGTAGTTGCGCTCGTGACCGGCGTCGCGGCCCAGGAAGGGCTCACCGCCGCCCTGGCCCAGCCGGACTGCGCCGACGCGTTCGCTCATGCCGTACTCGGTGACCATCTTGCGTGCGGTGCCGGTGGCCTTTTCGATGTCGTTGGACGCGCCGGTGGACGGGTCGTGGAACACGATTTCTTCCGCAACGCGGCCGCCCATGGCGTAGGCCATCTGGTCCAGCAGTTCGTTGCGGGTCACGGAGTACTTGTCGTTGTCCGGGACCACCATGGTGTAGCCCAGGGCGCGGCCGCGGGGCAGGATGGTGATCTTGGTGACCGGGCTGGAGTTCCGCAGCGCTGCCGCCACCAGGGCGTGGCCGCCTTCGTGGTAGGCGGTGATCTTGCGTTCGTGCTCCTTCATCACGCGGCTGCGCTTCTGGGGTCCGGCCATGACACGGTCAATGGCCTCGTCCAGCGCACGGTCGTCGATGAGGTTCGCGTTGGAGCGCGCGGTGAGCAGCGCGGCCTCGTTCAGGACGTTGGCCAGGTCTGCGCCGGTGTACCCGGGAGTCTTCTTGGCCACGGCCTTGAGGTCCACTCCGGGTGCCATCGGCTTGCCCTTTGAATGGACCTGCAGGATCTGGTCGCGCCCGATCAGGTCCGGTGCTTCCACGCCGATCTGCCGGTCGAAACGTCCGGGGCGGAGCAGTGCGGGGTCCAGCACGTCCGGGCGGTTTGTGGCGGCGATGAGGATGACGTTGGTCTTGACGTCGAAGCCGTCCATCTCCACCAGGAGCTGGTTGAGCGTCTGCTCGCGTTCGTCGTTGCCGCCGCCGATGCCGGCACCGCGGTGGCGGCCAACGGCGTCGATCTCGTCCACGAAGATGATGGCCGGGGAGTTGGCCTTGGCCTGCTCGAACAGGTCGCGGACGCGTGAGGCACCCACACCCACGAACATTTCCACGAAGTCGGAGCCGGAGATGGAGAAGAACGGGACGCCTGCCTCGCCTGCGACGGCGCGGGCCAGGAGGGTTTTACCGGTACCCGGAGGGCCGTACAGCAGCACGCCCTTGGGGATCTTGGCGCCCACGGCCTGGAACTTGGCGGGCTCCTGGAGGAATTCCTTGATCTCCTGGAGCTCTTCGACGGCTTCGTCGGATCCGGCGACGTCGGCGAAGGTTACCTGCGGCATGTCCTTGCTGACCATCTTGGCCTTGGACTTGCCGAACTGCATGATCTTGGAGCCGCCGCCCTGCATGCGGGTCATGAGGAACCAGAAAAGGGCGCCCAGGAGGATGACGGGAATCAGCAGGGAGAGCAGGCCGGAGAACCAGTTGCTCTCAATCGGCTGGTCCGTGTAGCCCTGGGCCGGCCTGGCGTCCGTGACGGCCTTGACCACGTCCTCGGCGCGGGCGTCCACGAAGAAGAACTGGACGCTCTTGCCCTTGTCCTGCCCGTCGAGCTGCAGGTTGTCCTTCAAAGTCAGGTCAACGCGGTTTTCTCCGTCGAAGATCTTGGCCTGCTCCACCTGGTCCCCGGAGAGCAGTTCAAGGCCCTTGTCCGTGTCAATCCGTGCCGCACCACCGGGGGCAAGCGTTGCAAAGGCCACCAGGAGCAGGCCGACCACGACGACGATCCAGATGCCCGGGCCTTTGAAGAAGTTCTTAGCTTTCATCTGTTCGGGGGCTGGCCCCGTCCCTTCTGGTAGTGCTGCACGGCGAATAGTCTGCGCGCGTGATGGTGCTGCGTCAGCTTCTAGCTATACACCGTCCGGAGTAGATCACGCATGATTGACGGCAAAAGTTCCCTGTGGGCGTAGCGCTGCCAGGACGGCGGCGGGCCTGGTCAAAGGGCGGGGTTGTGCAGGTCAATGCCGACGCCGGCGCGGGCGGCGTATCGGGCGGGGCAGCCTACTCGTAAACGTGCGGCGCCAGGGTGCCCACGAAGTCCAGGTTGCGGTACTTCTCGGCGTAGTCCAGGCCGTAGCCAACCACGAATTCGTTGGGGATGTCGTAGCCAACGTACTTGACGTCGATCTCCACCTTGGCGGCGGTGGGCTTGCGGAACGCGGTGCAGATCTCCACCGAGGCCGTGCCGCGCGATTCCAGGTTGGTCTTCAGCCAGGACAGGGTGAGGCCGGAGTCGATGATGTCCTCGACAATCAGCACGTCCTTGCCCATGAGGTCCGTGTCCAGGTCCTTAAGGATGCGGACAACCCCGGAGGACTGGGTGCCCGAACCGTAGGAGGACACAGCCATCCAGTCCATGGAAATGTGGCTGTGCAGCGCCCGGGCCAGGTCAGCCATGACCATCACCGCGCCCTTGAGCACGCCCACGATGAGGATTTCGCGGCCCTCGTAGTCCTTGTCGATCTGGGCAGCGAGTTCGGTGATCCGCTGCTGGATCTGTTCCTTGGTGTAGAGAACGTGCTTGAGGTCTGCCTGGACGTCGTTTGAATCCACCAATGGCTCCTGTGTAGATGCGGGGTGCGACTATTTTGCGGGCGGCTTTTGAGGCCGGAGTACTAGCTTCCCACAGCGTGCGGCTTCGCGGGGAACGGGTTTGGCTTTACCGCCGGCAGCCGGGCTGTCCGCGGCTTCCGCGCCGGCCAGCTGCGCGAGGGACAGGCGGTAGGCGCTCACTCCGCCGGGGAGTTCCACCGGCCCTGCCGAGCCGTGCCGCCGCAGCAGCGCCTCCGCCGCCAAAAGGCGCTGGTAGCTGGGCTGCTGCCCGCCGACGTCGGCCGCGGCCTTGGCGATCACGCGGTACCTGATGGCAGGGGGGAGGGCGCGCAACGCCTCCTCCGGAAGGCTCACCTCGGGACCGTTCCGCTCCACGAGGGACGCGAAGGTGGCTTCCGCCACATCCTCGAGGTAGTCGGCGTCAAGCTGCAGGATGGATGCTGTGCGGGCGAGGGATTCCGCGACGCCGGGACCGAGTCTTGCCTCCAGGTGCGGCAGTACCTCCACGCGCGTCCGGGAGCGGGCATAGGACGGGTCCGAATTGGTGGGGTCGTGCCACGGCTGGAGTTGCTCCACCTCGCAGATCTCTTCCGTGTCGGCCCGGCGAAGCCCCAGGAACGGCCGCAGCAGGGCACCCTTCGCGGGCCTCATGCCGGCCAGCGAGCGCGTGCCTGAGCCGCGCGCCAGGCCCAGGAGCACCTGTTCGGCCTGGTCGTCCAGGGTGTGGCCCAGCAGGATTGCCGCCGCTCCCTGGCTTGCCGCTGCCGCTTCCAGTGCGGCGTGCCGGGCCTCGCGGGCCGCGGCCTCGGGCCCCATGCCGGTGCCGTCCACCGTTACGGGCCGGACTTCCACCGGGGACAGGCCCAGCTCCTGCAGCATTTCCGCGGTCCTGGCGGCGACCTGCGCGGACCCTTCCTGCAGCTGGTGGTCAACCACTGCCGCCCCGACCGTCACCGGGTGGCCGTCCACATGCCCGCGCCGGGCAAAGTACGCGGCCACGGCTGCCAGGGCCAGGGAGTCCGGGCCGCCGCTGCAGGCAACCAGGACATGGCGCGGATAGCCGGCCTGGGCCAGGGCGTCCCCCAGCGCCTTGCGCGCTGTGCCGACGACGGGCGCCAGCCTGCCGGGCCGTCGTCGTCCGCTGCTGAAACCGCCGCTCATGGCACCCGCGGCGGTGCCCGCAGTACAGCCCGCAGTGGAGCTCCCGGCGGTGGCTTCGACGTCGGAAGCGGCCTCAGGTGGCTGGCTGCGCGGCAATCAGAGTCCCATCCGCTCAAGCCACAGCTTGGCGTCGTGGATCTCGGGTTCGGTGGGCAGGTGGTCCGCGGACTCCCAGACCCTGTTGAAGCCTTCCATGCCGGCGGCGTCCACCACGGCGCGGACGAACCTGGCGCCGTCCGAGTACTGGCGCATCTTCGCGTCCAGGCCCAGGAGGCTGCGGATGAACTTTTCGATCACGCCGCGGTCCTTGCCGCGGTCGTTGAACCGCTGCCGGATGGTCTTCACGGACGGGATGATGCTGGCGTCCACGGCGTCCATCACCACGTTGGCGTGGCCTTCCAGGAGGCTCATCACGGCCGTGAGGTGCGAGATGGCGGCCTTCTCCTCCGGGTCCTGGAGGAGGTCCAGGATGGCGCCCCGGCCGGGAGTGTTCCCCGAGGCGGTACGGTCCTTAAGCGAGCGGGCAGCCGCGGTGGCACGCTCCATCAGGGAATCGACGTTGCCCAGCAGGTGCACGCTGAGCTGGTCGATCTGCTCGAGCATGTGGTGCCGAAGCCACGGTGCCGCGGCGAACTGCACGCGGTGGGTCTGTTCGTGCAGGCACACCCAGAGCCGGAAATCCTCCGGGGTGACGTTGAGTTCGCGTTCCACGGCCACAATGTTCGGGGCCACGAGCAGGAGCCTGCCGGCCGGAGGCGCGGTGGAGCCTTCGGCGAGGGCGGCGAAGGGATCGTACTGGCCAAGGACCTTGCTGGACAGGAAAGCCAGGACGGCGCCGAGCTGGCTTCCGGTGATGGCCCCGCTGACGCTGGCGGCGCCCGGGCTCAGCGTGCCCTGCCTGTTTTCCAGCATCTTTTCCATGGCGGGTTTGAGCATCACGGCGAAGCTCTGCGTGTTGGCTTTGGCCCAGGATGCGCGGTCCACCACCAGCACGGAGGAGTCGCGGAGGTCGCGCGCTGCTTCCAGCCCGGTGATCTCGTGGACATGGTCAACGGACACATCCGCCAGGCGCCGCAGGCTGTCCACGGCCTCGCTGATGGCGGCCTGGTCCAGCACAGGCCCGGCCGGGGCCAGGCGCGCGGCGGTGGAGGCGGCGAGGTCCCAGTTGATCAGGGACTGTGCCGTGGCGGACAACGTCTGGGCTGACGACTCGCGTGCTGTGGGCTCCATGGTTCCCATCAGAACACAGCATGCTTGGGATAGTCCTTAAGTTCGCTCACCGGCGAACCATCTGCCCACCATGAACGGCCCGGCGCCGCATGGGCGGTGCTGGCCCCCTGCGTGTCAGGGCCGCCCTTGCGGGGCAGGACTGCCCTTCCGGCCCCCTTAGCGGCAGCCGCAACCGGCGAGCGCGGTGGCGGCGCGGTCCAGCGCCTCCTTGTTCCCCGCGGCACCGGGGGTCAGCCCGTTACCAATAAAGGAAAAGACCAGGAGCCGGCCGTCCGCGTCCACCACGTAGCCGCTCAGTGCCAGCACGGTGTTGAGGGTGCCGGTCTTGGCGCGCACCAGTCCCGCACCCCGCGCGGTGGCGGCATCACCGTACCGGGTATCCAGGGTTCCGGAGAGGCCCGCCACCGGGAAGCCGTCCAGCGCCGCCCGGAGCCTGGTGTCCGTGCCGGACGTGATGGCCCGCACCACCTCGGAAAACTGCCGGGCCGGGACCTGGTTGCCCATGGCCAGGCCGCACACGTCCACCAGCTTCATCCCCTCCGCAGCCAGTCCGGCAGCGGCCAGCTGCGCACCCACCGCCGCCGTGGCGCCGTCGTTACTTCCCGGCAGCCCGTCAGCCAGCGCTGTGAGCCGGCCCAGCGCCTCCGCCAGGTAGTTGTCCGAGTCCTGGAGCATCAGGTCCACCTGCTCCGCAACAGTGGCGGAATGAACCTCGCCCAGCACTGCCGGCTGGCTGTTCCCCTCCGGGCCGGGTGGGACCGTCGCGCCGGCTGTCGTCCGGGGCAGGCGTTCGACGGCGGCTGCCACGGTAAGTCCCGCGCCGGCGCCTGCCGTGCGCAGCCGGGCCGCGAATTCCTCCGCCGCCGTCATTGCCGCGTCCTGCGGGCGGGGGCCGGTGGTGACGGCGGGATCGTAGCGGGCGGAGTTCAATGCCAGGGGATATACGGGAGCGACTTCACCGGCGGCCACGTCCCCTGGCTCCCACGCCGGGTTCAGGGCGGGGCCCGGGAAGAGGGAATCGTCCACCAGGACCTTGATCTCCCCTGTGGCGCCGCCCGTTTGCAGGGCCTCCGCGGCCTGGGCCGCCAGGGTTGCCAGGCCTGCGTGGCCCATCACCTGCTCCGGGGCGGACCCTCCGGGTCCAAGAAGGACGTCGCCGCCGCCAACCAGCACCACCTGGCCTGGCTCCGGCCCGGCGACAGCCCGGGTGGCGAACCTGTGCTCGGGGCCGAGGGCCCGCAGGGCGGCGACCGCCGCCAGCAGCTTCATGTTGGACGCCGGCACCCGGCCTTCCGAACCGCCACGGTCAAACAGGACCTGGCCGGTAAGCGCATCCTGCACCACAGCGGTGAAGGTTCCGCCGCCATCGGCCTTCAGCAGCGGTTCCAGCTGGGCACTGACGGCGGACGGGAGCGGAACGGGAGCGGAGCCGTCCGGCGGGGCGAGCCCCGGCACGGGAGAAAGTGCTGTTGGAACCTGCTGCCAGGCGGGCGGGGGAGGAGCGGGCGCTGGTGGTTCGGGACCGAGGAAGCCTGGCGCCACCAGCAGTGCGGCCGGGACCGCGAGGGCCACCAGAAGCGCCGAGAGCAGGACCAACGGCCAGGACCGCCGCACGCCACTGGCGCCGCTCCCCGCTGCCTGCCGGGCACGGCCAAGCCACTGATCCGTACTGCTGGTTTTGGTCATGCCTGCGCCGGTCCTCAAGTCCTGAAATTTCCCCACAAGTTCCTGATTCCAGGGCCTCTCGCTATATCCTCGATAATAGTCGGCGGCACTGACAGTCCTTTTTATTGCCCGTCAGAAGTGCCGCGAACCCCCTGACTTGCCGAGGAGCATTCCATGAAGCATGACGTGACCATCGAGATCCCCAAGGGATCGCGCGTCAAGTACGAAGTCGACCACGAGACCGGCCGCGTCCGCCTGGACCGCGTCCTCTTCACCTCCATGCAGTACCCCACGCACTACGGATACTTCGAGAACACCCTCGGCGAGGACGGCGACCCGTTGGACGCGCTGGTGCTCCTCCAGGACTTCGACCTGCACCCCGGCGTCATCGTTGAATCCCGCCCCATCGGCGTTTTCAACATGACCGACGATGGCGGCGGAGATGCCAAGATCCTCTGCGTCCCCGTGGATGCCCGCTTTGACCACATCCAGGAAGTCACCGACGTCAGCGACTTCCTGATCAAGGAAATCGAGCACTTCTTCACCCGCTACAAGGACCTGGAGCCGGGCAAGTGGGTCAAGGCCGAGGGCTGGGGCGACCGCGCCGCCGCCGAGGCCGAACTGGAAGCCTCCATCAAGCGGTACGTGCCCACGGGCCACTAGTCCCCCGCTGGCCCATATAACGCTCGACAGCGGGTGGTGCGGTTCTTCAGGAACCGCACCACCCGCCGTCGTCATTCCAGGAACTTTTGTCCAGATATGCAGGCTTCAACGCCTTCAAAGCCTGCATATCTGGACAAAAACTCCCAGGAATTTGTGGAATCGTTGCCCTGTGAGTTCCGAGCCCCTGTTTAGTCCCCCCTGCGGTCCCGTCACAGGCTGGCGGGACGGCCACGTCCTCCGCGCCACCGGGATTCCGTACGCCACCGCCGGACGTTTCCAGCCACCGGCTCCGGCCCCCGACTGGACCGCGCCGTACGCCGCAACCTCGCCCGCGCCCGCCTGCCCACAAGGGCCCGTGCCCTTCCTGGACGACATCCTGGGCACCCGGTACGGCGAACTGCCAGGGAGCGAGGACTGCCAGAACCTGTCCATCACGATGCCCGCGGACATTGACCTGTCCAGCCCGGAAAGCGCGCGGCTGCCCGTGATGGTGTGGATCCACGGCGGTTCCTACACCACCGGATCGGGCGACCTCGCCATCTTCGACCCCGCGGTGCTGGTGGCCGAGAACCGCGTGGTGGTGGTCTCGGTGACCTACCGGCTGGGGCTGTTCGGCTTCCTGGCAACCCGCTCGGGCCGGCCTGCCAACCTGGGCCTGCTGGACCAGCTCGAGGCCTTCCGCTGGGTGCAGCGCAACATCGCCGCATTCGGCGGCGATCCCCGCAGGGTCACGGCCTTCGGCCAGTCCGCAGGCGGGGACGCGATCGCCCACTTGATGGCGACGCCCGAAGCCCCGGCACTGTTCCAGCGCGCCATTATTCAAAGCGCCCCCTTGGGCATTTCGCGCGGACGGGCCAGGATGAACCACGCCATGGGCATCGCCGCTGAGGCCGTCACCGAGGAGACTCCCGCCATGGAGGTGGTGGAACGGGAGGACCACGTGGCGCAGGTGGCGCGGAAGTTCGGGATGCTGGCTGCGATGCCGTTCGGCACCCAGTACGGTCACGCGCCCCTGCCGGAGGAAACCGGGATCGAGGCCGCCTGGAACCGCTCCGCGCCCGGCGTCGAGATCCTGATAGGCCACACCTCCGAGGAGGCGAGGCTGTTCCTTCCCCGCAGCCCCTACCTCAGCCGCCTGGACCGTGTTCCCGTCGCCGGCCCCACCCTCCTCCGGGCCATCAACTGGGCGGTCACGGAGACTGTTTATGGCCGGGCAGCCCGTAAATTCGCCCGCCGGCACGTCCTGGCCGGCGGCAGCGCCCACCGTTACGTGCTGCACTGGCATGCCCCCGGGAACGTCCTCGGCGCCGCGCACACCATTGACCTGCCGCTGCTCTTCGGAAAGCGGAGCACGTGGGAGGGAGCAGGACTGGTTGCCGGGGCGGCCTGGGAGGACGTGGACGCCGTGGGACGGGAACTGCGTGCACTGTGGTCACGTTTTGCGCGCGGTGACAGCCTTGGCGAAGAGGGCGGCATTCCGGGCGCCCTGGACTACACGTCGGAGCGGCCGCATCAGCCCCGCCGGCGGCCCCGGGTAGTGGAAACCGTGCTGCGGACAGCGTCCACCAGGATGTCCTGGCGCTGGAAGTAGGCATTGTGGCCGGCGTCCCCGACAACCAGGAGACGGGCGCCGGGCACCGTGGCGGCAACGTGCTCCGCCCCGCGGCGGATCCGCGGCCTTTCTTCCTCCCCGATCAGCACCACCAGCGGGCTGGTTACTGATTCCAGTCCCTGCTGGAAGGCTTCGACGTCCCGTGGGTCAGCGCTGAGGAACTCCCCCTGGCTTTGTTCGAGGCTGCGCGGATACCTGGCTGCTTCAATGGCGGTGGCGGTTGAACGGACCCTGATATAGCGGGCAAAGTCCTTCGGGTTGTCCGCGATCCACTGCTCCGTGAAGGAGTTTCCCACGCCAAGCCAGATCCGCTCGTCCTGGTCGAGGGAGCTGAACACCTCGAACTTTTCCGGCTGGCCTGCCTGCCCGGGGGGAGGCACCACAAGGGGCCAGCCCATCCCGCAGACCACCAGGGCAGCCGCGCTGCCGGGGTGGCGGACGGCCCAGCGCAGCGTGGTCATGCCGCCCATGGACTGCCCCACAATGACCGGGTCTTCCAGCCCCAGCGAACCTATGAAGTGCTCCAGCTCCGCAGCCCGGTCAACCAGGGGTCCCTGCCGCGGGGAGTTCGATGACCAGCCGTGATCGTAGGTGTCGTATGCCAGGACCCGGAAGTCCCGCTCGAGGTCCTGGATGATCGGTTCCCAGCACGCCGCGGCCGAGGCATGGCCATGCAGCAGCACCACCGGCCGGCCGCGGCCGGAGTCCGTGTAGTGGATGTCGTTGCCGAGCAGATCGAGCCAGGGCATGGGGATATTCCTTTCGGGCCTGGTCAGCCGGGGTGGCCCACCACGCCCCAGCCTTGCAGAACCCAGGCGGGGCGTCATCCGCTGTCCAGTACCGGCTCGCGCACGCCGGTACGGGCCTGGCCGCCGGCGGTAGAGTCTGGTCACGTGAAGACGCTCGGAGTGGACCTGGCCGCGGCTGCCAAAAAGACGGCCGTGGCCGTCATCGAGTGGAGCCGCGGATCAGCCCGGCTGGTGCACCTCGGCCTGGACGTGCAGGACCAGGAAATCGTTTCCCTCTTCGGCGCCAGCGACATGACCGGCGTGGACTGCCCGGTTGGCTGGCCGGACGCCCTCATTCCCTTCCTGGCCGGGCACCTTGCCTTCGACGCCGGACCCGTGCTGGAGCACGACGGGATAGAGGGACGGCGGCTGCTGGCCTACCGGGACACGGACCGCTTCGTCACGGGCCGGACGGGCCTGATTCCGCTCAGTGTTTCCGCTGACAGGCTGGCGCATCCCGCCATGCGGTGCGCCGTGATCCAGGCAAAGATCGCAGCGCTCCATGGGCCGCAGCCCAGGGACGGTTCCGGACGCCTTGCGGAGGTCTATCCGGCCGCGTCGCTGAAAGTGTGGGGCCTGAACGCCCGGGGCTACAAGGGACGCGGCAGCTCCGAGGCGGGGCGGCTTGCCGCGCTCCTCGGCACCCTGAGGGAGCAGGCTCCCTGGCTGGACCTGGACGGCTACGGGGACCGGTTGGCCGCCTCGGACGACATGTTCGACGCCGTCATCGCCTCGCTCACGGCCCGGGCCGTTGCCCTCGGGCTGACGGCCGGTCCTGACGACGCGCACGCCGCAGCCGCCCGCACCGAGGGCTGGATCCACCTGCCGTCCTGCGGCCTCGACGGACTGGCCGCCTAGACGGGGCTAGCCGAGGGTCCAGTTCCGGATCTCTTCCGGGTCCTCACCGTGCGTGCGGGTGTGTTCGCGCGCCCGCATCCGCCGGTCCTGGAGGCTCTGGCGGAGGGATGAATGCCGCTCGGCCAGCCCGGGCACGCGGTCGATGGCGTCGATGGCCAGCTGGAACCGGTCAATACCGTTCAGCATCGCCATGTCGAACGGCGTGGTGGTGGTTCCCTCTTCCTTGTAGCCCCGCACGTGCAGCCCGTCCTGGTTGTTGCGGCGGTAGGCAAGCCGGTGGATGAGCGCGGGATAGCCGTGGTAGGCGAAAATGATGGGCTTGTCCGCCGTGAAGATCCCGTCGAAGTCCCGCGCCGGAAGCCCGTGGGGGTGCTCGCTCTCGTCCTGGAGCCGCATCAGGTCCACTACGTTCACCACCCGGACCTTCAGCCCCGGCGCGCCCTCCTTCAGCAGTTCCGCCGCGGCCACGGTCTCCACGGTGGGGACGTCGCCCGCGCAGGCCATCACGACGTCGGGCTCCTCGCCGGGCACCTCGGACCCCGCGAAGTCCCAGATGCCCAGCCCCCTGCGGCAGTGGTTGGCGGCGTCGGCCGGGCCCAGCCACGTGGGCGAGGGCTGCTTGCCGCTGACCACGATGTTCACGTAGTCCGTGGAGGCCAGGCAGTGGGCCATAACGCACAGCAGGGTGTTGGCGTCGGCCGGCAGGTACACCCGGATGACCTCCGCCTTCTTGTTCACGGCGTGGTCAATGAATCCGGGGTCCTGGTGCGAGAACCCGTTATGGTCCTGCTGCCAGACGTGGGAGGACAGCAGGTAGTTCAGCGAGGGTACCGGCTGGCGCCACGGCAACTGCCGGTGCACCTTCAGCCATTTGGCGTGCTGGTTGAACATGGAGTCGACAATGTGGATGAAGGCCTCGTAGCAGCTGAAGACGCCGTGCCGGCCGGTCAGGAGGTAGCCCTCCAGCCAGCCCTGGCACAGATGTTCGCTGAGCACCTCCATCACCCTGCCGGACCGCGCGAGGTTCTCGTCGACGTCGTCAATCCGGTACTGCCACACCTTGTCGGTGGCCTCGTAGACGTTCTGCAGGCGGTTGGACGCGGTCTCGTCCGGGCCGAAGAGCCGGAAATTTTCCATGTTCAGCGAGATGACGTCCCGCATCCACGAGCCGAGCGTGATCATCGGGCTGACGCGGTCCGTTCCGGGCTCCGGGACCTCGACGGCGTGGTCCCGGTACGCGGGCAGCTTCAGCGCCTTGCGGAGCAGGCCGCCGTTGGCATGCGGCGTGGCGCTCATCCTCAAGGAGCCGGTGGGGGCGGCCACGGCGACGTCGGGCCGGAGCCGGCCGTCGCCGTCGAACAATTCCGCAGGCCGGTAGGACTGCAGCCACTCTTCCAGCTGCTTCAGATGCTCCCCGTTGGTGCGGACCTCAGAGAGCGGAACCTGGTGGCTCCGCCACGTCCCTTCCACCTGCAGCCCGTCCACCACGCGGGGTCCCGTCCAACCTTTCGGCGAGCGCAGGACGATCATGGGCCAGCGCGGGGCACCGTCCAACTCGTCCGTTCCGGCCTCCGGCGCCCGGCGCGATTCCTGGATGGCTCGGATGCCGGCAAGGCTGCGGTCCGTTGCTTCGGCGAAGTCCCTGTGCGCCTGTTCGGTGTTGTCCGGATCCTTCACCGTGACGAAATACGGCTCATGGCCGTACCCGCGCAGGAGCTGTTCCAGCTGCTGCTCCGGCATGCGCGCCAGGATGGTGGGGTTGGCGATCTTGTAGCCGTTCAGGTGCAGGATGGGCAGCACGGCACCGTCCGCGGCAGGATCCAGGAAGTTGTGGGAGTGCCAGCTGGCGGCGAGCGGGCCGGTTTCGGCTTCCCCGTCGCCAATGACGACGGCGGTGACCAGCTGGGGATTGTCCAGCACCGATCCGTAAGCGTGGGCCAGGGAGTACCCGAGTTCACCACCTTCGCTAATGGACCCGGGGGTCTCGGGGGCGGCGTGGCTGGGGATGCCGCCCGGGTAGGAAAACTGCCGGAAGAGCTCTGCCATGCCGTCGGCGTCGTTGCCCACGTGCCCGTAGATCTCGGAGTAGGTGCCTTCCAGCCAGGCGTTTGCGACGACGGCGGGGCCGCCATGGCCGGGACCTGCCACGAAGAGCATCTCGGCGGAGTCGCGGCGGATGACGCGGTTCAGGTGGGCATAGACGAAATTCAGGCCGGGGGTGGTGCCCCAGTGGCCCAGCAGCCGGGACTTCGTGTGCTCGGCTTTCAGCGGTTCGCGCAGCAGCGGGTTGGAGCGGAGATAGATCTGCCCGACGGACAGGTAGTTGGCGGCGCGCCACCAGCGGTCCACAAGCTCAAGTTCGTCGTGCCCCATGCTGCTGGTCATAACCGTCCTCACGTAGCGTGTTCCCCCGCTGTCGCCATGAGGCAGGTGCGGCCGTTCCCCCATCGCACCAGATGGGCCAGCCCGAGGCAACCCCGCTTGCCCTGGGGCTGCTACCAACCGGTAGTCTTTGGATTCAAATGTTCACGCTGACAATCAACCAGACGGATAGCCGGCGCGATGGCGACCGCGTGCCGCAGCTGCTCAAGGACCTGCGGCATATTCCTGCGCGCCTCGACTTCGACCGGTCGGTGGAGGACGAGGTCCAGGGCATCGTGGACTGCCCGCACCAGGCGGTGGAGGCAGCGATGATCGCCCTGCGGTGCGGTTCCTGGTACGTGGGGATCGGCGTCGGGCCCGTCAACGAGCCGCTGCCCAACCAGATCAAGGACGCCTCGGGCCACGGGCTGGTGTACGCGCGGCGGGCCGTGGACCGGCTCCGCAACAGCAAGGAGCGGGTGCCCGTTGCGGTGGAGGGGCCGCTGGCGGACATAGCCCACGACGCCGAGGCCGTGCTGCGGCTGCTGGGGCATATTGTGCGGGACCGCTCCGGGGCCGAGTGGCGGGTGCTGGACCTGATGACCCCCGGCGTCCGCGGCCAGCAGAAGGCGGTGGCCCAGGAGCTGGGCATTACCACGCAGGCCGTCAGCAAGGCAGTGGCGCGGGCGCAGTGGAATGAGGAGCACGCCGCACGGCCTGCGGCGGCGAGGCTGCTGGCCCTGATCCTCGAGGTGCGCTAGCGGCTGCCTGCCTTACCGCTGCGTTGCGGCCATCACCGGTTCGCCGTTGAAGTACTCCAGCTGCCAGCCGTCGATGGCATGGTGGTGCGCCAGGTTCAGGACCGCGTTGTCGATGCTGGTCAGGGTGCTCCCTACGGCGCGGCTGAGGCTGACCCGCAGGAGCGTCCCGTGCGCGACGACGAGGAGCCGGCTGCCGCGGAATTCCTCGGCGAGTGCCTCCAGGGCTGCCAGTCCCCGGTCCGCTGCCTCGTCCTCGCTTTCGGCGCCCCGGAAGCCGCCGGGAATGCGCAACGCTTCCAGTTCGGGACCCGCCTGCATGCCCTCGGCCGGGCCAAAGCTGCGCTCCGTCAGTTCCGGGACGCGGCGGACATCGCTGAGGCCCAGCCCGGCCGCGATCAGGTCCGCGGTTTCGGCGGCCCTGCTCAGGGGCGAGGACGCGATCGCGTCCCATTCGTAGGCGGACAGCACCGCGACGGCGTCGCGTGCCTGGGCCCGGCCGACGTCGTTCAGGGGAATGTCGGTGGATCCCTGCAGCCGGCGCTGCGCGTTCCAGTCTGTCTGGCCGTGGCGAATGAGGGCGAACGTCGTGAGGGTCATGCTGTCCATTCTGCCTTGTACTGCGTTAGAGCAGGCTGCGCAGCACGTGGGCGGCACCGTCGTCGAACACTGAGTGGGTGACCTCGTCCGCAGCGGCGATGACTTCCTCGGGCGCCTGACCCATCGCCACTCCCCGCCCGGCCCAGGTGAGCATCTCGATGTCGTTGCGGCCGTCGCCGATGGCCACCGTGAGGTGCTGTTCAATGCCGAGCCTCCCACGGAGGTTCTCCAGCGCACTCGCTTTGGTCACGCCGGCGGCGGCGATGTCCAGCCAGGCCGTCCAGCCCACGGAGTAGGTGACTCCGGCGAGGCCGATGTGCTCGATCGCTTCGTTGAACTCTTCCGGGGTGTTCTCCGTGCTGAAGACCACCACGCGCACGGCCGTGGCTTCGAGCATGGTGTGGAAATCGACACCGACAGCCTCGACGCCAAAACTGGGATCCTGGAAGCGCTCGGTGGACAGGAAGTTCCCGTCAGCATCCTCCAGCGCATACTTGGCCGAGGGAAGCCGTTCCCGGAGCGCCCGGAGGGCGGGTCCTGGGTCGAAGGTGGCTTTGTGGATGACCTCGTAACCGCCGTCCAGCCCGGGGTGCAGGCGGAGGGTGACACCGCCGTTGCAGCAGACAGCGTAGCCGCGCTCGATCCCGATCTTCTCGATGATGGGCAGTGTGGCGTTGAGGGACCGGCCGGTGGCGATCATGACCTCGTGCCCGGCAGCCACTACTGCCTGCGCCGATTCGCGGACGCCCGGGGACATGTGGCCGTCGTGGTCAACCAGCGTGCCGTCCACGTCCAGGGCGACCATGAGCTTGTGCCCGTTGGTGTTTTCGTTGTCTCGCCGGTCATCGTTGCCGGCGACTGAGGTTTCAGTCAGCGTTGTCATTCACATAGTGAACCAGACGACCCCCGGCGGCGCTAGGACGCAGGCCACAGATATGTTGAACTCCGCATTAACACTTGTTGTTTGGCTGCAACCATGTGGGTACCGCCTTGCGGGACACCACCTGGCGGACAGTGCACCCCGGAGTTCGCTGGTGCGTTGACCGCTCCGGGGTGCCCACCGCTATTTGCAGTTATCCACATTCACCCGCTCCACGGTTCAACCGTCCTGCGGGCAGCCTGACGATAGTCCCATGCAGTTGATTCATGCCGGCAACGTCCGGCGCAGCACGGGAGACGTCCGCTCGCTCAGCCGCCGCTATGCCCGCGGCGAGCTGGTCCGCGTCAGGAAGGGCGTCTATGCATCGAAAGAAGAGTGGATTTCGCTGCCGCCGTGGGAAAGGTACCGCCAGACAGTCCTGGCTGTGGATCTTGAACTGCCGCAGTCAACGTTGTGCCTGCATACGGCTGCTGTTGTGTGGGACCTGAATCTCCTGGAAGTGCCGGGCTTCGTTCACCTGTCAGGAGCATCGAGGGGCCACGTCGGCCGCAGCGTGCCAACAACTTCCGCCGCACCACGATCATCGGGTGAAACCGGACTGGAACGGATCACCTCCTACGGCGTCCGCCGGCACCCCGGACCAACAGCAGCGGTACGCCACAAAAACCTCCTGGTGACGCCCTTACCGGAGACAGTGGTGGGCGTCATTGCCAAGGAAAACTTCGCTGCCGGAGTGGTCCTGGCCGACCACGCCATGAGCCGGCGGCGGGCTTCTGGCCCCCATCTGGGCAGAGAGGATCTGCTCAGGCAGGCCTCCCTGCTCACTTCGGAGGCAAGGCGCAGATGGGTCACGCAGGTCCTCGATTTCGCGGGGACGGACGCGGAGTCCCCGGGCGAGTCACTGAGCAGGGCACAAATGCACGTTCTCGGGTTCCCGGCTCCCCTTCTGCAGGCAAGAGTGCATGTGGAAGGGGTCCTCATTGCTCGAACTGACTTCCTCTGGCCCCGCCACCGGTTGATTGGGGAGTTCGACGGCGACGCCAAGTATCTGCGCGACGAGTACCTCGGAGTTCAAACGGCGCGCCAGGCCGTCCTGGCGGAGAAGAAGCGCGAGGACAAACTCCGGGCGGCGGGGTTTCGTGTAGTCCGATGGGACTGGGCGACAGCCTCTGATCCTGCGCGGTTTGAAGCATGCCTGCGGCAGGCGGGCTTAACGAACAGCCCCAGCAATACAAGAAGCACCCGCCTGTAGACGTGGCACCCGCGGGTTCGGGGGTGCCACGTCCATACGCGGGTGCAACCCGGGCGCAGGAGGAGTGGGAGCTACAGGACCGGGAGGACCTCAAGGCCGCCCAGGTACTTCTGCAGCGCCTTGGGCACGTTGACCGAACCGTCCGCGTTCTGGTGGTGCTCCAGCAGCGCCACAATCCAGCGGGTGGTGGCCAGCGTGCCGTTCAGGGTGGCTACAGCGCGGGTGCCCTTGGTAACCCCCTCCGGATTCACTGCTCGTTCGCGTATGTTCAGGCGGCGGGCCTGGAAGGTGGTGCAGTTGGACGTGGAGGTCAGCTCACGGTACGCGCCCTGCGTGGGGACCCAGGCCTCGCAGTCGTACTTCCGTGCGGCGGACGTGCCAAGGTCGCCGGCTGCAGTGTCGATCACCCGGTAGGGCAGCTCGCACTTGGCCAGCATTTCCTCTTCCCACGCCAGCAGCCGCTGGTGCTCGGCGGCTGCCTCTTCCACCGTGGTGTAAATGAACATTTCCACCTTGTTGAACTGGTGGACCCGGATGATGCCGCGGGTGTCCTTGCCGTGCGAGCCGGCTTCGCGGCGGTAGCAGGAGCTCTGGCCCGCGTAGCGGATGGGGCCGGCGGAGAAGTCCAGGATCTCGTCCGCGTGGTACCCGGCCAGCGCAACTTCCGAGGTGCCCACCAGGTAAAGGTCGTCTTCGGCAAGCCGGTAGATCTCGGCGTCGTGCTTTACATCGAAGCCCGTGCCCTGCATGGTCTCCGGGCGCACCAGCGTGGGCGTGATCATCGGGACGAAGCCGGCTTGGATGGCCTGGTCCATGGCCATCTGCAGCAGCGCCATCTCCAGCCGGGCACCAACGCCGCGGAGGAAGTAGAAGCGGGCACCGGAAACCTTGGCGCCGCGCTCCATGTCAATGGCGCCGATCAGTTCACCGATTTCCAGGTGGTCCCTGGGCTCAAAGTCGGGGAATTCACGCGGCGTGCCCACCGTCTTGACCACCACATAGTCGTCCTCGCCGCCCTCGGGAACGCCGTCCTCAATGACATTGGGGATGGTGCGCAGCAGCTCATCCTGCTTGCTCTGCGCGGCGTCGGCCTCGGCGGAGGCAGCCTTGACCGCGTTGGCCAGTTCCTTGACCTCGGCCAGCAGGGCCTTCTTCTCGTCGCCCTTCGCCTGCGCCACCTTCTTGCCGAACGCGTTCTGCTCTGCCCGGAGGTTCTCGAAGCGGATCAGCGCCGCCCGGCGGGCGGAATCCGCGGAGATGATCGCGTCCACCACTGACTCGTCCGCGCGGCGGGCGCGCTGGCTGGCACGGTATTTGTCCGGGTTTTCGCTGAGGTCTTTTACGTCGATCACCACACAAGGGTATCCAATCCCGCGCACGACGGCGGGCGGCAGCGGACGTGCGGGCCCGCCTGGCTTCCGCCGGGCTACTGTTGAGGCACCATGAGCGACTGGATCCTGTACCTGCTGACCGGGGTGGCCCTTGCGTTTGCCATCTCCAGCTGGTGGGGCGTCCGCAGGCTCAAGGCCCTGCATATCCGCAGTACCGTGGGCGGCGATGCCCAGGATCCGGGCCTCACGGAACAGCGTGTCGCGGTGATCCTCAACCCCATCAAGGCACAGTCGGACGAAGCGAAACGCCTCATCCAGCGCGGCTGCCTGGCGGCAGGCTGGGAAGATCCCGTCTTTTTCGAGACGACGGCGGAGGACCCCGGCTACTCACAGGTGGCGGCCGCCCTCGCGTACAAGCCCGACGTCGTCCTGGTGGGCGGCGGCGACGGGACCGTCCGCGTGGTGGCCGAGTCCCTCGTGCACACCAACGTGGCCATGGGTCTGATCCCGCTGGGCACCGGCAACCTCCTGGCACGGAACGTGGAGCTGAACCTGAACGACCTGCACGCCAACGTCAACACCGCCCTGTTCGGCCGGCAGCGCCATATCGACACTGCCCGGATGGGCATCGAAAACTCACGCACCGGCGTCTCCTCCGAGCACGTGTTCCTGGTGATCGCCGGTATAGGCATGGATGCCGAAATCCTCGCCGACACCAACGACGGGCTGAAAAAAGCGGTGGGCTGGCTGGCATATACCGAGGCAGGCATGCGGCACTTGCCCGGGCGCCGGAAAAAGGTCTCGATCTCCCTGGACGGCAGCCCGGAGCAGGTCCGGAACATCCGCAGCGTCTTGTTCGCGAACTGTGGCCTGATTCCGGGCGGCATCGACTTCATTCCGCAGGCCATGATTGACGACGGCATGCTGGACGTGGTGGTCATGAGCCCCCGCAGTGCCCTCGGCTGGCTGCTGATGTACGTCAAGATCATGTTCAAGCACAGCGGGAAACTGCCCGTCATGACCGTCTACCGGTCCGGGAGGGTGGTCATCAAATGCCCCGAACCGATGGCCATCCAGTTGGACGGAGACACGGCCGGTGAAGCCACCAGGCTCACCGTCCAGGTGGAGCCGCGGTCCCTGCTGATCCGGGTCAAGGGCCAGGATTAGCGGCTATTCGCTTTTGCGCTTCTTCTCCTCGGCCGCCTTCGCCGCCGCGTGGGCCTCGGACTGCTCACGGATCATGGCCTGCTCTTCCTCAAACCGCAGGCGGTCAGCACGGTCGGCGTCGTCCCCGTCCCAGTCCTGGTTGTCGGCAGTGGGCCGGGGGTTGACGATCATCCCCTGGCCGTCGTTTTCGGTGCCGCTGGCAGTCATGACGCGCTCCCTTCGTTAGGGGCCATCCCCCGTGTGGATCAAGTAAGCATACGCATTGTCCACAACCCGCGGAAGTAGTTGGAACGGCATTCACCTACGCTTTGGGCGAAGCGGGGGAACCGCTTTCGGCGGGCTCAGCTGCGGGCCGGAGAATGCCCGCCACCCAGGCCCGTGCCGCCCGGAAGGCTTGGTCAGCAGTGTGCGGCTCTACCCGCGCAGCCTGCATGTCGGCCCGGGGATATGACCCCAGGAAGCGGGTGGCTGGACTGATGCGGTGGATCCCGGCCAGGGCGTCGGCCATCCGTTCGTCGCCCACGTGCCCGTCGGCGTCGATGCTGAAGAAGTAGTCCCCCAGGTACTGTCCGGTGGGCCGGGACTCAATGCGGCTGAGGTTCACCCCGCGGCTGGCGAACTGGTCGAGGATTTCCATCAGGGCGCCGGGCCGGTCTTCGGGGAGAGGGACCACCAGCGTGGTTTTGTCCGCACCTGTGCGTGGGGGCAGGACACCCGGCCGGCTGACCAGGATAAAGCGGGTCACGGCGTCCGGATTGTCACCGATGTCTTCAGCCAGCACCGCCAGTCCGGGCTGCTCCCGGGCCACCAGCGGAGCGCAGATGGCGGCGTCATAATGGCAGTCTTCCTCGAGGAGCCCCATTGCCGAGGCAGCCGTGGATGGGCCGGGTACGTATTCGGCTGACGGAATGTTCGCATCCATCCACAGGCGGCACTGGGCCCAGGCATGGCCGTGGGTTGATACCCGCCGCACGTCGGCCAGGCGGACACCGGGCCTTGCGACCAGCACGAAGCTGATGGGCACCAGGACTTCGCGGATGATCCGCAGCTCGCCACCCCCGGCGATCGCGTCCAGGGTGGCGGTGACGCCTCCTTCAACGGAGTTTTCGATCGGGACCATCGCGGCGTGGACTGATCCGTCGCGCACCCAGTCCAGTGCAGCGTTGACGTTCGACGCCGGGACCCGGGTGGCCTGCGCAGCGTCCGGCACCTGCAGGAGGGCTGCCTCGGTGAAGGTACCCTGTGGCCCCAGGAAGGCATAGGTGGAGGAGGACGCGGACATACACATTCCTTTATCGGTATAAGCGCCGACGGGAGGCACCGGCAGAAGCGGCAGCGGTGACGTGCCCGATTCCTGGCGTCCCTGCTAGAGCACCATCGGCTTCAGGCCGTTGTCCGAGACAAGCGGCTTGCCGGCCTCCAGCCACATGTCCATCCCGCCGGAAACGTTGATAGCGGTGTATCCCTGGCCGGTGAGCCACTGGGCAGCGCGGAACGAGCGCCCGCCGGTGCGGCAGATGACGTAGACATCCTCGTCCGGATCGAGTTCATCCAGCCGCGCCGGGAGTTGGTCCATGGGAATGTGGAGGGCACCATCTGCATGGCCCGCCACCCACTCATAGTCCTCCCGGACGTCAAGGATGACGGCGTCATCGGGGATGTCGCCGACGGGGACGTTGTCGAAATCGCTCATGGAGGGTCCTGCCTTCGCGGATCGGTGTCGGATTAAAGCCTAGTACTTCCGCCTCCACCTGGTGGCGGGCCAGGCCCACGTTAAGCTTCTGAGTGACCCTAGGAGGAACCGTTGTTCCCTGAGCAGCCCGCCCTGGCCACTGCGGGAAGCCGAAGCTTCCCGCCCCGGCACTGCCCTGACGTGGAGGCGTGCGGCCTTGACTGAACTCCACGAACTGCCGGCCGCCGCCCTTCGGGACCTCCTGCGGGAGGGGCGCGTGTCAGCAGCGGAGGCCGCGGCGCATTTCCTCGCCCGGATCGAACAGCAGAACCCGCTGCTGGGAGCTTTCATTACGGTGACGGCGGAACAGGCGATGGCTGACGCCCGCACCGCCGACTCGGTGCGTTCCAGCATCCCCTCCGGGGAACTGCCCCTGCTCCACGGCATGCCCCTGGCGTTCAAGGACCTCACCGACGTGGCAGGGGTGGTGACCACCCACGGCAGCGCGGCCCTGGACCACAAGCCTGCGCCCGCGGACGGGCCGTTGGTTGCCCTGTTCAAGGAATCGGGCGTGACCCCGCTGGGCAAGACCCAGGTTCCCGAATTCGGACTGACGGCCTACAGCGAAAACCGGATCGCGCCGCCGTCGCGCAATCCCCATGCCCTGAGCAGGAGCTCAGGCGGCTCCTCCGGCGGCAGCGCTGCGGCCGTGGCCGCAGGACTGCTGCCCTTCGCCCCGGGCACCGACGGCGGCGGCTCGGTGCGGATCCCCGCAGCCGCCTGCGGGCTGCTAGGGCTCAAGCCGGGCCGCGGCGTGGTTCCTGCCGGTGAAAGCGTTGGTGATCCCGCGCGTCTGGTGGTGGCCGGTCCGATTGCCCGGGACTCCGTAGATGCGGCGCTCATGATGGACGCCCTGGCGGCACCTGACGCGGCGGGCAGGCCGGATGGTGGCTACCTTGCAGCGGTGGGCCTGGAGCCCCCGCGGCTGCGGATCGGCATCAGCCTGGACAGCCCGTGGTCCGGCACCTTCCCGTTCGTCCCGGAGCAGGAGGCGCTGGATGCCCTCCGGGTGGGCGGGGACCTCCTGGAGCATGCCGGGCATGCCCTCAGCGAAGCTTCCATCCGGTACGACAACCGGTACCCGGACGCCTTCACGTCGGCATGGACGGCAGCCGTGGGCGCGGCCAGGATCAGCCCCCACCGGGAGGCCCTGCTGGCACCCCTCACGCGCACCTTCCGGCGCCGCGCCCAGCAGCGGAGCCCGGCCAAGCTCGCCGAGTCCCTGGCGTTCCTGCGGCAGTTCCAGCATGACACTGCGGCGCAGTACGCGCAGTGGGACCTGATGCTCATGCCGTCGCTCGCCCAGGCACCGCGCCCTGTGGGTTGGTTTACCGGCGCCATGCACGGCACTGACCGGTGGCCCTCGGCGCAGTGGCCGGGAGATGCTGACGGCGATTACCGCAAACAGTGCGAATACGCGCCCTGGTCCTCCATGGTGAACGTCTGCGGACTGCCGGCCATCACGATCCCTGTGCATTGGACCGGCGGGGCCCCACGGCAGGGGCTGCCGATGGGAATACAGCTTGTGGGTCCTCCGGGATCGGAGTCCCTCCTGCTGCAGGTGGCGCGCCAGCTGGGGTTCTGACCAGCATATTTGTGCAGCCGGGTCCGTTATTGACCTCCTCCTAACGCCGGCTTAATACGCCTGTAACCCGTGGGGAGCAGACTTGTGGACGTGCCAGGCCGCGGCACCCTTCCGCCAGCCACTGCTCGACGAGGAGTTCCCTTATGAAAGCTGAAAATCCCAGCACGGCTGCCGGAGAGGTGCGCCCTCAACCGGACGGAGCCAGGCCGGACCTCAGCAACGCCACTATCAGGGAGGACCTCGCCTGGCGGGGCCGCTGCGCCCTGGTCCATCTCCCCACCGGACGGACCTGCCTCCTGCCACTCCGGCACCATGGAGCGTGCGAGTTCCACCGCCCGCAGGAAGCCGACGACGTCGTCGCCGGCGGGTGACAGCGCTGAAGGGCACCAGCGCCGGAAGCCGGGCCAGGGCCTTGCGCAAAAGTGTCGACTCCGCCGCGGATCAGGAGGACGATTAAAGGGCAGTCACTGTGAGGAGGTCTGTGATGTGCTATTCATCCAGCAAGGACTTCGGGTGGGGCATCAGGAAAGAAGCCGAGAGCAAGCCCGAGGCAAAGCACGAAGCCCCGGCGGAAACTCCGGAGAAGCCGGTCAAGGCGCAGGACTTCACGTTCTGGGCATTCCCAGGCTGGCGGAAGACGCGGACGCCGGGCACCCCTTCAGCCGAACGGAGCAAGGAGAAGGTCTGAGGCCGCGCCAAGGTCAACGGAAGGGTCTTCACTGAAGGCCCTTCCGCTGTTCCCAGGCTGGCGGCGGGCCGGAGCGGCGCGCGCCCCGCATTGTGCTGCGGCAAACCCTCCCACTATGGTTGAACCATAAGCATGCTTATTATCCGCACGTGACGAAGGGAACCAGCATGAGTACCGGAAACTACCCATCCGCAGGACAGCCGGAACCGGGAACCGGGAACCATGCCGGCGTCCCCCCGGCACCGGCCCGCACGCCCTCCCCCGTGGATTCCACTGCGGACTCCGCACTCACCCGTCCGGACGCGCCCCGGCCAGCCGGAACCGGCACGCCTGGGCCACAGCCGTCGTCCGCTGCGGACCAGCCAAGGGTGACCCGGGCAGGGGTGGTGTGGGCAGCCGTCGTAGCGGCCCTGGTGCTCCTGATCCTGTTGATCATCTTCATCCTCCAGAACCAGGACCAGGTGGCAGTGCGGTACTTCGGCCTGGAAGGCCTTGTGCCGCTGGGCATGGCGCTGTTTATTGCCAGCGTGACCGGAGGGGTCTTGGTTGCCATGGCCGGCGGTGCCCGCATCCTCCAGCTCCGCAGGAACGCCCACCGCGCACGGCTGCGGCAACGGAAGTAGCGCCGCAGCGCAGCCAGGCACTGCGAAGTCTCCCGTAGAGCGCAGCCCGGCTGGAGTCCGACGGCGGCCCCAGCGCGGCGCGGTCAGCTCACCGTGCGCCGATCGCGCCTTGTTGAACGGGCTCTGTTGAACAGGCTCTCTCCGCGATGTGCATGTCTGCGGGGAGGTGATGGCACGGGAGATCAAGGAGCCGCGGTGTCCACGGCGATGAGGTGCGCGCGGTCACCGGGCCAGGCCGCCAAAAAGCTGTTGACCGGGCCTTTCGGCGATCCTAAAATCTGGACATCGCATGAGCCTGCCCCCTGGTGTTCGCAGGCATCTTTCCGTCGAGGTGCCTCCGGGCGCCTTTCACTTCCCTTCATAATGCACAGGGCTTAGACCCTTAGCGGAAGCACTGATGATGTCCACAGTCCATGGCACCAACCGGGAACTGGAAATAGAACAGGCGCTGCACGGGCTGCGCGCCAGGCTGTCGGGATCCCTGATCGAGCCGCATGATCCGTTATACGAGGAAGCCCGGCCGGTATGGAACGGCATGATCGATCTCCGGCCACGCGCCGTCGTCCGTGCCGGGGCGATAACCGACATCGACGCCGTGCTGGACGCCGTCCGGCGAAGCGGCCTGGCGCTGGCCGTCCGTGGCGGCGGGCACAACGTCGCCGGACACGGCAGTGTTGACGGCGGGCTGGTGCTGGACCTGGGACCGCTGAAGCACGTCCATGTGGACGCCGGGAGCAGGCTGGTGACCGTGGAACCCGGAGCCACCCTTGCCGATGTCGACCACGCAACTGCCGCGCACAACCTTGCCGTCCCGCTGGGAGTGATCAGCGGAACAGGCGTTGCGGGGCTTGCCCTCGGCGGCGGCGTGGGATGGCTGACACGCTCCAGCGGCCTGACCCTGGACAACCTGGAATCCGTGGACGTGGTCACCGCCACCGGGGAACACCTGCGCGCCAGCATGCAGGAGAATCCTGAGCTGTTCTGGGGGCTGCGCGGCGGCGGCGGAAACTTCGGGGTGGCATCCTCCTTCACCTTCCGTGCCCGCCCCCTGCCGCCCCAGCCGCTGGGAGGGAACCTGTTCTACCGCCCGGAACACTGGCGCAACGCCCTCCTGGCTTTTGCCGCCTGGACCCGGGACCTGCCGGACGGGATGAATCCGATCATCTCGTTCCTTGTCTTCCCGGCGGAGTTCGGGATGGGCAGCGACCCGTGGATGATCATCGGGTTCGTGTGGGTGGCGGAGGACCAGCAGGCAGGGCTTGCCCTGGTTGACCAGCTCCGGGCCGCCGCCCCGCCTGACGAAGAGGAAGTTGGCCCTACCTCTTGGCTTGACTGGCAGAGCGCCATGGACAGCGTGTTTCCCAAAGGTTCGCGCGGCTATTGGAAGAACGTCTCCTTTTCGCGGCTGGACGGGGAGTCAGTGGATGTCCTGCTGAGTTTCGCCTCCGAGCTGGCATGGGAGGGTACCGGCATTGACATCCACCACATGGAGGGGGCGTTCGGGCGGGTACCGGAGGATGCAACAGCGTTCCCCAACCGTTCTGCCCGCTACTGGCTCAATGTCTACGGCTTCTGGCGGGACCCCTCCGAGGACGAGCGGCTGACCGCGTTCGCACGGAAAGCCTACGGGCTCATGCGGCCGTTCGCGGAGCACGGCGAGTACGTCAACTTCCTTGGCGCCGAGGTGGGGCCGAGGGACGTGGACGCCGCCCGAGCAGCGTACGGACCGGAGAAGTTCCGGCGCCTGGCGGCCCTCAAGGACCGCTACGATCCGCACAACCTCTTCCGCCTCAACCACAACATCCCGCCAACGGAGGCGCCCATGTGATGGGGGTGAGCGGCCCTAGAACGTGTACGTCGGACCGCTGGTGGAACTGGCGATCGCCAGGCCTATGATGGCCAGCAGCCAGAACGCGCCGTAGCCCAGGAGGCACAGGTAGCCCAGGACCAGCCCGGCAATGGACATACCCCTGCCGGACGGTTCGCGTTTGAGCGCCATG
Organism: Pseudarthrobacter sp. GQ63; assembly: GCF_059758765.1. Classification (NCBI taxonomy): domain Bacteria; kingdom Bacillati; phylum Actinomycetota; class Actinomycetes; order Micrococcales; family Micrococcaceae; genus Pseudarthrobacter; species Pseudarthrobacter sp. GQ63. The sequence goes on from NZ_JCAXEF010000010.1 coordinate 76,621, forward strand.
TGGCCGGTGATGATTGCTGCAATCTGCGGTAGCAGGAGCCAGCCCATAATCACCGAGGCGATGCCGCACACCATGCTGGCGATGCTCAGCGTCTTCGGTTCGGCCTGCATGCCGTAGTACCCCTGCGGGGCGTACGGGCCGGCCGGCTGGCCATAGGGGGAGGGTTGCTGGTTGTAGGGGCTCGGCGGCTGGCCGTAGGCACCGCCATACTGGCCGGGTTCGCCGTACGCGCCCTGCCCGTAGCTGCTCCCGCGGCCATCGTGTCCGTAGCTGTCCTGCCCGAGCCCGCCCTGCTCGTAGCTGCCCTGCCCGTAGGGCGGCGCGGACGGCGACTGGCTGCCGTAGGGCGGCGCGAACCGGGGCGGTTCAAGGCCGGACGGCGTGCTGGAGTCGGGTTGGCCGGATTCGGGCCGCTGGCTGGGCTGGTCAGACATGGTTCCCCCTAGGAATCTTGATCCCAGCCTACCCCCGCCCAGGGGCGGATCTATTGCCCCCAATAGGGCAATATGTACACCGCAAAGATGACGAACGCCGCCAGCAGGGCCAAGCGTCCGGCCCCGCCGGTACCGTGCCGGCGGGCCTTTGGAGCCGCGCGGTGACCCGCTGGACGGTAGCCTTCCCCGGCCCCGGCGGCCGAAGGGTTGCCCCGGGCCACCGGACGCGCTGACGAACCCGTCCTGAGGGCGGGAGTTCCGGCATTCGTGGGTGGCGCCGCGGGCGGGACCACCGTGCCCGGGCGGACGTGCCGGAACGCCATGATGCCCGGTTCCTGTTCATGGGTGAGGTCCTGGCCGAGCTGCGCGTACAGTCCCGCCACGGTCCGCTGGTCCAGCACCTGCGGCAGGGCTTCGATGGCACCCACCACACGCTGTGTACCGGCCACCGCCACATCCGAGGCTGTCACCCCAAACAGGTCCGGCTGGGCAGCCATACAGATCAGGGGGCGGACCAGCCGCCGGTACGGAGGCGACACCACGGACGACACCGCGGCACATTGGGCCAGCGCGCCTTCCACAGCCTGCGTCCGTGCGTACCGCCCCTGCCAGAGCACCCCGGACAACACCCGGACCTCGCCGGTCCAGTTCTTGCAGTCGACCACCACCACTCCGCCAGGCCCCACGAGGACGTGGTCCAGGTTGGCCTTCGGCCGGCCGGGCCAGTGCACGTCATGGAGCACGTACCAGCCACGCGGGACCAGCTCGCCCAGCTTCTCCGCCACCATCTTCTCGCTGACGGCATCCGCGTCCCAGGGCTTCGTGGCGCCTTCGGCCTCGTCCAGCCGGCGCTTGAGCCTGGCCACCCTTTCGGCGGCCAGCCTGGACTGCTCGGCTTTCCCGTCTCCTGCCCCCATGGCCGCCCCTGCTTCCCTGCCGGAAGGACGACGGCGGGGGGCCGCCGTCGTGCCTTGCTCTCGGATGATTTCCCCGACTTTTTCGAAAGTAACAGGGCGTGCGGCGGCCGGTATATAAGTACTTTGGTGGGGTCTGTACTCAGGTTGACTACTCGTTTGATGACGATCTTCCGTCACAGGCCGGACACAGTGGCCGGATTCCGGACGGAACGTTTTGACTCAGGTCCCTGTCTGGCATGCTGGTGGCATGGCTAGCCGCGCGGGCACAGTTGCCCAACCCCAGGACCTTGTTGACATCACTGCGCTCCTTGACGCGTATTACGACATCACGCCCGATCTGGGTGATCCCGGCCAGCGCGTGGCGTTCGGCACGTCCGGACACCGCGGCTCCAGCCTGAAGGCGTCGTTCAACGAGCAACACATCGTTGCCATCACCCAGGCCATCGTGGAGTACCGGGCTGGGCAGGGCATCACCGGGCCGCTGTTCCTGGCCAAGGACACGCACGCCCTCAGCGAGCCCGCGCAGAACTCCGCGCTCGAGGTCCTGGCCGCCAACGGCGTCCAGGTCCTCGTTGACGCCCGCCACGGCTACACCCCCACGCCGGCGCTCAGCCATGCAATCCTCACCTACAACCGGAACGCCGGCGCCGGCGCCCCGCAGGCAGACGGCATCGTTGTCACGCCGAGCCACAACCCGCCGGCAGACGGCGGCTTCAAGTACAACCCGCCGCACGGCGGCCCGGCCGATTCGGATGCCACCGGCTGGATCGCCAACCGCGCCAACGAGCTTCTGGAGAACGGCCTGCGCGGGGTGAAGCGGATTCCGCTGGCCGATGCCCAGGCTGCGGACACCACCGGCAAGTTCGACTTCCTCAGCAGCTACGTGGACGACCTACCCGCCGTCCTGAACCTGGACGCCATCCGCAACGCCGGCGTGCGCATCGGCGCCGACCCCATGGGCGGTGCATCCGTGGACTACTGGGGCGAGATCGGAGAGCGCCACCACCTGGACCTCACCGTGGTGAACCCCACCGTGGATCCACAGTGGGCCTTCATGACCCTGGACTGGGACGAGAAGATCCGGATGGACTGCTCCTCCCCGGCCGCCATGGCCTCGCTGATCCAGCGGATGGCTGCCGGTGCGGACGGGACCGCAGCATACGACGTCGCCACCGGCAACGATGCCGACGCTGACCGGCACGGCATCGTCACCCCGGACGGCGGCTTGATGAACCCCAACCACTACCTCGCCGTCGCCATCGATTACCTCTACCGCAACCGCAGCGGCTGGAACCCGGCCTCCGTGGTGGGAAAGACCCTGGTGTCGTCCTCCATCATCGACCGGGTAGCCCAGAGCCTGGGCCGGAAGCTCGTGGAGGTTCCGGTCGGATTCAAGTGGTTCGTGCCGGGCCTGCTCTCCGGTGAGGGCGCCTTCGGCGGCGAGGAATCGGCCGGCGCTTCCTTCAACAAGCTGGACGGCAGCGTCTGGACCACGGACAAGGACGGCATCCTGCTGGCCCTGCTCGCCTCGGAAATCACGGCGGTCACCGGCAAGTCCCCGTCCCAGCTCTACAAGGGCCTGACGGACCAGTTCGGCGCCCCCGTCTACGCCCGCATTGACGCAGCAGCCACGCGGGAGCAGAAGTCGGCACTCGGCAAGCTGTCGCCGTCGGACGTCACCGCCACAAGCCTGGCCGGGGAACCCATCCTGGCCAAGCTGACCGAGGCGCCCGGCAACGGCGCGTCCATCGGCGGTCTCAAGGTGGTCACGGAGAACGCCTGGTTCGCCGCCCGCCCGTCCGGTACTGAGGACGTCTACAAGATCTACGCCGAGTCTTTCAAGGGCGAGGAGCACCTCAAGCAGGTCCAGGCGGAAGCCAAGGCACTGGTGGACAGCGTCATCGCCTAGCTGCCCCGGTTTCCGGCAGGCTCCAGAGCTGCAGGATGCGCCGGACGGTGCGGTCACCGTCCGGCGCCATGTCCACCAGCGCCACCCGGTCAAGCACCAGGGTGTCGCCCGGGTGCAGCCGGCGGCCGTGCAGGTGGGAGATGTGCGGCCGGTAGCCGGACCTGGTGTGGGCCGGCGTGAGGATCCTGCCGCCGGCGCTTTCGACGCCCGTGGCCAACTGCTCGTGCAGGGCCTGCAGGTCCGGCTGCGGCTGGACAAGGCTGACGGGCACGGAGCCGTTCCGGCCGAAACCCGCGTCCTCCCCCACCGTCAGCGCGGCGCCCAGTGCCTTCTCCGCGGGTGGCCCGGCAAGCGCCGCAACCTGTCCGGCAACGGCGTTGTCGACGTCGAACCTCAACAGTGTGATGTGCAGGGGCCACTGCGTCCGCGGGAAGACCTGGCCTTCAGCGACCGGCTCCACGAATGCGACGAGGACGAAGTTCCGCATCCGCCCAGTGTGCCACTCCCCTATGCCCGCCCGCGCGCCCCAACGCTCTCTCATTTAATGCGCCTTAACCGCCATCGCTCTCTCACGCATGAGAGAGCGATGGCCGAAAGGGTGCATTAAGTGAGAGAGCGTCCTAGACGGTGCGGACGACGTCCTCGTAGGAGAACTTGGGCTTGGCTTCGCCCCAGGCGTCCGCGGCAGGCTGGCCGATGTTGACCACCAGGAAGCTCTTCTGGCCGCCCGCGGGGAAGAACGCCTCATCGATGGCACCGAAGTCGGCGCCGGTCATGGGGCCCGCGGAGAACCCGAGCGAGCGGACGGCCAGGATGAAGTAGCCGGCCTGCAGGTGCGCGTTGTTGTTGCCCGTGGCGGCGGCGAGTTCCGGGTTGGCGTCGTACATGGCCTTGGGGGCGTTGTAGCCGGGGAGGAAGGTGTCCCACTGGCCCGCCCAGTTGGTGTCGTAGCTGAGGATGGCCACCAGCGGGGCGGAAGCGGTCTTGGCGCGGTTGCCTGCCATGAGGGCGTCAACCAGCTTGGCGCGGGCTTCGTCCGAGCGGACATAGGTCACGCGCAGCGGCTGGGAGTTGAAAGCCGTGGGGCCGAACTTGGTGAGCTCGTAGATGGCCTGCGCCTGCTCGTCGGTCACCTCGCCGGTAAACGAGTTGGCGGTGCGGGCCTGCGCGAAAATAGCGTCGACAGCGGCCGGATCGATAACCGCTTCTTCGTGGGCAATGGTCATTGGCTTACCTTTCGCTGCTCGTCCCCGTTTGCTGCGGGGCTTTCAATGGTTGCAACTTCAACCAGCCGTGTCCTCTTCCCGCGACGGCCCGTGACATCGGACACAGCAGTCCGTGGGCGGGGCGCGGGCGGTATCCTTGTCCCAGTTAATCTCCGCCCTCCGCGGCACCCCCCGAAAGCCCCGAAAGGCCTCCCGCCCATGAGCATGCTCGGAATCAAATGGAAGCTGCACGGCACAGGCAAGTCCATCAAGCCAGGGCACGTGGTGGCCCCCGATGAGCGCCTGGCCTGGCCGCTGACCATCGGCGTGGGCATGCAGCACGTAGTGGCCATGTTCGGCGCCACGTTCCTGGTGCCCATCATCACCGGAATGCCGCCTGCCACCACACTGTTCTTCTCCGGCATCGGAACGCTGCTCTTCCTGGTGATCACCAAGGGCCGGGTTCCCAGCTACCTCGGCTCAAGCTTCGCGTTCATCGCGCCCATCATGGCGTCCCAGCAGCAGTTCGGCGTGCCGGGAGCCCTGGGCGGCGTGGTCCTGGCCGGCGCGGCCCTGGCCCTGGTGGGTGCCATCGTCCAGAAGTTCGGCGCAGGATGGATCAACCGGCTGATGCCGCCCATCGTCACCGGCGCCATCGTGGCGCTGATCGGGCTCAACCTCGCACCGGCGGCCAAGCAGAATTTCGACGCCGCCCCCGTCACCGCCGTGGTCACGCTGGCCACCATCATCCTGGTCAGCGTGCTGTTCCGCGGGATCCTGGGCCGCCTCAGCATCCTGGTGGGCGTGGTGGTGGGCTACCTTGTGGCGATGCTGCGCGGCGAGGTGAGCTACGACAAGATGGAGGCCGCGGCCTGGGTGGGCCTGCCACAGTTCCAGACTCCCGAGTTCCATGTGGGCGTCCTGGGCCTGTTCGTGCCCGTGGTTCTGGTCCTGGTGGCGGAGAACATCGGCCACGTGAAGTCCGTTGCGGCAATGACCGGCCAGAACCTCGACGGCGTGTCCGGCCGGGCGCTGATGGCTGACGGTGCCGCCACCGTCCTGGCCGGCTTCGGCGGCGGCTCCGGCACCACCACCTACGCCGAAAATATCGGCGTCATGGCCGCCACCAAGGTTTATTCGACGGCGGCCTACTGGGTGGCAGGCGTCTTCGCCATCATCCTGAGCTTCTCCCCCAAGTTCGGCGAGCTCATCGCCACCGTCCCGGCCGGAGTGCTGGGCGGCGCGGCCACCATGCTGTACGGCATGATCGGTATCCTCGGCGTGAAGATCTGGGTGCAGAACAAGGTGAACTTCTCGAACCCGGTGAACCTGACCACCGCTGCGGTGGCCCTCATCATCGGCATCGCGGACTACACCTGGACCATCGGTGACCTGACGTTCACCGGCATCGCACTGGGGTCAGCCGCGGCCCTGGTGATCTACCACGGCATGAAGGCCATCGCGAAGGCCCGGGGCACCGCAGCCGAGCCCGAAACCGAGCAGGCGGGGCTGCCTCCCCAGGCCAAGGCTGCGGGGAACGCTGCCGCCAGGCGCGCCCCGAAAAAGCGCTAGGCCTCCTTCAGGGACAAAGGCTCGGCCGGCAGTCCCTGCGGATGGACGATTGGCAGGTGCCCGTGCCCGAAGACGGGCCCGGGACGCGGACGTTTGGGAACCAGCGGGGGCTCCGCGGGGTGCCTGACCTGGCGGATTGCCCAGGGAACCAGGTATTCGCGAGCCCAGGCGATGTCCTTGGCCCGGGCTTCCTTCCAGTTATGCGGTTGAAGTGCCTTGGGCTGCAACGGTTCAAGGCTGTGGGGAACGTCCAGGGCCTGCAGCACTCCCAAGGCGATGGTGTGGTGGCCCAGCGGCGAGAAGTGCAGACGGTCAGGGTCCCACATGCCAGGCCTGGTGAGGTCGCGCAGGCACCACAGGTCAACCATCACAGCGTTGTGCCGGGACGCCACGACGTGGAGGTTTTCGTTGAGGATGGCCACTTTGCCGCGTATCTGGCCGAAGACCGGGGTGGCGCCCCAGTCGGGGCCGGCGAAGAGGACCACGGTGGCCCCGGAGCGGGTGAGCTGCTCTACGCCGGCGTCAATCTTTTCAGCCAGCTTGTCCGGATCGCTGCGGCGGAACACAATGTCGTTGCCGCCGGCGGACAGCGTCACCAGGTCAGGCTGTGCGGCCAGCGCCGGGCCCACCTGCTGATCCAGGATCTGCTGCAGCCGCAGGCCCCGGATCGCGAGGTTGGCGTAGGCAAAATCAGGCTGTCCCGCGCTGAGCTCCTCGGCCACCCGGTCAGCCCAGCCCCGCAGCCCGCCCTGGTTCTTGGGCTCGGGGTCCCCCACCCCCTCCGTGAAGGAGTCGCCGAGGGCCACATAGCGGTGCCAGGGGTGCTCCCCTAATCCAGGAGCCTGTTCCACCGGGCGTGCCACATCCAGGCCAACCGGCCGGCCGGGCGACTGCTCCTGCTTCGGCGTTGTCATGCCGTCCTCCCTTCCGCTGTGCGGGATGCGTCCTTGCCCCGCCTGGCTCTCCGCCGGCGGGGCTGTTCCTCCTGCTCCAGCTCGGCCGGGGGCAGCAGGCGGAAGTCCGCGACGCCGTCGGGCGTTCCCTGCCTGAGTCCGGCGGGCTCCCTGCCGGGCTCCCCGGGCATGGGGTTCTCCCGCCCGGGACCCGGCGCAACAACGTTCAGCGCGGCATCGCGCAGGTCGAGTTCGTGGTGCACCGCCTGTGTCTGCAGGAACCGCAGTGCCCCCTCGCGGCTGAGGCCGTACTCGTCCATGAGACTGCGCACCGCCAGGTCCACCAGGACAAGGGAACTTTGCACGACGGCGATGCCTGCTTTGGCCTCGGCGCGTTCGGCTGTCCGCACCACAACACGCAGGGCCCGGGCCACCTGGTGCGCGTAGCTGCGGCTCCGGAGGAGGTCGTCGCTGCTGAAAGCGTGCGGGAGCGCGGCGTAGAGGTTGATGGCGGCGCTCGTCCCGCCCTCGGAGGCGATGGGCATGGACAGGAGTGACTGGATCCCGTGGCCGGCGGCCGCGCTGGCGTACCCGGGCCAGCGCCGGTCCCGGCTGACGTCGGACAGCAGCACGAATTCGCCGGTTCGGAGGGCTTCCAGGGCCGGCCCGTCAGCAAAGGAGCACTGTTCCTGGTTTGCTTCGAGTGCTTTCTCGGTGCTGGCGGCGACAGTGCGTGCCTGTCCCAGGCGGAAGAGCGTGGCCGCCCAGCTGATACCGCGCTGCTCACCCTTGATGTCCGCCATGAAGTCACGGGTGACTTCCCAGAGGTACGTTTCGACGTCCTTGCTGTCGAAGACCTGTTCCGGGGGTACTGGAAGGGGTCCCCAGCCGAGCTGCGCTGCGGGTTCAGCCGCCATGATTTACGCCTTGGTTGAAGCGCTCCGGCCTACTGCAAAACCTCTTTCTAAGAATACGTCGCCCGCGCGTTTCAAGGGAGGGGCAGTGCGCGTCAGCCTGCGGGGTTCACGCCGCGGATACGACGCCGAAGACAACGCCCACCGGACATGCCGAAGGCCCCCGCCCGGGGTTCGCAGGGAATCGCGGGGCGGAGGCCTCCAAGGGAAGGCGGTCACCGCCCCAATGGAGCGGCACCCAGGCCGTTACCCGGCGTCGAAGCTCTCGCCGCCGTCGTCGTTCGGTGACTTCTCCTCGGGCAGGTCGTTGCCGCTGCCGTCCGGAAGGCCGGCGGCTTCCTGTCCGGACTCGGACGAGACCGGGGCCGAACCCTGCGAGTCGTCGTTGGACTCATCAATCTCGGCGGCGCTGGAGGGAAGGTCGACGTCGCGGGGCACCGGATCCGCCTCCGGATCGGACTGCGGCGCGTTGGTGTCGGCGCTGCCCGTGCCGGATCCGGAACCATCCACTGGTGCCTGCGATCCGCCCATTTCCTGCTCAGCGGTGGGAGTGCCGTATCCGCCCGGGTCCGATTCGGGCTGGGCGTGCTGGTTTTCCTGCGTCATGGTTTCCTCCTGTTGTGGATTCGGATGAAGCTGTTTTGCTGGCGTGGGTGCAGCCCTAGAGGCCCTTGCCGCCGGTTACCGGCAGCACCGCCCCGGAAATATACGAACCGTCCTCTGAGGCCAGCAGCACATAGGCGGCAGCGAGCTCGGCCGGCTGGCCGGCCCGTTCCAGGGGCGTGTCCTGGCCGAACGTTGGGAGTTTGTCCGGCCATTCCGTTGCGGGGATCAGCGGGGTCCAGATGGGCCCGGGGGCCACGGCGTTGACCCGAATGCCCTTGGGCCCGAGTTCCTGCGCCAGTGCCTTGGTGAACGCCACCTGGGCGGCCTTGGTCATCGCGTAGTCGATCAGCGCCGGGGACGGGTTGAAGGCCTGGATCGATGCAGTGGTGATGATGGACGCGCCCGGCTTCAGATGGGGTACCGCGGCCCGCGCCGTCCACAGCAGCGAGTAGAGGTTGGTCTTGAAGACCCGGTCGAATTCCTCGGTGGGCAGCGACTCCAGGCTTTCGCGGTTCTTCTGGTACGCGGCGTTCAGGACCACCACGTCCAGCCGGCCGAATCCGGACGCGGTTTCCTCAGCGATGCGGGTGCTGAAGTCCTCTTCCCGGCCGTCTCCCGCAAACAGCAGGACCCGCTGGCCGGCCTTGCGGATCCAGTCCGCGGTGTCCTGCGCGTCTTCTTCCTCTTCCGGAAGATAGGAGATGGCTACATCGGCGCCCTCACGCGCGAAGGCGATGGCGGCGGCCTTGCCGATTCCGGAATCGCCGCCCGTGATGAGGGCGGCCTTGCCCTGGAGCTTTCCATGCCCTTCGTAGCTCAGTTCCCCGTGGTCAGGTTTCGGGTCCATTGGTGCCGTGAGCCCGGGCTGCTTCTGCTCCTGCTCCGGGAACGGGCCGGAGTGGTAGCCGCCCCGGGGATCCTTTGGCTGGTCCCTCTGCTTGTCTGTGTCGCTCATAGTCCGCCTGCTCACTGTGTCGGTTTTCGAAGAGCTCCGCCGTGCACCTGCTCTTCGAAGCTATCCCGGCCGGAGGAACAAAGTCCACCGATCGGAGCGAATAATCAGTAAACTTATCAAATGTAGGTCGCGGTGCAACGCCTGCCGTGTTTCCCGGCGCCGGAAGAGCCGAAAGGGAGCAGGCAGGTGGAGGGAGGAAGGCAATGTCCGAGGTGGAGGATTACACGGGCAGGACAGGCAGGAACGAAACCCGTGAGGAGCAGCTGGACCGCAACTGGGCCGAACTGCTGCAGGAGATGCGGGTACTGCAGATGGGCGTCCAGATCCTGGCAGGCTTCCTGCTGACGCTCCCCTTCCAGGAACGCTTTGAGACCCTGGACGATTTCCAGGTTGGCCTCTACCTCACCAACGTGGTGGTTGCGGCGCTCACCACCGCGCTTATCCTCCTGCCGGTCAGTGTGCACCGGCGGCTCTTCCGGAAGCGGCTCAAGGAAACCCTGGTAGCCAGCGGGGACACCATCGCAAAAATCACCCTCGCCGGAATCGCGCTGTTGAGCGCGGGTACCGCGGCCCTGGTTTTCGACGTGACCGCGGGACGCACGGCCGGCCTCACTGCCGGCGGAGCGCTGATGGCAGTGATGGTGGTCCTGCTGGTCTACGTCCCTATCCACCTCAACAGGCGCGCCGCCGCAGGGCAGGGATCGCCCGGACCTAACGGGGACTAGCCAGTGCGACAAAGGGCCCGCCCGTACCCCTTAAGCGCCCTCGAGGACCTGGCTTGTTGCCCACGCCAGGTACTTGGCGGCGTGCGCGACGGCGTCCTGGGGGCTGGGAGCCACGTCCAGCAGTTGCGCGGCAGCCACCACGCCATGTTCAGCAAGCTCCTCGGGCGTCACCAGGATGCGGCCGGCCACGACGATCACGGGAATGCCGCGCTCCCGTGCCGCGTCCGCCAGCGCGATGGGCGCTTTTCCGGTCAGGGACTGCGAGTCCATGGAGCCTTCCCCGGTGATCACCAGGTCCGCGCCACCCAGTTGCCCGGCCAGGCCGGTGAGTCCCGCCACCAGCGCGAAGCCGCCTTCCAGCGTGGCACCGGTGAAGGCAAGGAACGACGCCGGGAAGCCGCCGGCGGCGCCGGCGCCGGGGACGTTCACGTCCCGGCCGGTGGCCTCACGGAGGATGGACGCCCAGTTGCGGAGGCCGGCGTCGAGCAGTTCCACGGTGTCCGCGTCCGCACCCTTTTGCGGCGAGAACACGTGCGCGGCGCCGGACGTTCCAAAGAGCGGATTCCTGACATCCACGGCGATCCTGAAGGTGGTGGCAGCTAGCCGGGGGTCCAGCCCGCTGGTGTCCAGTGCCGCGACGTCGGCAAGTGACCCGCCACCCAGGGGCACCACGTTTCCGGCCGAGTCGAGCGGCTTGAGGCCCAGGGCGCGCAGGGCGCCGCTGCCGCCGTCCGTCATGGCCGATCCGCCCAGGCCCAGCACTATTTCGGTGGCTCCGGCCTCCAGGGCCGCCGCAATGAGCTGTCCGCAGCCGTAGCTGTGGGCCCGGAGTGCGTTGGCCGGGGTGGGTTCCATGTCCGCGAGGCCGGAGGCCTGGGCCGTTTCGATGACGGCGGTGACCTTGCCGTCGTCGGCCTTGTTGATGGCCCAGGCGGCTCCGAGGGGGGCCAGGATGGGGCCGACCACGGCATTGAGCCGTTCCTCGAAGCCGGCGGCCACTGCCGCCTCCAGTGTTCCCTCGCCGCCGTCGGCAATGGGGAACTGGGTGGCAACGGCCTCCGGGTACACGCGCAGCGCGCCTTCCGCGATGGCTGCAGCGGCTTCAGCCGCCGTCAGGGAACCCTTGAACTTGTCCGGAGCAATAAGAATGCGCATGCGCTCCATCATGCCAGCAGTCGCCGGGAAAGCGCTTGCCGGATCCGTCATCCGGACAGCTCGCCCACCGCACCGCAGCCGTACGGCCTACCCTTCGCGCCACTCCTGGCTGGTGATGTGGGATCCGGCCTGCGGCCCCATCTGCAGCATTCCGCCGTCCACCGCCCAGGAGGCGCCGTTCACGTAGCTGGAAGCGGGTGAGGCAAGGAAGGCAATAACGGCAGCAACTTCCCGTGCGTCGCCGGGCCTGCCCAGCGGGACGCCAGGCCTGTCCTTGGTGGTGGGGTCCTCATCTTCCTGTCCGGTCATCGGCGTGGCGATCTCCCCCGGCGCCACGCTGTTGGCGGTGATTCCATGCCCGGCAAGCTCAAGGGCCAGCGTTTTCATGAGTCCGCCGAGGCCGTGCTTGGACGCGTCGTAGGCGGCGGCCCCTACCCTCGGCTGGAATTCATGGACGCTGGTGACGGCAATGAGGCGCCCGCCCCTGCCTGCCTTCACCATCCGGCGGGCAGCGGCCTGCAGGCACACAAACGCGCCGTTGAGGTTGGTGTCCAGGGTGCGCATCCAGGTGTCGACGTCGAGGTCCAGGAACTTGGTCCCGTCGCCGGCTCCGGCGTTGTTGACGAAGACGTCCACTCCGCCCAGCCCGTCCGCCAGTTCGTCGACGACGGCCCCGGCGGCACGCAGGTCAGTGGTATCCAGCTGCCGCACCACGGCCTTGCGGCCCAGGCGGCGGATCTCCTCCGCAGTGTCCTCGGCGCCGGCCTTGTCCGAGTGCCAGGTGACGCCGACGTCCATTCCTGCGCGGGCAAGGGCGACGGCGGCAGCCTTGCCTATTCCGGAGTCCGATCCGGTCACGATGGCGGTACGTGGAGTGAATCCTGCGGTGTCATGCATGGCGGCAGCCTTTCAGTCGGTCACGCACCGAAAGCGTGGAGCATTCAGTGGTGGCGCCTTCAGCGGTGGGCATTCGGTGGACGAAGCTTCCAGCAGGAGATAATTCCAGCGGGTCAGGCCGGGCGGCGGAGCTCCGGCGACGGCGGGTACTCGCCGTTCTGCGGAGAGTCGGGCTCTTCCGGTACCGCCATCAGCGGGACTGCGAATGTCACCACCGGGCGGCCCTCCGGATCATCGGCCGACCGGATGGTCAGGCTCCTGGTTCCCGGGGGCACGGAAGGGGTGAAGGTCTGCAGGTTCCGGGACTCCACCGTGGCCGAGTCCCGGAAGGAGTACTCGGTGCCGAAGTGGTCCTGCAGGATAAGGCGCGGCTCGGGGCCGTCGGCGGAGGCCAACTGGATGTTGACCACCAGCCCGGTGGCCCAGATCTCGACCGAAAGGATGGTGAACTCCGTGCGGTGGGTGACGTGCTGGCCGTAGGTTGGCGGCAGCAGCATCCCCCGAAGGCCGCCGGAGGGAATGAATTTGCGCATCGTGGTTCCTGTAGGTTCTGGGGCCGCCGCTGGCGGAGCGGCGCCGGCGCGGAAAGCCGGTGCCGGGCTGTACGCGGCGGGAGGGTGGTGGCTTAGGCGGGGTCGCGGCCGGCGTTTTTCGGGCGGAAGAGCGGGCCGCTGCGGGCCCTGCCATCGCTGGGGCCGGCAACCGTGCCGCCCCCGTTCCGGCACCTTCCGGCGCCGCCGATCCTGTTTCCCTTGCCCTTGTTGCCCTTGACCTGTGCCACGGTAGCCAGCCTTTCCCCCGGAAGCTATAACTAGTAAGACTACTTACCATGTAGCCTCCCGACCCTCCCTTGTGTCAAGGGCTTTGGATCTCTGTTGTGGAACAACTGTGGGGATCACCAACCGGGATCACCAGCGGCTGCGGGAAGTGGGCCAGGCTAGCCCCGCGGCCGCAGCACCGCGAAATAGCCCGGAACCCGGCTTTGCCCGTCCACCCCGGTCATCGGGTTCGTTTCGATGGCCACCTCACCGTCCGCCAGGAGGTCCCAGGCCTCCGGCGGAAAGGCCCGCGAGCGCTCCTCCGGGCCGAAGTGGCCGGGCATGGGCAGCCCGCGGATGGCCCGTTCCAGCGGAGCCGGGATGTTGCGGGTTGTGGCGCCGAGATGGGAGACGTACTGCACCGGGTTGCCCTGGAAATTGGTCTCCGCCAGGAACACCGTGCCGGTGCTGCCGGCCAGCAGCCGCAGGTTGTCGACCATCGCCGACTGGTCCGCCGCGTCCAGGACGTGCAGGACGCCCCGGATGAAGACGTTCGCATCGCCCTGGACAGCGAGAGCGCCGGCTGCGCCGGCCCCGGTCATGTCCAGGGCCTGGTAACGGACCCTGGCTGCAAGGCCGTCGGCCCGGGTGTGCCCATCGGCATGGGCTACGGCGTGGCCGGACACGTCCACGCCCACGGCCTCGGTGAAAACGCCGGCCAGCGCCCTGGTGAAACGGCCATGCCCGCAGCCCACGTCAATGACGGGAAGTTCCCGGTCCAGGTATCGGAGCAGGACGTCCCTGTAGCCGAGGAATTCATCGTCGGTACCCGGATCCCAAAGAATTTCTGTGCCGGCCCCCCGCCCCCGGATGCCCGCCCAGTACGTGTCCCATGCCACCGGCCGGTCCTTGGGCGCAGAGCGGGACAGCCTGATGAGCTTGGGGAGCATCAGGTACTTCTGCAGGGCGGACCGCACGGACTTTGCGGCAGGGGACTTTGCTGGGGAGGACACGGAACAAATATAGGCGCCCCGCCACTCCCGGACGCGATCTGCCGGATTGTTGCAGCCTGCACGTCCACAATTCCGGCACTTCCGCCGCCGCGCAGGGGTGGGTGAAGCCCACCGCCCGCTTGGCATCGCCATACAATGTACTCAACTGGGAGGGAAGGGGGCACTGTGGCGGCTGAATCGCCGAGTGACCTGCGCGCGCCGCGCACCGCCGTTGTGGCAGATCCCGACGCCGGGCGGCTGGAATCGTACGCCAGGACGTTGCGGGACGCCGGCTACAGTGTCCTGTGCGCGGGGAACGCTGACGAACTCGCCGCCTCGGTGGACTCCCGCCAGCCCTCCGTGGTGGTCGTCGACGCTTCGCTCTCCGCCGTGGAAACGGCCGCGCCGGTCCTGGTGGTGGTGGACCTGGACAATCCGGCGGAACTCGCAGCCATGATGCCCTCCGGCGTCCACGACTGCATCGCCAAGCCGCCGCCTCCCAGGGAACTGGTCCACCGCGCCACCGCACTGATTGACCAAGTGGCCCGCCGCAAGGCCGCGCGGCAGGAAACCGAAGCCCTCCGTGAACAGCTCCGGGAGGTATCCGCCGCTGTTCGGGCAACAAACGATCCAGAGGAAATAGCCCGGCACGTGGTGGCCGGCTTCGGCCGGACGTTCAAGGCTGACCATGTCTGGCTGGCTACCTTCGAGGACAGCCGGGTTCCCCGCATCAATGCTTCCTGGAGCAGGCCGGGGCTGGAATCCCTCCCCGAACAGGCGCTTCCGGATGAACAGTACTCGCGGCAGACGGCGGACCGGCTGTGGGCCGGCGCCGAGACAATGTCCACCGCCGGGACGGAGGAGCCGCCGGCGGGTGATGCCCCTGCACCGGGAATCGCCAACGCGGTCTCCTCGCTGGCGGTGCCCATGGGCGAGGGAAGCTCATCGCTGGGCATCATTTGGATTGCGATGCTTGACGGACCGCGGACATGGTCCGGTACCGAGCTCGGGCTCATGCAGCATGTGGCCGGCAATGCGGCGCACGGACTCATCCAGAGCCACCTGATCAGCAGCCAGCAGCAGGTGGTGAAGCAGCTGCAGCAGCTCGACAAGGCCAAAACCGATTTCCTGGCCACGGTGAACCATGAGCTGCGGACGCCGCTGACGTCCATCATGGCGTACCTGGACATGATCCAGGAGAGCACCGAGCAGCCTGTCTCCCCCGAGGTCCACCAGATGCTGGACATCGTGGTCCGCAACACGGAGCGGCTCCGGATCCTGATCGAGGACATGCTGAGCGTCTCCCGCAATGGGCTTGATGACAGCCTGATGCACCTCACCCCCGTGCGGCTGGGACAAACCCTGGACCTGGTCGCGGCAGCACTCAGGCCCCTGGCCACGCAGCAAAACGTCACCATCGCCGTGGACCCGGTTCCGGAGGACCCGGAGATCCTCGCCGATGAGGTGCAGCTGCAGCAGGTTTTCACGAATCTGGTCTCCAACGCCATCAAGTTCACCCCGAGCGGTGGTCGGATCGAGGTGGGCAGCGAGTCGCACGCGGCCTCGGACGGCTCCCGCTGGGCCACCGTCAGCGTCGCGGACACCGGCATCGGCATTTCGAGCGACGAGATCGACCACGTCTTCACCCGTTTCTACCGGGCCTCCAACGCCATGACCGGCGCCATTCCCGGGACCGGCCTGGGGCTGGCGATCACCAAGGACATCGTGTCCCGCCACGGCGGCCGGATCGACGTGTCCTCCACCCTGGGCAGCGGCACCACCGTCACCGTCAGCCTGCCCCTCGATACCCGCAGCCAGGAAAACTGAGCACAATGCAGGAACACGATGTTTGCGGATAACGACCCGCGGCTCTCCCAGCTCCTGGAAGGCATTGTGCGGCTGGCGTCCGGCGACCTCACTTCCCGGATCGAGGTGTCCCCCGCGCGCGACGAACTCGACGCGATCATCATGGGCACCAACCTGCTCGCCGAGGACCTGCAGATCATTTACGAGGAGCTCGAGCAGCGCGTGCAGGTGCGCACCCAGCTCCTGCACGAAGCCCACCTGGAAATGCAAAAGATGGCCATGCAGGACCCGCTCACGGGCCTGGCAAACCGCTCCGCCCTGATCGACGCACTCAAGGATGCGCTGGAGCCGGACGCGCCGTCCCCTTCCGGGGAGGGCCCGGCCCTCCTGCTGATGGACCTGGACGCCTTCAAATCCATCAACGACAGCCTGGGCCACACCGCCGGTGACCATGTCCTGGTGAGCGTGGGCGAGAGGATCCGCAGCGCCGTCCGCGAGTCCGACGTCGTTGCCCGCCTGGGTGGTGACGAGTTCGCCATCGTCCTGCCTGCGGCCTCCCCGGACCAGGCAGGCATCGTGGGGCACCGCATCCTGGCGGCCCTGGGCCAGCCGGTGGAGCTGCCCGGCCGCAGCGTGCGCTGCGGCGCGAGCATCGGGCTCAGCGCCGGCGGCGCCGGCAAGACCCCCGAGGACATGCTGATGGAAGCCGACGTCGCCATGTATGCCTCGAAGGCCGAAGGGCAGAACCGGCTGCACCGCTTCGAACCCGGACTTCTGCTGGTCCGCAGGCTCCGCAGCCAGCTGGTGGACGACCTGCGTGCCACCCTCAAGGACGGAGGCCTCACGCTCCACTACCAGCCCGTGGTGGAGCTCGCCACGGGGCGGATCGAAGGCGTGGAGGCCCTGGTCCGCTGGAACCACCCGACGCGCGGCTTCATCATGCCCGATGAGTTCATTCCCCTCGCCGAAGAGGCAGGGCTGATCTCCGAGCTGGGGCTGTGGGTCCTCCGGGCCGCGGTGCACCAGCTCCGCGACTGGATCGAAGCATCGCTGGTGGACAGCCGGTTCTCCGTCCGGATCAATATCTCGGCCACAGACCTGCAGAGCCTGCAGTTCATCGAGGACGTCAGGAACGTCCTGAAGGAAACGGGCGTCAGGCCGGAACAGGTGGTCCTGGAGCTGACGGAAGTGGCAATCGTCAAAGGGAACGAACTGGACCGCTACTCGCTGGGCGGCCTGCGGGGCCTGGGCGTGGGAATCGAGATCGATGACTTCGGCACCGGTTACTCGTCCATCAGTTATCTGCGCCGGCTGCCCGTGGACCGGGTCAAGGTGGACCGGTCGCTCATCACCGGACTGGGCACCGACCCCACGCAGCCGGCACTGGTGGCAGCGGTCCTGCAGCTCATCAGGGCTTGCGGGCTGGAAGCCGTGTGGGAAGGCGTGGAAACTGCAGAGCAGGCCGAGCTGCTGCGCGGCCTGGGTTGCCTCAGCGCACAGGGCTATTTCTTCAGCAGGCCGGTCCCGCCTGAACAAATTCCGGAATTGTTGGCGGGCCAAGCGGAAAGCGCAGCCCGGTAAAGTACTGCGCTTTTGTTTCCCGCGATATACGATCATCGTGCGGTGTCTGGTTTTCGTCGCCGCGAAAATCAGGTTTCAGCATGGACACCGGAATTTAAAGGCGTTTGGAAATTGAACAACATCGGGGCCAATGGGTCATTACTTCGTCAACTGGGGGCGTAGCTAATGTCGGTTCGAATACAGGCATGGGGAATTATTGCCGCTGTACTGGCGGATACGGATCCGTCCGGAGCGGCTGTCCGGCAGCGGCTGAGCAACAGCCTGGATGAGAATCCGGGAGTGCCGGAACGGGCGCTGCTCGAGTATCTCCTGGATACCCGGCGCAGCGACGCCAATACCGTGGAAACGCTGGAGAGCGCCCGGGAAATGCGGCTTACCCCCGCAGTCCCGCCGAAAGTGGCGGAGCAAATCGACGCGATCCGCAGTATGTCCCGCATCAGCGCGCTGCTCGAAAACCAGATGCTGATGACCGCCTTCCAGCCAATTTACGGACTGGAGGAAAAGAGCGTGGTGGGAGTCGAGGCATTGTCCCGGTTCGTCAGCGATGACGGAGCCGCCGCGGAACTGTGGTTTGCCGAGGCCGCCGCCGTCGGTTTGGGAGCTAACCTGGAATTCGCCGCGCTGGGATCTGCCGCCGCTGCGGCGAAGTCGCTTCCCGGGAACCTGTTCGTGTCCCTCAACATTTCGCCCGCCTCCTGCCTGGACCCCCGGCTGCCTGAATTGTTCGATCACATTGATCTCCCCATCAACCGCGTGGTGCTCGAAATGACGGAGACCGTCAAGGATGAGGAGTACCCGCAGTTCATTTCCGCCATCAATCCGCTGCGGGACAGGGGACTGCGGATCGCCGTGGACGACACCCATTCCGGGGCGGGGGCGCTGGGCCGGATGGTGCACCTGCGGCCGGATTTCCTGAAGCTGGGCCGGAATGTGATCGGCGATGTGGACAAGGACGGCATCCAGCGCGCCCTGGCCGCCTGCCTGGTGGATTTCGCGGAACAGCTCGGCACCACGCTGGTGGCTGAGGGCGTCGAGACTGTAGGGGAACTCAAGGTCCTCACCGAACTCGGAATCAGCGCCGGGCAGGGCTACCTGCTGGGCCGGCCCTCCGTCCGGCCCAAGGACTGGGCCGGCTGGAACGGCCGCCTGGACGTGGACGGACTCAACCGCCACCTTGCCGGACGAGAGCAGGCCGAGGAGTCTCCGGTCGCCAGCGAACAGCACTGACCCGGCCAGCGGCGGAGTCCTCCGGACACCATCCGAAGGACCGCCCGCCCAAGGGTGCTATTCGCTGTGGCCCTGGTCGCCGCTCATCTGGTCTTCCGCAGGCGGCGTCTCGCCCGGAGGCACTCCACCGCCCGGTTCCAGCCCCGTGATGTTGCCTTCGGCGGGATCCGGATTCGACGAGCCGGCAGAGTCCTTCACGCCTTGCCCGCTGCCGCCCGGCTGGCCCGCAGGTGGCTGGCCAACGCCTTCCCTGGCGTCGGCCGGCGGGGTCTTGCCCGGCTGGTCCGGATTCGCGGGATCATTTTCGGGATGGTAGCTGCTCATGGTGCTTGCGTCCTTCCTGCCCGGCCGCGGTTCCTTGCCCCGGCTCTGGACTAATTGTAAGCATGCTGATATTCCGGAAGGGTAATGCTGCGGGCATCCGCTGGGGTGCCCGGCACGCGAGGTCGGAAGGAGCAGTCACATGGGTATCGGCGACAGCATCGGCAAGGCAGCAGAAAACGCCATGGAGGATCTGGCAGGGACATCAAAGCCCACTGAAACAGCGCATGTTCCCGAGCCCACGGACCCGAACGATGACGTGGAGGTCCATTCCTCCATCAGCGAAGGCTCCAACGCCATGGATGCGGAGAAGCAAAAGGCCCCGGGCCCCACAACCGGAGCAGCTCCGGGCCCTGCCTCGGAATCCCCCTTTGGCGGGGACCTGGAGCCGGACGGGGCGGACGACGACGGCGGGCCGGCTGGCGGGGCGTCCGCACCGGGGGATGACGCGTCCGCACCGGCGGGCGGATCGCCTGCGTCCCAACGCGGCGTCCCCGGGTCAGGCGGCCTTCCGGAGCCCAACCCGGACGAGTTGCGGGCCGACCCGTCCGAAGGCGACCAGGACCCGTCCACCAGCACTGGCCGCGGCTAGCAGCACAGGCCGGCGGCTAGCAGCACAGGGCGCAGCCAGCCGGAGGTCAGCGCGAGTCCTGGGCAATCCTGCCTCGGACAGGGCCGCCGGCGCAGTCAGCCGTGCGGCCACTCTCCGCGCTCGAGCAGCACCTCGCGGAGCAGGTCCGCGCGGTCGGTGACCAGCCCGTCCACGCCCATCTCCAGGAGACGGCGCATCTCGTCCGGATCGTTGATGGTCCAGGCATGCACCACGAGGCCCAGGGAGTGCGCGCGCCGGACAAAGCCCGGCGTCACCACGTGCACCCTGCCGTAGCGCACCGGAACCTGCAGGGCGTGGACTCCGCGAAGGTTCCAGCGCATGCTCCGCCTGAAGACCGGCCCGGGGAGCAGGCGGCCCAGCACGGTGAACAAACCCACGGACACAACACCTGCCGACGCCGCCACGGGCTGGCTCAGCAGCTTCAGCACCGCCCGCCGCCGGCGGTCAGAGAAACTGGTCAGCAGTACCCTGTGGTGCACTTGATGCTCTTCGATTGCGGCTGCGATGCTGCGGACCGAGTTCCAGTCCTTGACGTCCACGTTGAGCCGGACCCCGGGCAACTCCGCAAGCAGCTCGTCCCACCGCGGGATGGGCTCACGCCCGCCGATCCGCGCCTTGGCTATTTCATGGGCGGGGAGCTCGGACACCCGGCCGCTGCCGTCGGTTACCCGGTCCAGCGTTTCATCGTGGAAGAGGAGCACCACGCCGTCGGCTGTGGTGTGGACATCAGTCTCAAGGTAGCGGTAGCCGAGGTCGACGGCGGCGCGGAAGGCGGCCATGGAGTTTTCCAGGCCGTCCCGGGAAAAGCCGCGATGCGCCATGGCGATGGGTATCGGGGACCCGTCCGCGGCGGCATGGTCGAAGAACGGGAGGGTCACACTGCGAGCGTACTCCAGGAGCGGCGGCCCCCGGTCAGGCAGCGTCAGCCCTCGTACGCAACGGCGTCTGCCTGGAGGACGATGTCCACGCCGTCGCTGCAGTGCAGCAGCGTCCGGCCGCGGCCGCCGTCGAAATCGATCCACACCGCGGAGTGGTCGGCAGTGACTGCGTCAACCAGGCCGCCGGCTTCGAATCCCGGGGCGAGGAGCACGCGGACGCGGTCGCCCGGCGTGAGCTTTTTCCAGTGCGGTGCGGGCGTTGCCTGGCGCGGCGGCGCGTCAGCGGTTCCAAGCTTCACTTTTCTTGCCATCGTTACCCCTTGAGCCTGTTACCCGGAGCCGGGATGGAGGGGTTGGGCCCTCCATCGCCAACGTTAGGGAGCGAAGATGAACGCGAGGTGAGCGCCAGCTGTGAAAACGGCGCTGCGTCCGGCCGGCGAGGGAGTCCGGCGCCGGGAATCAGGAAATCTGCACGCCCAGCGAGGCCAGCCGGGACTCCAAAACCTGGGCAACGCCGTCGTCGTCAAAGTGTGGTGCCTGCTGCCCGGCCGCGCGGATCGCTTCCGGGTGCCCGCTGGCCATGGCGTAGCCGTGCCCGGCCCAGCGGAGCATCTCGATGTCGTTGGGCATGTCCCCGAATGCCACCACGTCCTCGGCGCCGATGCCCAGGGCGGCGGCGTATTCGGCCAGGGTGACGGCTTTGTTGACCCCGGGCAGGGCGAGCTCGAGCATCGACACCCCCGGCGAGGAATGCGTTGCGGAGGCGAGATGTTCGACGGCGGGGGCCACCTCGGCGAGGAAGTCGTCGGCAGTGCCTTCGCGGACGATCGCCAGGAACTTCACCACGGCGTCGTCCGTTACCAGC
Source organism: Pseudarthrobacter sp. GQ63 (assembly GCF_059758765.1). Lineage (NCBI taxonomy): Bacteria > Bacillati > Actinomycetota > Actinomycetes > Micrococcales > Micrococcaceae > Pseudarthrobacter > Pseudarthrobacter sp. GQ63. The sequence goes on from NZ_JCAXEF010000010.1 coordinate 97,844, forward strand.
GTTTCGGCCAGCGGCGCCGGCGTAAATTCGGAGAGCAGCTCACTGGAGCCGTTTTCGATGAAGCCGGGTTCAAGGTGGAACCCCCCGAGCGTTTCGGCGGCGAACAGCGCGGCGGGACGCAGCCGTTTGATGACGCGGCGTACTTCCAGGACAGCGTCGAGGGTCAGCGTCCGGGCGGAGACCAGCTTTTCGGCCTCAAGGTCCCAGACCACGGCTCCGTTGGAGCAGATGACGGTGCCGGTGTGGCCCAGCTGGTCCTGCAGGGGGTGCAGCCAGCGCGGCGGGCGTCCGGTGACAAAAACGAGTTCGACGCCGGCCTCCCGGCAGGCGTGGAAGGCACGGACGGTGCGGTCGCTGATTTTGCCATCGTGGCCGAGGATCGTTCCGTCTATATCGCTTGCTACCAACCGCATCCTGCCAGTCTACGTTGCGGGATGGGCCGGAAAACCCTGTGGGGACCGGTTTAAGGCGCTGCCCACGGTGAGCGCGATCGAATCGAACCGCGATAGTAGGGTGCGGGGTGACACATGCGCGCAGGCTTATAGGTGAAGGGGGAACCGTGATCTCAGCGCTCAACCAACTCGTCGATTACATCGACGGTCACCTCACTGAGGAGATCGCCATTGATGACCTGGCGGTCAGTCTCGGCATGACGGAGTACCACCTCCGCCGCATGTTCTCATCACTGGCCGGCATGCCGCTCTCCGAGTACGTCCGCAGGCGCCGCATGACGGTGGCGGCAACGGACGTTCTCGAAGGCGGCGAGCTGCTGGCAATCGCGGTGCGGTATGGCTACGGCTCTACCGAGGCTTTCAGCCGGGCATTCCGGTCAGTGCACGGCGCCGGGCCCAGCGACGTGCGCCGGGAAGGCGGACCCCTTCGCACGCAACCGCAGCTCAGGTTCCGCCTGACCGTAGAAGGGAACACCCCGATGGACACCCGCATCGCAGACAGGCCGGCTTTCCGGCTCATCGGCCATTCGGCCCGTGTGCCGCTTATCCACCACGGCCCCAACCCGCACATCCAGGCGCATATCGCCTCACTGCCGGCAGCAGAGCACGCCCGGCTCAAAGCACTGGGCAACACCGACCCCAGGGGCCTGCTCCAGGTGAGCGCCGACGTCGACCCGGACTACACGGAAGGCAGCGAGCTCACCTACCTCCATGGCGTCGCCGTCACCCCCACGACGCCGGTGCCCCGGGAGCTCGACGCGATCGAGGTCCCCGCAGGCACCTGGGCGGTGTTCCGTGCCGAAGGGGCGTACCCCGCGGTTCTGCAGTCCACGTGGGCATCCACAGCCACTGACTGGTTCCCGTCGAACCCGTGGCGGCTGCGCCCGGGCCCCTCGATGGTGGCAGTCCTGGATCGCAGCGCCGACTTCAGCACAGCAAGCTGCGAGTTGTGGCTCCCTGTCGAACGTGCCTGACGAATCAGCACCGCTCTCCGGATGCGCTGGAAACTCCGTACAGCCAGGCCCGGATCACTTTGTGTCTTTTGCCGCTCCAGGGCCGGCCCGCCGGGACCTTCCGCCCAGCCGGGCGGTGACTTTCGCTGCGGCTGCGGCGCAGGCCTCCCCCAAGGCCTGCAGCCTGTCCTGGGACACCCGGAACCGGGGTGCGGGGATCAGGACGGCGGCCACCACCTCGCCCCGGTGGTCGAAGACGGGTGCTGCCAGTCCCACTTCATCGATGGAGGTTTCGCCGTAGTTGACGGCCCAGCCGCGCCGGATGTCGTCTTTGAGCCGGACCAGGTAGGCGTCCAGGCTGGAGTCGTCCAGGCCCGGGTAGCTGATGGCGCCGCTGCTGAGCAGGGACCGGACCCGGGGTTCGGGTTCGCGGGCCAGGAAGACCTGCACGGAGGCGCTGAGGGCGTCGTTGTATCGTGCCCCCAGCGGGGTGGTGTGCTTGATCTGGTGGTGGCTGGCAATCTGCTCCACGCAGATGGATTCATCGCCGCTCCACACCATCAGTGCGCTTGTTTCGCCAGTCTGCTCCGAGAGCTCGCGGAGCACGGGATAGGCAACGCGGCGCTCCTCCAGTTCGGCGAGGAGCGGCCCGGCCACGGCAATCAGCCCCAGCCCGAGCCGGAACCGCCGCGTTTCGGCGTCCCGCTCCACCAGGTGCTCCTGCTCGAAGGTGGCCAGGATCCGTGAGACCGTGCTCTTGTGCAGCCCCACGCGGTTGGCGATCTCGGTGACGCCAAGCAGGGGCTCGTCCGCCGAGAAGGTCCGGAGGACTGCAATCGCGTTGACGATGACGGAAGCGCCCTTGCTGTCGCCGTTGCCTGTGGTCTCGGGTTCTGTTGCACTCATGGTGTTACCCATCATTCCCTAAGGGAGGGCCCGAAGCGGCGCCATGGGGATGACGCCGCTTCCGGGTGTTCGCCGGGCTGGTGGAGCCCGTGGGGGACGTTAGGCGCCGATGATGTTGTACTCGGGTCCGAACGGGAACTTGGTGATGTTCTCCGCGCCGTCCTCGCCCACCACCAGGATGTCGTGCTCGCGGTAGCCGCCGGCACCCGGCTGGCCCTCGAGGACGGTGATCATCGGTTCCATGGAGACCACCATGCCCGGTTCCAGCACCGTGTCGATGTCCTCGCGGAGCTCGAGTCCGGCTTCACGGCCGTAGTAGTGGCTCAGGACGCCGAACGAGTGGCCGTAGCCGAAGGTGCGGTTGGCCAGGAGCCCGTAGCCCACGTAGATCTCGTTGAGCTCGGCGGCGATGTCCTTGCAGACGGCGCCGGGCTTGATGAGTTCCAGGCCGCGCTTGTGGACTTCCACGTTGATGTTCCACAGCTCCAGTGAACGGGCATCCGGTTCACCGTAGAACAGGGTGCGCTCAAGGGCCGTGTAGTAGCCGGAGGTCATGGGGAAGCAGTTCAGGGACAGGATGTCATGTTCCTGGATCTTGCGGGTGGTGGCCCAGTTGTGGGCGCCGTCGGTGTTGATGCCGGACTGGAACCACACCCAGGTGTCGCGGATTTCGGAGTCGGGGAAGGTCCTGGCGATTTCGTGGACCATGGCCTCGGTGCCGATCAGCGCAACCTCGTACTCGGTGATCCCGGCGGTGATGGCGTTGCGGATGGCTTCGCCGCCCAGGTCGCCGATGCGGGCGCCGTGCTTGATGACCTCGATTTCCTCGGCGGACTTGATCATGCGCTGGCGCATGGCTGCCTGGGCCACGTCCACCAGGGTTGCGGACGGGAACGCTGCCTGGATCTTGTTGCGGTTGTCCAGCGGCAGCGAGTCGTCCTCGACGCCGAGGCGGCGCGGGTTGATGCCGCGGGTCCGCAGGACTTCCTGGATGGCGAAGATGTAGTTGTCGCGGCGCCAGTCCGTGTAGACGATGTTGTCGCCGTAGCTGCGGCGCCAAGGCATACCGGCGTCGATATTGGCGGTGACGGTGACGGTGTCATCCTTGGTGACCACCATGCCGTAGGAGCGGCCGAAGGTGGTGAAGAGGAAGTCGGAGTAGTACTTGATGGAGTGGTAGCTGGTGAGGACGACGGCGTCGAGGTCCTTCTCCGCCATGATGCGGCGCAGGCCGGCCAGGCGGCGCTCGAACTCGGTGTCGGAGAACGTGAGGCTGACCTTCTCGCCGTTCTTGAGGATCTTGGTGCGCTCGAGTTCGGCGACAGTGGTGGCGTTTTCGGTGGTGATGGTCATCGTGACGATGCCTTTCTCTCGTGCATTTGTTGAGGTGCAGCTGGTTTGGTGTGGAGGGAAGCTATTCGTGCCGCAGGGGCTCTTTGCAGGTTTCCCTGGAGAGCGACACGGCGATGAGGGAGACGACGGCGGCAGCCACCAGGTACCAGGCCGGAGCCAGGTCGCTTGCGGTGGCGGCGATGAGGAGTGTCGCCATGAACGGGGCGGTGCCGCCGAACAGGGCGTTGGAAAGGTTGAAACTGACCGCGAAGCCGCTGTAGCGCACGCGGGTCGGGAACATTTCCGCCAGGAAGCTGGGGAGCGTGCCGTCGTTGAGGGTGAGCATCGCGCCCAGCAGGATCTGTACCAGGACGATGACCAGGAAGTTGCCGGTGCCGAGCAGCGCGAAGGCGGGGACGGTCAGGACAATGAAGGCAACCGATGCGCTGATCAGCACCTTCTTGCGCCCGTACCGGTCCGAGAGCATGCCGGTGAGGAAGATGAAGCCGATGTAGGTGATCAGCGCGATGGTGGTGGCAAGGAATGATTCCGTTTCGCCCAGGCCCAGTTCCGAGGACAGGTAGGTGGGCATGTAGCTGAGGATCACGTAGAAGCCGACGGCGTTGAGCAGCACGGCGCCGACGGCTTGCAGCAGCTGGCGCCAGTGGTTGCGGAAGAGGCTGGAGACAGGGGCCTTGACAGCGTGGTCCTCGGCGGCCAGTTCACGGAATACGGGGGTGTCCTCAAGCTTGGTCCGGATGTACCGGCCGATCAGGCCCATGGGGGCCGCCAGCAGGAAGGGCAGCCGCCAGCCCCAGCTCTGCATCGCCTCGGTGGAGAGCAGGGTGGTCAGCAGGCCGGCCATGAGTGAACCCAGGAGCAGGCCGGCGGCGGTGCTCGCGGGGACGACGGCGGCGTACAGGCCACGCCGGTTGGCGGGGGCGTACTCCACCAGGAAGGCCGAGGCTCCCGCGTATTCACCGGAGGCGGAGAAGCCCTGGACCACCCTGATGATCAGGAGCAGGACGGGCGCCCAGATGCCGATGGTGTCATAGCCCGGAATCAGGGCTATGCAGAACGTGGCTCCGGACATGATGAGGATTGACAGGGAGAGGGCCGTCCGCCGTCCCACCCTGTCGCCGATATGGCCCCAGATGAAGCCGCCGAGCGGGCGTACCAGGAATGAGATGGCAAAAAGGGCGAAGGTCAGCAGCAGCCCGGTCTGCGGATCGGATTCCGGGAAGAAGACCGTTGCGATGGTGACGGCCAGGTAGCCGTAAACGGCGTAGTCGAACCATTCAACGAAGTTGCCGATGAAGCTGGCAGCGATGACCCGGCGCCGCGTTTCCTTGCTGACCGCGCTGTCGGCAGGTGCGGGACGCGGACCGCTCACGATGCTGCCCGGGGAGGAAGTTTCGTTACTCATGTATCCACCAAAGTGTTGTGGTTGCATTCAGCGCAACGCTGTTGCAACAGACTAGGGCGTGATGGCCACCACAGTCAATGGTTTCGAGGTGGGGAGTTAATCCATTGAGACGATCTGGTTCGAAGAACGCGAGGGGCATCTCCAGCAGTTGAGCGGCATGGACAGGCATGGAGACCCGAGTCTAGGGAGTTGCTCCAGATGCAATAGAGTTGCGGAAAGGCCGCACACTGACCCCAACCGCCTGGCGTTGAGGCACGTCGCACCGGGCCGGCCTATTGACACCCCCTATGGCGGCTGACATATTTCGAGTAAGCGCTGTACGCACCGTGTTGTGCATTACGCAATTAGAGGGGGCAAGGCGGAGGACCTTGAGTGGAACGGCCACCCTTTCGGTGCCTGCCACCCGCCCCTTTGGGTAGCCGCCCGGAGGCGCCGCAGCTTCTAGACTTGATAGTCGGGCCGGGATCTTTGTCCGGCCAACGAAAGGAACACAGGAATCATGGTTCATAAAGTCAAGGCAGTCATCGCCAAGGAAAAGAACGCTCCGGTGTCAGTGGAGACCATCCTGGTGCCGGATCCCGGTCCGGGCGAGGCCCTGGTGGACATTTTGACGTGTGGCGTCTGCCATACGGACCTGCACTACAAGCAGGGCGCCATCAACGACGACTTCCCGTTCCTGCTCGGCCATGAAGCCACCGGTGTGGTCAGCGCCGTAGGTGACGGTGTCACCTCGGTCGCCCCCGGCGACCGCGTGATCCTGAACTGGCGTGCCGTGTGCGGTGAATGCCGCGCGTGCGCCAAGGGACAGCCCCAGTACTGTTTCAACACCGCCAACGCCACCCAGAAGATGACCCTGGAGGACGGCACGGAGCTCTCCCCCGCGCTGGGCATCGGGGCCTTCGCCGAGAAGACCCTCGTGGCTGCAGGGCAGTGCACCAAGGTGGACCCCGAGGCTGATGCTGCCGCCGTCGGCCTGCTGGGCTGCGGCATCATGGCCGGCATCGGCGCCGCCATCAACACTGGCGAGGTCAAGCGCGGCGAGTCCGTGGCGGTGATCGGCTGCGGCGGTGTGGGCATCGCCGCGATCGCCGGCGCCAAGCTCGCCGGCGCCACCACCATCATCGCCGTGGACATCGACGCCAATAAGGTGGACATGGCCACGTCACTGGGAGCGACGCACGGCATCGACTCCAGCAAAGAGGACCCCATCGAGGCCATCCGTGCCCTCACCGGAGGCAACGGAGCGGACGTGGTGATTGACGCCGTCGGCCGCCCTGAAACGTACAAGCAGGCGTTCTACGCCCGCGACCTCGCCGGACGCGTGGTCCTGGTGGGCGTCCCGACGCCGGCCATGCAGCTTGAGCTGCCGCTGCTGGACGTCTTCGGCCGCGGCGGCTCGCTCAAGTCCTCCTGGTACGGCGACTGCCTGCCTTCCCGCGACTTCCCCATGCTGGTGGCGCACTATAAGCAGGGCAACCTTGACCTGGACGCGTTCGTGACCGAACGGATCACCATCGACCAGGTGGAGGAAGCCTTCGACAAGATGCACGAGGGCAAGGTCCTGCGTTCGGTGGTGGAGCTCTAATGGCAGTCACCATCGAGAACCTGGTCACCTCGGGCACATTTTCGCTCGACGGCGGCACCTGGGACGTGGACAACAACGTCTGGACCGTAGGCAATGACGAGGAGTGCGTGATCATCGACTCCCCGCACGACGCCGCCGCGATCATCAGCCAGGTCCGGGGCCGGAAGGTCCTTGCCATCCTCCAGACCCACGCGCACAACGACCACATCGGTGCTGCGCGTGAGGTTGCCGACGCCGTGGGCGCCCCCATCTACCTGAACCCCGAGGACCTGGTGCTCTGGGAACAGGTGTACCCGGACTCCAAGCCGGACCGGGAACTGGCCGACGGCGACGTGTTCGAGGTGGGCGGTGCAGCACTGAAGGCCATCCACACCCCCGGCCATTCCCCGGGCTCCACGTGCTTCTACCTGGAAAGCGAGGGGACGGTCTTCACCGGGGACACGCTGTTCAACGGCGGCCCGGGGGCCACCGGACGGTCCTACAGCGACTACCCCACCATCCTGGCCTCCATCCGGGAACGCCTGCTCACCCTCCCGCCCGAGACTGTGGTCCGCACCGGCCACGGGGACAACACCACCATCGCGGCGGAAACGGAAACGCTGGCGAAGGTTTCTCAGTAGGCGGCGGGTTCGAGAGAATCGCGCAGGGCGCGCCGGTATTGCCCGGCGCGCCTTCGTGGCGCCAGAGGCAACCGCGCCTTCATGGCGCCCAGGCAACACAGTACAAACACCACGCATGCCGGTAAGGAAGTTGGAACAATGAAGTTCGGTAAGCAGCCCGCCCCCGTTGCGGACATTGACGAGGACAACCTCGAAGTCCATAAGCCCAAGGCCGAGGCGGCAGGTGTGAAGGCCGTGATGGTGGCGCTGGAACGCGCGGTGGCCCAGGCCGGGGTGGCCCGCACGGCGCACTCGCTGCTGCGGCTGAACCAGCGGGGCGGTTTCGACTGCCCGGGCTGCGCGTGGCCGGAGTCGGACAAGAAGCGCAAGACCGCCGAGTTCTGCGAGAACGGCGCCAAGGCGGTGGCGGAGGAGAACACCCTCCGGACCGTGGGCGCCGAGTTCTGGGCGAAGCACTCGATCTCCGAGCTCTCGACGAAGACCGAGTACTGGCTGGGCAACCAGGGCCGGCTGAGTGAACCCGTGGTGATCCGGGCAGGCGAGACCCACTATTCACCGATCTCCTGGGGTGATGCCTTCGACCTGATCGGCGAGCATGTGCGGGCCACCACGGCCGATCGCTGCGTTTTCTACACCTCCGGGCGCACCGCGAACGAGACCGCGTTCATGTACCAGCTGTTCGCGCGGGCTTTGGGCACCAACAACCTGCCGGACTGTTCCAACATGTGCCACGAGTCCTCGGGTTCGGCGCTGAACCCGACCATCGGGATCGGCAAGGGGACCGTGTCCCTGGACGATATCCATGATTCCGAGCTGATCTTCGTGGTGGGGCAGAACCCCGGGACCAACCATCCGCGGATGCTGTCCGCGCTGAAGGAATGCAAGGACAAGGGCGGCAAGGTGGTGGCGGTCAACCCGCTGCCCGAGGCCGGGCTGTTCAATTTCAGGGACCCGCAGACCGCCTCCGGCGTGGTGGGCGGCGGCACGCCGCTTGCCGATGAATACCTGCAGATCAAGGTGGGCGGTGACCTTGCACTGTTCCAGGCCCTTGGCCACCTGCTCCTGGCGGAGGAAGAGCGGAACCCGGGCACCGTCGTCGACCATTCCTTCATTGAGGCGCAGACGGACGGGTTCGCCGCCTACCGCGATGCCCGCGGCAGCCTGGACTGGGCCGAAACCGAGAAGGCCACCGGGCTGTCCCGGGAGCAGATCGAGACTGTGGCCGGGATGCTCATCAAGTCCAAGGCCACCATTTTCTGCTGGGCCCTGGGCGTCACCCAGCAGCCGCACTCGGTGGACACCATCAAGGAGATGGTCAATGTCCTGCTGCTGCAGGGCAACTTCGGCAAGCCCGGCGCCGGCGCCTGCCCGGTCCGTGGGCACTCCAACGTCCAGGGCGACCGGACCATGGGCATCTGGGAAAAACCCAAGGAATGGCTGCTGGAAGCGCTGGACACCGAGTTCGGGATCACCTCTCCGCGCCACCACGGGTATGACGCCGTGGAAGCGATGGAGGCGTTCGAACGCAACGAGGTGGACGTTTTTGTGTCCATGGGCGGCAACTTCTCCCTGGCCTGCTCCGACACCGAGACCTTGGAAGCCGGGATGCAGCGGATCGGCCTGACCGTGCACATCTCCACCAAGCCCAACCGCTCCCACGTGGTGCACGGGCGCACCTCGCTGATCCTGCCTACCCTGGGCCGGACGGACAAGGACGACAAGCACCCCAACGGCGCACAGTTCCTCTCCGTGGAGGACTCGATGTCCGTGGTCCACTCCACCCAGGGCAGGCTCACGCCGGTCTCCGAGCACCTGCTCGCCGAACCCGTCATCGTGGCACGGATGGCCGAGGCGGCGTTCGGCCCGGACCACCACGTGGACTGGAAGGCCATGGCCGAGGACTACGACGTGATCCGCGACCACATCGCCCGCGTGCTGCCCGGCTTCGAGGACTTCAACACCCGCGTCCGGACCAAGAACGGGTTCGTCCTGCCCAACCCGCCGCGCGATACCCGGTCCTTCAAGACCGACATTGGCCGGGGCCGGTTCACCGTGAGCCCGCTGGAATACCTCACCCCGCCAAGCGGGCACCTGGTGCTCCAGACCATCCGCAGCCACGACCAGTACAACACCACCTTCTACGGCCAGGACGACCGCTACCGGGGCATCTCCGGCGGCCGCCGCGTCATCCTGGTGCACCCCGAGGACCTGGTGGAGCTGGGCTTCAAGGACCGCGACCTGGTGGACGTGGTCAGCACCTTCCGCGGCCACGACCGGCAGGCCGACAAGTTCCGCCTGATCGCCTACCCCACCGCCAAGGGCTGCGCCGCCGCGTACTTCCCTGAAGCCAACGCCCTGGTCCACAAGGAAAACGTGGCCCGGGAATCCAACACGCCAGGTTTCAAAGCCATGTTCGTCCGGTTCGTGCCGCACCTCGCGGAAACCACTGACCAGGATTCTTCCGAGCAGCTGGAGCCTGCCACGGCGGGATAGTCCCCGCAGGACTCCTACGGGCAGGACGACGACGGCGACCTCCGGCACTTGCCCGATGTCGCCGTCGCTGTCTTCTGCTCTTTAGTGCCCCGTGTGGCTACACCGGGTTGCTGCCGTCAGGTTGGGCCTCCGGATCCAGGTCCTTGCCATAGCCGCTGGCCGAGGCAAGCCCGGCCACCTGCTGTCCGGCGTTGGTCTGTCCGGGCGTGAACCCGCTGCCCTGATCGTCCTGGGGCTCTCCCCCCGACTCCGGCGCGACATCCTGCCGCAGGTGCTCGTCGTCCGGAATGTTCTTGGAAACCTCGTCATCAGCCATCCCTCCAGCCAAGCACCAGTTGCAGGACAAGGGCAAGAGGCAATGGGGACAAGGGCAGTCCAGTGCCAGCAAGGCTGGCACTGAGCAGGTGACACCCAGGGCCCGCGGGAATGACCCCGCTCTGGTGCCGGCTTTGAAATTCCTCCAGAATCTGTCCGCCGATCAGGCGGGTGGGGCGTGCAGGAAGCGCGCCAGGCCCTCTTCCCCCGGGGACAATCCGATGTAGGCGAAGTCTGCAAACCCAACGATTGATCCGTTGAGGCGCATCAGTTCCGGCATCAGTTCGTCCGGCCAGTGGGGTGGTTGCCAGTCCTGGTGTTCGCTTTTGTAGTGGCGGCCGGTGGGTGAGGTCCAGCCGGGAGGTTGGTTTTTGGTGGCTGGTGTTGGTGTCCAGCCGCTGGTGTGCCGGAGTTTGTGGTGTTTCGGGCAGGGTTGTCCGAGGTTGCTGATGCCGGTGGTTCCGCCGTGGTGCCAGGCGAGGAGGTGGTCTGCCTCATTGTCCAAAGAGGGGTTGCTGCAGCCGGGGAAAGAGCATTTGCCGTCCCGCAGCCGGAGCCAGTTCCGCATGGCTTTGGTGACCCGGTAGCTGGCCCGGCCGATCTCCAGCGGGGCCCCGTCCCGCGGATCGACCAGGACCCGGTGGAACGCTTCCGCCCCGTTCGCGACCAGGTCCCTCGCCATGGAGGCTGGGATGGGTCCGTACCCGTCGAGCATTGCTGGCTCGTCGGTCACTCCCATGAGGGCGAGGACCGGCACGGTGACGAGAACCTGCGCCCGGATCCGCGACGAAGGGGTGAGATCCGTTCCTGTCTCTGCCCCGTCGCCGCTGCTGGTGCTGGTGCCGCTGGTGAGGATGGCTTCGGCGAAGTGGTCGGCCCGGAGCTGGGTGAGGGTGCGGGGTTCGTGGGGTCCTTGTGCGGCGCGGGCGAGGGCGTTGAGCCGGTTCCAGCCTGCCATTGCCTGGTGGGCGGGGAGGTAGGCCGAAAGCCAGGCCATGCCGTCCTGGTCTGGCCTGTATTCGACCCGCCGGTCCGCGGCGGCCTTGGTATGGCGTTTTCCGATGGATTCGGCGTGGTGGCGTTCCCGCCAGGTCAGGGCTTTGTGTTTGAACCGGTACGCCGGCATCTCCCCGATCGTCGCCGCACCGGCAGGCCGTGGTGTGTCCGGGTCCAGGAAGTGAGCCTCCAGGCCGGCGGCGCCAGCGGGGTCGAGGGTGGCTGCCTCGTCCGCCATGCCCCGGGCGTGCTGCCACGAGATCGTGCCGGCCTGCAGGGCCGAGAGGGTCAGCGGCAAGGTGCTGGTCAGGGCGTGGGATACGGACAGGAACGCGCTGGCGGCCCGCGGCCCAATGGCCAGCACGCACCCGATCTCGGCGGCCACAGCCATTTCCTGCGCCTGCACCGGCATCCCGGGAGGGGCCAGGGCATGGGCGGTGCCGGCGTACTTCATGGCAGCTCGGGCCTTCAGGCCCGCCACGCCGGCCTCCACAGCCGCCGCGCCGGCAAGGATGTCCAGGCTCCCATCCGCCAGCCCGGCCAACGGATCAGCAGCCGAGAACGGCTCCGCACCGCACCCGTCCACCTCCGCGTTGAGCACGGCAAGGGCGGCCCTGATATCCGCAAACGCCCCGCCACCGCTTCCCCGCCCATAAACCCATCATCGCAAGGGGGTCTGACAATGACGCGGGAACCGAGCCAGCACACGAAAAACCGGGGGTCGCCTGTACAAGCGACCCCCGGTTGCCGACGATAAGTCCGGACAGGTTTCGGACTAGCCCCGGAGGCGCTCCATGCCCGGATCGAACAGCGGCTCGGCAGAGACCGTGGCGGCGATGCGCTTGCCGAAGTACTCAACTTCCACCGAATCACCGACGGACACCGAGGCGGGCAGCCACGCGTACGCGATCGGCTTCCGCACGGAGTAACCGTAGGCGGCGCTCGTGACGTACCCAGCTGCGGAACCGTTCACGTACACCGGTTCCTTGCCCAGCACGAGGGACGTGCCGTCGTCGACCGTCAGGCACCGCAGCTCCCGCGCGGAAGGCTGCTCCTTGCGCGCAGCAAGGGCCTCACACCCCACGAACCCGGTCTTGTCCTTGGCAATTGAGAAGCCCAGGCCGGCCTGGTACGGGTGGTGTTCCGAGGTCATGTCCGTGCCCCACAGCCGGTAGCCCTTCTCGAGCCGCATGCTGTTGAACGCGCCGCGGCCGGCGGCGATGATGCCGTGTTCCCGGCCCGCCTCGAACAGCAGGTCCCACAGCTTCAGCCCGTATTCGGCGGTGGTGTACAGCTCCCAGCCGAGCTCGCCCACATAGGAGAGCCGCATGGCCGTGACGGGGATGCCGCCAACGGAGATTTCCTTGGTGCGGAAGTACTTGAGCCCGTCGTTGGTCAGGTCGTCGGAGCAGACCTTGCCGATCACTTCGCGGGCCAGCGGCCCCCACAGCCCGATGCAGCAGGTGCTGCCGGTGATGTCGGAAACATGCACCCACTGTGCGGGATCGGCAGCCGACTGCTTCCGGGCCTCCACCCGGAGGTAGTCGAAGTCCACGTTGCTGTTGACGCCCAGCTGGAAGTCCTCCTCCGCCAGCCGCGCCACCGTCACGTCACTGCGGATGCCGCCGTCGTGCTCGAGGAGCAGGCAGTAGGTCACGGCACCTGGCTTCTTGGCGATGTTGCCCGTGCTGAGCCGGTGCAGCAGCGCCTGCGCGCCGGGACCCACCACGGAGAGCCGCTTCAGGGGCGTCATGTCGAAAAGTCCGACGGCGGTACGCGTCTTCCACGCTTCGGCCGCAGAGATGGGGGAAGAGAACATGGCGGACCACTCGTCGCGCTCCGGCGCCTGCCACTCTGCGGGAAGCTCCTCCAGCAGGCCGCGGTTGGCCTCGAACCAGTGCGGACGCTCCCAGCCGGCGGACTCCAGGAAGAAGGCCCCCAGCTCCTTCTGCCGGACGTTGAACGGGCTGACACGCAGGTCCCGCGGGGATTCCTTGGGCTGGAGCGGGTGCAGGATGTCGTAGATTTCCACGAAGTTCTGTTGGGACGTTTCGCTGACGTACGCGTCGGAGGTCTGCACCTTTTCGAACCGGGTGAGCTCGCAGCCGTGCAGGTCCGTCTGGGGGTGGCCGTCCACCAGGAGCTCCGCCATTGCCTTGGCCACACCGGCGGAGTGTGTCACCCAGACGGCTTCGGCCACGAACAGGCCTTGCAGGTCGGGAGCCTCGCCCATGAGCGGGCCGCCGTCCGGAGTGAAGGAGAAGATGCCGTTGAAGCCGTCCTGGATCCCGGAGTTGCGCAGCGCCGGCAGCAGGTCCTGGCTGTCCTCCCACGCGGGCAGGAAATCTTCCAGGGTGAAATCGAGGCGGGAGGGCATGCGGTGGTCCGACATTTCCTCTGCGGAGACCTTCGGCAGGGCGGACATGTCCACCGGCATGGGGCGGTGGGCGTAGCTGCCGATGCCGATGCGGTCGCCCCATTCGCGGTAGTACAGGTCCTTGTCCTGGTAGCGCAGGATGGGCTTGCTGGCGCCCTTAGGGAGCTCGTTGACGCCCTCGAGTTCGGGCAGCGGGTTGCTGATGGCGTACTGGTGGGCCAGCGGCAGCAGCGGGACTTCCAGGCCCACCATCTTGCCGAGTTCACGGCCCCAGAAACCTGCACATGACACCACGATGTCCGCCGGGATCAGTCCGTTGTCCGTTTCCACGCCGGTCACTTTGCCGCCCTCCTGGGCGATGCCGGTCACGGTGGTGTTGCCCTGGTACTTCACGCCGGCCTCGCTGGAGCGCTCCATCAGCAGCTGCACCGCACGGGCGGCCAGGGCCAGACCGTCGGTGGGAATGAGCAGGCCGCCCAGGACTTCACGGCCGCCGGTGAGCTTGCCTGTGTTCAGGAGGGGGTAGATCTTTTCGCATTCGTCGGCGTCCACGATCCGGCTTTCGACGCCCCAGGAGGTCATGACGCCCATTTTGCGCTTGAGGTCGGCCAGGCGCTCGGGGGTGGTGGCCAGCTCCAGGCCGCCCACCTGGTTGAAGCAGGACTGGCCGTCCTTGCTCAGGGCGAGCAGTTTGTTGACGGTGTACGTGGCGAATTCGGTCATGGTTCGTGACGGGTTGTTTTGGAACACCAGGCCCGGCGCGTGCGAGGTGGAGCCGCCGGCAAGTTCCAGCGGGCCCTGTTCCACCACCGTGATGTTGGTCCAGCCCCGGGTGGCGAGTTCGTCGGCAAGGTTGGTTCCGACGATGCCGGCGCCGATGATGACAACGCGTGGTGATGCGCTCATAAGTAGTTCTCCTGGTATTCGCGTTAGCGGAAGACGACGGTGCGGGTGTTGTTGAGCAGGACCCTGTGCTGGCAGTGCCACCTGACGGCGCGGGACAGTGCCTGCGATTCGGCGTCCCTGCCGACAGTGACAAGTGCATTCGGGTCCAGGCTGTGGTCCACCCGGAACACTTCCTGCTCGATGATCGGGCCCTCGTCCAGGTCTGCGGTGACGTAGTGTGCGGTGGCTCCGATGAGTTTCACGCCGCGGTCGTAGGCCTGGTGGTACGGCTTGGCCCCTTTGAACCCCGGCAGGAAGGAATGGTGGATGTTGATGGCGCGGCCGCGAAGGGTCTTGCTGAGGCCGTCCGAGAGGACCTGCATGTAGCGGGCCAGGACCACCAGGTCTGCCTGGTACTCCTCGACCAGTTCCAGCAGGCGCGCCTCGGCCTGGGGCTTGGTTTCGGCGGTCACAGGGACGTGGATGAAGGGCAGTCCTGCAGCTTCAGCCATGGGGCGGAGGTCCTCGTGGTTGGACACCACGACGGCGATCTCCGCACCCAGGCTTCCGGCGCGCCACCGGAAGATGAGGTCGTTGAGGCAGTGGCCGAACTTCGAGACCATCACCAGCACGCGCTGGGGGCTGCCGTCGTGGATGGCGAACTCCATGTCGAACTCATCGGCAGTGGCGGCGAACTCTGCGCTGAGGCCTTCCGCGGAAACTTCCTTGTCTCCCGGGGTGAAGGCCGTGCGAAGGTAGAGCTTGCCGCTCATGTGGTCATCGAACTGCTGGTGTTCAACGATGTCGAAGCCGCGGTCAGCGAGGAATGCGGTGATCGCCCGGACGATTCCGGGGCGCTCCGGGCATGCAAGCGTGAGGACGTACTGTGCGGTGCCGGTACTGCGGACGCTGGGGACAGCGCCGGCTTCCGCCGTCGCGTTGGCGGTGGGGCGGCCCTCGAGGACTGTGGTCATGGTCTACTCCTGGTTCTTTGCGGGGGCTTGGGTGTCAGCGGGGGAAGCGGCGCAGGGGCCGTCCTCGGAACAGCGCTGGTCACATTGATGCTGGGTCACGAGATCAAACTGGACGCCGCCGTGCTGGTCCACGCCGGTCCGGATGGCGCGTTCCACCACTGAGTCAGCCAGTCGCCGCCGCAGGGACAGCGGATCCCGGCGCAGGTCCTTGACCAGGGCGAAGCAGAGCAGCAGCATGACCAGCACGAACGGCAGGGCCGCGACGATGGTGATGCGTTGCAGCCCGGACAGCGCCTCCGAGGGCTTGTCGCCTCCGGCGAGCAGCATCACTGCCGCCACGGCGCCGGTGAGCAGGCCCCAGAAGATGACCAGTCCGCGTTTTGGTTCGGCTGAACCGTTGGAGCTCAGGGAGGACATCACCAGGGACGCCGAGTCGGCGCCGGTGACGAAGAAGATTCCCACCAGGACCATGGCCAGGACAATGACTGCTCCGGTCAGCCAGCCCGGCATGGCCAGGTTGTTGACGAGGTCGAACAGTGCTCCGTCGAAGTCGATGGATGGTGCTCCGTCAGTCATGGCCACCAGTCCCGGCTGGCCCGCCTGGTCCGCTTTCTCCTGGACCTTGAACGCGGCACCGCCAAAGATGCCGAACCAGATGACACTGACAACGCTGGGGACCAGCAGGACGCCGGTGACGAACTGCCGGATGGTGCGGCCGCGGCTGATCCGGGCGATGAACATGCCTACGAAAGGCGTCCAGGACACCCACCATGCCCAGTAGAAAATGGTCCAGCCGGACATCCAGGTGCGCAGGGCTTCGTCACCGACTGCCTCGGTGCGGGAGGACATCTCGGCCAGGTCCCGGGCGTAGTCCCCCACTGCGGCAGGGATGAGGTTGAGGATGAAGAGTGTGGGGCCGGCGATGAAGACGATGAGCGCCAGGACCACGGCCAGGACCATGTTGATGTTGGACAGCCACTGGATGCCGCGGCTGATGCCGGACACTGCTGAGGCCACGAAGCAGGCGGTCAGGACGGCGACAATGGCCACGAGGACGGGCGTACCCACCTCGCCCATCCAGCCGTTCGAACTCAGCCCGCTGCCGATCTGCAGGGCGCCGAGTCCCAGGGAGGCCGCCGTGCCGAACAGCGTGGCGAAGATTGCCAGGATGTTGATGAACTTTCCTACCGGCCCTTCCACCGTCCTGATGCCGAACAGGGACGTAAAGGCCGCGGAGATCAGTTGCCTGCGCCCCAGGCGGTAGGTGCCATAGGCCATGGCGATTCCGACGACGGCGTACATCGCCCAGGGATGCAGGGTCCAGTGGAAGATGGAGGTGGCCATGGCCGTCTGGATGGCAGCGGGCGTCCGGCCGTCCACGGTGCCGGGCGGTGGGGCGATGTAGTGGTACAGCGGCTCGGCCACGCCGTAGAACATCAGGCCGATACCCATGCCGGCGGCGAACATCATGGCGATCCATGAGACCGTCCGGAATTCGGGCCGTTCCCCGTCCTTGCCCAGCGGGATGTTGCCCCATTTTCCGAGGGCCAGCCAGAGGACAAAAACGACGAACAGCGAGGCCAGCACCATAAAGAGCCAGCCGGTGTATTCCATCACCCAGTCCAGCGCGACGGTTGAGGTTGCGGCCAGGCTGTCCCGGCCCAGGAAGCCCCAGGCCACGAACGCCAGGGCCAGGATGCCGGTGATGCCAAAGGTGGCCTTGTCGAGGGTGAGCTTACGGTTCCGCCGCTCCGCCACAGCCTGTTCGGCCTTGGTCTGGCGGAGTTCCTGCATGATCTGCTGGGTGTCCTCCGCATCGTGTGAGTCGTGGGCGGAAAGAGGGTTCTCCGGTGAAGGAACGGGTGTGGGCTCCTCCAGCTCAAGGGGGGATTGGGCATCCGGGCGGATGTCGCTGTTCAAAGCCATGTCAAGTCCTTTGGTTTGAATTCATGGGCTGGCGCAGTGCTCCGGCGTCCCCACGCCGGGCGGAAGATCCAGTGCTTGCTGGCATTCAGTCAGCAGAATCAGCTTTGCTGTGATCGGGCTGTTGTTCCACAAGGATCAACGCGTCTCGTAATAAGCAACAGAGTGGCCCCGGCCGCAGCCGCGTGTCAAGGTTTTTCCGATTTCTTAAGCCCTATTTCAGGGGTTCGGCTACGCCTTGACACTGGGCCCGAACAGGGGTCAGGCATCGATCACCAGGTCCGTCTGCGCAACGGAGCAGCAGGGCAGGAACTTGCCTGCGGAGATTTCCCGTGCCCGGATCCCGCCCTGGTGGTTCATCTCGATCTCCCCGGAAAGCTTGACGACTTTGCAGGAGCCGCACATGCCTTCCTTGCAGTTCGCGCCAATCCGGACACCCGCACGCTGGGCCGCCTCGAGGATGTGCTCGGTGGGGTCGATCCGCACATTGATGCCGGTACGCATGAAGGACATGGTGAGGCTGCCTGTTCCCACCGTGTCGAAGCTCGAGGCGTCAGGGGAACCGGCCTCCGGCTCCCCGCCCGGGGTGTCGGCGGAGGGGTCGGGGCCGGGTGCGTCCTGGTTGATGACTTCCAGCGGCAGCCCCGAGGCCGGCAGGGTTCCGTCGGCGTCGTAACCAGGCTCGTAGAGCCCGAACGCGGCGGGCAGGCTTTCAAAGTAGTCCTCGGCTGATTCGGCGATCTCCTCGGCGATCTCTTCCGCGACGTCGGCTGCGAATGCCACCTCCGCCTGGTATTCAAGGAGCGTCTGGCGGTCTCCCGAAAAGAACTCCATGTAGATGGAAGTGTCGTCGACGCCGACCTTCTTGAGCAGTTCGGTGGCGGTGTTCAGGTAACCCTCGGGACCACATGCGTACACCTGGCGGCCGTTGGCATCCGGAGCCACCTCCTCGAGCATGGCCGCCGTCAGCCTTCCGCTGAGTCCTTCCCACCCCTCCGGTACGCTGCGGTCGCCCAGGGAGTAGTAGACCTTGACGCGTGAGTCCACGGAGGCGATGTAGGCCAATTCCCGATGGAAGGCAAAGCCGGCAGCATCCGAGCCGTGGTAGAGCACCACTACATCGGCGTGTCCGGGCAGGGAATGGATGGTCCGCACCATGGACATGATGGGAGTGATGCCTGCGCCGGCGGCCAGCAAGAGATAGCGTGCCCGCCGGTCGGCATCGGGCAGGTGGAATGCCCCCACCGGCCCCAGCATCTCAAGAACGGTGCCGGGTTTGACGTTATCGTGCACCCACGGCGAGACCAGCCCCGTAGGGTCACACTTGACGGTGATGTTGAAGGTCCACGGCTCGGTGGGCGAACTGGACAGTGAGTAGCTGCGGTCCACCGGTTCCTGGTCCTCGCCATTCACGGGGAATGCGACGTTCACGTACTGGCCGGCACGGAACGCCAAGGGCGCACCGTCGCAGCGGCGGAACACAAAGGTCATCATGCCCCCGGCCTCGGGAACGGTCTCGACGCATTCGGCCATGAACTCCTGCGGATGCCATGGGCCCAGTGCACGGGCCGCCCGGGCGGGCGTCTCGGTGCTTCCCATCACCCTGTTCCACGGCATCTCCAGACCCCGGATACGCTGCGGTTCCTGGATTGCCGTTTCAGTGAGGACTTCAATCATGCCAAGTGCTCCTGCACGCGCTGCACGTACCAGTTGATGAATGCCTCGACCTGGTATTCGCTCTTCATGTAGGGACCTGGCTCGTAAGCGGGGCTGCCGGCACCCTGCTGGCAGAGCTCCACGAACGCCTTGTCCTGCAGGTTCGTCTGCTTCCAGGTGTAGGTGAGCTTCTCAAGGTCGTAGTCCACGCCTTCCACGGCGTCGTCAGCCACCAGCCACGTGGTGCGTACGAGGCTCTGGTGTTCGTTGATGGGGAAGACACCGAACGTGATGACGTGGTCGCCGAGGAAATGGAACCAGCTGTTGGGCTGCAGGTGCATGGAACAGCGGCCCAGGCGGAAGTCGGGCAAGTCCCCGAGCAGCTTCTTGGAAAGCCTCCGCCCGTCCGCGGAGAACGATTCGCCCTCTCCATCGAGTGATTCCCGTGAGATGCGGATTCCCGCGATGCGCGTGTCAAGCTGCTCGACCACCTCATAGGGAAGGCCATAGCGGCGGCAACGCTCCTCGAGGGAGGACTGGGCTTCCTTGTTCCGGTCCCACACTTCCTCAAGGTGGGTCGGGATCAGGCCCTCCGTCAGGCCCCAGGTGGGGAAGAGGGAGCAGGCGAGCTCGGGGTGGCCGTCACAGTGGTAGCACTCACGGTTGTTCTCCATGACGAGCTTCCAGTTGCCCTCTTCGATGATGTTCTGCTGGTAGGCGATTTTTGTCTTCGAGAGATCGTGGGGCGCCAGGTAGGGCTCGAAGATCTTCGCGGTTTCGTCGAAGTCCGCTGGCGGTTCATCCGCGATGCAGACGAAGATGAGTCCGGCGACCTCGCGGCCGTGGGCGCGCTTGAGGCCGAAGCAGCTCTTGTCGAACTTCGCTTCCCCAGGCGCGGAGGCATGGATCAGGTTGCCCTCCGGGGAGTAGGTCCAGGAGTGGTAGCCGCAGACCAGGTTTCCGGTCGACCCGGCAGCTTCGGTCAGGACGCGGGCGCCGCGGTGGCGGCAGACGTTGTGCAGGACGTTCACGCCGCCGTCGTCGTTGCGCAGCACAATCAGGGAGTAGGGCCCGTAGTCGACGGTGACATAGTCGCCCGGCTCGGGCAGTTCGGCGGTGCTGGCGGCAAAGATCCAGTGCTGGCCGAAAATCGCCTCCATGTCGATCTTGAAGATGGAGGGATCGGTGTAGAAGGGGGCATCGAGGGAGTAGCCGGTGCGACGGAACTCAAACAGCGCGGTAATCTCGGCCAGCTGCTCGGCAGGCAATGATGCAGCGATTTTTCCGCGTGAATTGAGGGGCACGTTCACTGAAGCAGTCATGGGTTTCCTCCCGGGAGGCATGGGTAGTGGGTGTTGCGTGTTGACCACGGGTGCGGGGGTGGTACCGGCAGTGGTCGAAGTACTCGTTGTGATGAGATTAGGGTCACAAGCGCTGCAAGAAAAGCGCAAAATATTGAAGATTACCCTGCAGAATAGGTGCATGATCGATGCGCGACTCATCACGCTCCGCGTCTTCGCCCGGTGCGGCACCATAGGCGGGACCGCTGAGCTCACGGGCTATTCCCCTTCCGCCGTCTCCGCGCAGTTACGGGAGCTCCAGCGCGTGCTTGGAATGCAGCTGCTGACAAAAGACGGCCGGGGCGTGCGGCTTACCGCCACAGGACGTTTTCTCGTGGCGGGCTCGGATCCCCTCATTGCCCAGTGGGAGGGCCTGCGCGCCGCGGCCATGGAGGCCGGCGACCAGGTGCAGGCCCATTTTGGACTCGGCGGATTCTCCTCTGCAGCCGCCCACTTGCTCGCGCCGCTGGCCGCCACCCTGCACTCAACACACCCCCTGCTGGAGGTGCAGGTTCTTGAGGCTGAACCGGCCCGCTGCTTCGATTTGTTGATTGCCGAACGAATCGACCTTGCAGTCATTGTGGCCATGCAGTCCGACAGTTACGGTGAGGACGATCCGCGCTTCGAGCAGAAAGTCCTGCTCGACGATCCATTGGACGTGATCATTCCCGGCGACCATCCGCTGGCGTCACGGGAAACGGCGACGCTTGAGGAGCTGGCGTCGGAGCCCTGGATCACGGAGGCCGCCGGTTCCGCCTACCATTCCCTCTTCACGGCGGCGTTCACGGCAGTCGGGGTGACACCGCGGATTGCCCATGAAGCCGTTGAATGGGAAACCCACATCGCATTCGTGGGTGCGGGGCTGGGCGTCGGCCTGCTGCCCCGGCTGGCGCCTTTGCATGGAGCTGAGAACGTGGTTCGGCTACGTATCACCGGCAAGGGAAAACCCACGCGCCGCATCGTCGCCGCGGTGCGCAGGGGCAGCATCGCCTCACCACTGATCCAGGAGTCGCTCCGCATCCTGCAGGCCAATGCCAACCGGATCCTTACCGCCCGCCTCGAAGAGGATCTCTGAGCGCCACCGGCGCGCGGAGTCGTGGCGTTCGGCAGCGTCCTTATCCTGCTTACGGACCCTGGCGGGGAACCTGACCTGGCCCCTGGCGCATTACCGGCGGGTGTAGCCCATCTTGGCGCTCACCTGGAGGCCTGCCTCCTTGAGGCCTTCTGCCAGCCCCGGTTCCTTCCCAGGATCGAAGCGGAAGGCCGGGCCGGAGATGCTGATGGCGCCAATGACCGTTCCCAGGTGGCTGTACACCGGCACGGACATGGCGTTGATCCCGATTTCGAATTCCTCCCGGGTCACGGCGTAGCCGTCCCGGGCCACGTTGACCAGCTCGGCTTCGAGCTCTTTGCGGCTGGTGATGGTGCGGGGGGTGCGTGCAGGAAGCCCTGTCTCTTTCAGGATCCGGTCCCGGTCATCCGCGGAGAGTGCCGCCAGCAGGACTTTGCCGCTCGAGGTGGCGTGCAGCGGGGTCAGGCTGCCCACCCAGTCATACGTGGCCAGGGTTGACGGCCCCATCGCCTGGTCCACGTTCACCGCGTAATTGGAGCGCAGCACGGCGAGGTTCACCGTCTCCTTGAACTGGTCCGCCAGGGCCTCCATGACCGGCCGGGCCTCCCGCACCAGGCTCAGGCGTCCGGGGATGGAGCTTGCCAGCCGGAGGATGCCGAAGCCCAACTGGTACTTCCCGCGCTCACTGTTCTGGTGGACCATTTCCCGGCTCACCAGTGAGCCCAGCAGCCGCGAAACAGTGGATTTGTGGATGCCCATTTCCTCGGCAATGTCGCTCACGCCGGCGTGGCCGTCCCGTGCCAGGATCTCAAGGACCGCGAGGGCACGGTCCACGGACTGGACGCCGCCGTGGCCCGCTTCACCATCGACGTCGGGTTCGCGCTCATTGTTCGAAGCCATGACTAATACTCTCAAGTAGCAAGCGCCGCGTGAAATCAGCGGCGCCCGAAATCACCGGCTGACGAAATCAGCGCAGGCCGTTGCTGTGGGCGAGCGCCATCGCCTCAGTGCGCGACGATGCGCCGATCTTCCGGTAGAGGTTGCGCAGGTGGAACTTCACGGTGTTCTCGCTGATGTGGAGTTTCGCGGCGATCCCCCGGTTCCGCTGGCCGGCGGCCAAGAGCTGGAGGACCTCCACCTCGCGCTCCCCCAGGTTCCACTGGGCGACGTCGGCCAGCGGCCGGGCCGGCGGGTCCAGCGGAATCGCCACGGCCACGTCGGCGCCCCAGCCGGGCATCACGTCCACACCCATGCTCCCGTCCAGCGCTTCAACTCGCTGGACCAGGCGCGCCATGGCAGGCGCCGACGCGGAAAGCTCGCCCGGGCCGTCGTCGCGCACGTTGATGAGGAGGTTCACGCCGTCGCAATCCCATTGCGTGCGGATCCGGCGGACGCCCTGCTGGTCCACCATGGCGAGGACCAGGCCGCGGACAATCGCCCTGGCGGCGTGTGCCACCTCGCCGGGAAGCGCGCGGCCGTTCACGGGCGGTTCGATGAACTGGACGTCGATGCCGCTGAAGCCCATCAGCGGCCGGAGGTCCTCGCGAAGGCGCTGGAAAGCGGAGGCGACCGGTTCCTCCACGAGGCCGGTGGTGCGGTCGCTGAGGGTGCGGAGGCCCACCAATGCCCTGGCCGCGACGTCCGTTGCCGCAGTCCGGGCCGCGGCGTCCTCCAGCGAAGGCGACCTCAGCGCCGCGAGCAGCGTTTCGAGGGTGGTGGAGTGCTGGTCCACCAGTTCAGCGGTCACCCGCAGGCGTTCCGCCGAGGCGGCGCGTGATTCGATGAGGTACGACGGCGGCGCATCAGCCACTTTTTCGCGGATCCGTTCAGCTGCGAGGGTCCAGAGGTAGTGCAGGATCCACTGCGCCTCCGGCCCGACGGGCTGCGGGTCCGAGAGGACCAGGAGCGCGTCGCTCGGCGAGGACACCGCGAGGACCCGGCGAAGGCCGCCGCCGAACGTGGCCTCCCCGCTCCAGGTTCCGGCGTCGCCCGCCTCCACGAGCGTTGCCCGAATGGCATCCAGCTCCGCTATGGACACCCGGCTGATGATGGCCTCGTCACCGGCCTTCTTCTGCGGCCGGCCGGTGCAGTCCTCCGTGAAAATCACCAGCGCGCTGGACGTGATGTAGGGGCGGGCAGCCTCGCGCAGCCGGTGCGCCATGTCCAACAGGGGTGCCGTTGCCAGGGCAGCAATTGACCGGAGCAGGGGAGCGTCTGGGTGTTCCACCCGTCCAGTGTAGGCGGGCCGCCCGAGGTGTACCTACCCCTTCGGGTGGGCAGGACCGTCCCATCATGCCGTTTCACCCACCCCCAGGGCGGGCGAGCATGGAAGGGCACCATTATCCAAGGAGGTACATGCATGAACGCCACCACAGAAGCAGGCCCGGCGGCCCTGACGGGAACAGCGCGGGCTTTCCACCACAACCGGGGCCTGGTCCTGGGCGAGATCGGCTCAGTAGTGGAGCAGGTCGACCCGCTGGAGGTGGCCGCGCTGGTGACCGAACTTCGGCTGGCGGACCGGATCTTCGTGGCGGGCGCCGGCCGCAGCGGCCTGGTCCTGAAGATGGCGGCCATGCGGCTCATGCACCTGGGCCTGACGGTCCATGTGGTCGGCGAGACAACGGCACCCGCGATCCGCGCCGGCGACCTGCTCCTCGCGGCTTCCGGCTCCGGCACCACGGCCGGCGTCGTCAAAGCCGCGGAAACTGCAGCTGCCCACGGCGCCCGCGTGGCTGCCTACACTACCGCCCAAGGTTCCCCGCTGGCGGCCGCTGCTGCCGCCGTCGTGATCATCCCTGCGGCCAGGAAGACGGATCACGGCTCGGCGCTCACGCGGCAGTACTCGGGCAGCCTCTTTGAGCAGGTGCTGTTCGCCGCCACCGAGGCGGTGTTCCAAAGCCTGTGGGACGAGGACACGTCCGCGGCGGAGGACCTTTGGCTGCGGCACGCAAACCTCGAGTAATTGCCTTTTCCCCTCCCCACCCTAAAACGCAGGAAACAACAGAAAGCGATCCCCCACATGAAACTGCAAGTAGCCATGGATGTCCTCACGGTCGAGGCCGCACTGGACCTGGCCGGCAAGGTTGCCGGGTCCGTGGACATCATCGAACTGGGCACCCCGTTGATCAAGAACGCAGGCCTCTCCGCCGTAACCGCCATCAAGACGGCCCATCCGGACAAGATTGTCTTCGCGGACATGAAGACCATGGATGCCGGCGAGCTCGAGGCCGACATCGCCTTCAACGCGGGCGCGGACCTGGTGTCCGTCCTGGGCAGCGCGGACGACTCCACCATCGCCGGCGCCGTCAAGGCCGCCAAGGCCCACAACAAGGGCGTGGTGGTGGACCTGATCGGCGTTGCGGACAAGGTGTCCCGCGCCAAGGAAGCCCGGGTGCTGGGCGCCCAGTTCATCGAGTTCCATGCCGGCCTGGACGAGCAGGCGCTGCCCGGCTACAACTTGAACGTCCTGCTGGGCGCCGGAGAAGAAGCCCGCGTACCCTTCTCCGTGGCCGGCGGCGTGAACATCTCCACCATCGGGGCCGTGCAGCGCGCCGGCGCGGACGTGGCCGTTGTGGGCGGTTCCATCTACAGCGCCGGAGACCCCGCCCTGGCGGCCAAGGAACTGAAGGCTGCCATCATCTGATTCTTCCTGCCGGCAGCTGGTTTTCCGGCCGGCTGCTGAACCGGCTGCAATGCCGACGGCGGCCCCCACCGATGCGTGGGGGCCGCCGCTTCGCGTGGTCGGCTACTGGAAGGACCGGATGGTGATGCCGGAGAACGTTGCAGGCCCGCCGTCGGTGTAGAAGGAGATCCCGGTGTCGCCGTCGGCGAAGTGCACCTGCTGCGAGAGCACCGTGTGGCCGGCGTTGACGAACACCTCGACGCTTTGGGTGTCCACGAAGATGCGCAGGTGGACGGACCGCGCGGCGGCGTCGATGGGCGCTGCCGCACGCGTGAACGGCAGCAGTGAGAAGCCGGCAAGATCCGAGGGCGCACGGTCCACGTACAGCTCATTGCCGTACTTGCCGATGTTCGTGTGCCGGGCGCCGTCGGCAGAGCGGCCCACCGAGACCCCGATGTTGGCGGCGGCCTCCCAGGAGATGTCGAGCTCCAGTTCGTACGCGCGGCCGTTCCAGGGCAGGACATAGCTGCCGTTAACCGTCCGGGCCGGGAACGCGGTGGTGGAGCCGGCGTAGTTCGAGAGCGCCGTGACGGGACTGCTGAGCAGGCTGTACCAGCCACCGCCCTGGCGTTCCAGGCGCAGCTCCCGCACGATCGAGTTCTGCCCGTTGTACCCGTCGGACGCATCCGTGGGAACGTCGCGGGCGGCGTACTTCCAGTTGTTCATCCAGCCAATCGCGTACCGCCGTGTTGCGGGCGCCTCTGCAGCCGGCCATGTCACCGCTCCGTACCAGTCCCAGCCCCAGTCCAGCCACTGTGGATTGGCGACGTCGTCAGCCAGGAACTGCTCCCCGTCCCACGTGCCGGTCCAGTAGGCGTAGGTCATGGGCAGCCCGATGCCGTAGGCGTCCATGCTGGCGCCGAGCACCCAATGGCTGGTGCCGTCGTCGGCCGTCATCTCGAACAGGTCGGGGCATTCGATGCCGCCCAGCGCGGGGTTGGGGAAGTCGAAGTTGCGCTTCAGCTGCCAGTCACGCAGGTTCGGGGAGGTATAGAAGGCCGCATACCGCGCCCGGCCGATCACGCAGACCCACTCGTTGCGCACGGCATCCCAGTGGATCTTCGGGTCCCGGAACCATTCAGCATTGTCGATTTCCGCCTGCGTGGTGGCAGCCCTCCCGTCCGTGTTCACGATGACCGGGTCCGGCAGCGCAGTAAACGTGTAGCCGCCGTCGGTTGACCAGTAGAGGTACTGCTCCTGGTACTTGCGGATGCCGCCGGTGGGCTGGGTGGCGAGGACCACGACGGCCCCCGCGCCGAAGCCCGCCGTGTTGGCGGTGTCCACCACGGCAGATCCGGACCATACGGGGAAGTCGGGCTGCAGCGGCAGCGCATCCCCGTGGTGGGTGAACGCCACGCCATCTGCCGTGGTGGCGTGGTCCCAGCCGCCCTGACCGTTGTTTTGCGTGGAGTGCAGGTAATAGAGGTGGTACTTGCCGTCCAGGAACACCGGGCGCTGCGGGTCACACAGCCAGCCGGACGGCGGCGTCATGTGGTAAATGGCCCGCTGTGAGCCCTGCGCCGCCCGGGCCGGTGAGGCCGATGCGGCGCTGGCGCCAGCACCGGACGTGAACAGGGCGAGTGCTCCTGCTCCGGTGCCTTGCAGGACGTGGCGACGGGAAAAGGCATGTGTCATCGTTGACTTCCTCTCAGGGGGCGGCGGCTCCGCCGGGCGCTCGGGGTGATGGAACCTCCAGTGGTTTGCTGATCGGGCCACCGGCTGCTTAAGCGCTTTAGCAGAAGAACATACCGAGCGGCGTCTCCGCGGTCAAGCGTTTCAGCAAAAGTGGCCCCCGTCACAAATCGGCCGAAAGAATCCTTCCGGACAATTTTTGCTAAAACGCTTGATCGGCGTTCCATTTCACGCTAGCTTCATGGTGATCAAACGCTTTAGCAGAAATGGACATCAACGCCGATGAGCTACCCAGTCTTCTTCCAGCCCGCCGATGCATGGGTTGGAGACCTTATCCCTTTCCAGAAGGACGGGGAGTTCTGGCTCTTCTACCTTCACGAGGTCCGCGCCGACCCGAAGCCCGGAACGGCCTGGAACCTGGTGACCACCAAGGACCTCACCCAGTTCCAGGACCACGGGGTGGCCCTGCCCCACGGAACCACGGAAGACCTGGACTTCAACTGCTACACAGGCAGCGTCATTGCGGACGACTCAGGCGTCCACCACCTGTTCTACACAGGCCAGAACCCGGGCAACCTCGGGACGGACGGCCTGCCCCTGCAGCTGGTCATGCACGCCACCAGCACGGACGGCATGAACACCTGGGTCAAGCACCCGGAGCTTACGTTCGGCGCACCGGACGGCTACGAGTCAGCGGACTGGCGGGACCCCTTCGTCTTCCGTGACGAGGCGGCCGGCCTGTGGCGGATGCTCCTGGCGGCCCGGCACTCCGACGGTCCCGAACGCCGCCGCGGGGTCATCGCCCAGTGCGTTTCCACGGACCTGATGACGTGGGAGCACACGGACCCGTTCTGGGATCCCCGCAGGTACATCACGCATGAATGCCCGGACGTCTTCGAATGGAACGGGTGGTGGTACATGGCCTACTCGGAGTTTTCCGAAACGTTCACCACCCGGTACCGGATGGCCAAGAGCCCCACGGGGCCGTGGACAGTTCCGGACCTGGACAGCATCGACGGGCGCGCGTTCTACGCCTCCAAAACGGCGGAGCGGGACGGCCGGCGGTTCTTCTTCGGCTGGATTGCCAGCAAGGAAGGCAATCGCGACGACGGCGCGTGGCAATGGGCGGGCACCATGTCCGTCCTGGAGGCGCGGCAGAACCCCGACGGGACGCTGGCGTTCGGCCTGGCGGACGAGCTTGTGGACAGCTTTTGGGACGCGGTCCCGCTCGAGCTGGAGAGCCCGCTGCCCATCCGGCTGGACGTGCCGGACTCCTACAGCGCCGCCGTCACGGCACACGACCTGCCCACGCAGTTCTATGCCAAAGCGGTGCTGGACATCCAGCCGGGCACCACGGAATGCGGGCTCCTGCTGCGCTCCAGTCCGGACGGCGACCACTCGTACGTCCTCCGCCTCGAACCGAAGCGCGGACGCCTGGTGTTCGACCGGTGGCCCCGGACCATCACCGGGGAAGCCCAGTGGCATGTCTCAGGCGACGTTCCCTACGCCGTCGAACTGGAACGCCCCTGCGACCTCTCCCCCGGCAGCCACACGCTGGAAGTGGTGGTCGAGGGGGACCTGTGCGTCGCAGTCGTGGACCGCCAGGTGGCCCTCAGCACCCGCATCTACGACCTCCCCGCCGGCGGAATAGGCGTGTTCGCCGGCGAGGGCACCGTGACCGTCACGGATTTCGACGTACGCAAGCGCACCGACAACTGAATACCCCCACCACCCATCCTCCGTTCCAATCAAGGGAGATTGACCCATATGAAGAACATGTTCCGCGCTGCCGCTGCCGCAGCCGTCACCGCCCTGGCCCTGACAGCCTGCGGGGGCGCCAGCTCCACTGACCCGTCCAACGTCAGCCCCACCGGAGAGATCAAGGCCCGCGAGATCTCGTGGCTGCTCTCCCGCCCTGCCGACGGCGCGGTCATCAACATCATGAAAAAGCTCGCCGACGACTATGCCAAGGACCACCCGGGCTTTGAGCTCAACCTGATCACCACCCCGGACCGGCCCTCCTACATCCAGAAACTCGAGACCCTGGCGGCAGCCAACAAGCTGCCCGAACTCTTCGATACGGACGCAACGCCCTTCGCCCAGCAGCTGGCCAAGCAGGGCAAGATGGTGGACGCCGAGAAGCTGCTGGAGTCACTGGATATCTACGACAACTACCGTCCGGGCGCGCTGGACTACCAGCGCTTCGACGACGGGTCCCTGTACATGATCCCCTTCCAGTTCGAGCTGGAATTCATCTGGTACAACAAGGCACTGCTGGAGAAGGCCGGCGTGGCGGTGCCAACATCGCTCGATGACATCCCGGCCATGTGCACCGCCCTGCGCAGCGCCGGGATCACCCCCATTGCCATCGACGGCCAGGACCAGTGGCCGCTGGAGCGCTACATCGCCTACCAGCCGTTCCGCGAAGCGGGCCCCGAGTTCGTCCAGAAACTGAAGAAGGGCGAGGCGAAGTTCAGCGATCCTGCCGGCCAGAAGACCGTGAACTGGATGGCGGAACTGGGCGAGGCCAAGTGCTTCCAGGACGGCTTCTCCGCCCAGGGCTACTCGGACGCGCAAAACCAGTTCACCTCCGGACAGGCCGCCATGTACAACATCGGCACGTGGGAACTGCCCAGCCTGGCCACGGACAAGCTGGACCCGGCCGTCCGCAACGACATCGACTTCTTCACCCTCCCCACAACGGCAGGGTCCGTGACGGCGGCCAACGAGTTCGTGTCCCCGTCCGGCATCGGCATGGCCGTGAACGCCACAACATACGATCCCCTGGTGAGCGACTTCCTGAAGTTCGCCCTGGAAAAGTACCCCGCTGAATATGCCGCCACCGGGGCACTGTCCCCCACCACCGACGTCGAAACCGTTGTCCCGGCCAATGCCACGCCGCTGTACCAGAAGGCCCTGGACCAGGCCGACGGCCTCGGTTCCAAGCAGGCCATGCCGTGGGACACGCAGCTGGACCCGACCACCAACGGCCGGTTGCAGCAGGAGCTGGTGCTGCTGGTGCAGGGCAACACCACGCCTGAGCAGTTCACCGAAACCATGGACAAGGCCATCGCGCAGAACGCCCCCAAGTTCTTCAAGTAGGCACTGCTTCCCCACGAAACCAACGCGGCGGGGGAACTCAAAAAGCGAAAGCGTTCCCCCGCCCGCAAGGCCCCGAAAGGCCCGCTATGCAACCCAACAGGATGCTGCCCAACAGGTCACGGACCTCGGTCCTGGTCTTCCTGCTTCCACCGCTGCTCCTTTACGGCGCAGCAGTCCTCTTTCCCATCCTCCAGTCCCTGTTCCTGAGCTTCTTTTCCTGGAACGGCATCAGCGACATGGAGTTCGTGGGCGTGGACAACTATGTCCGGATGTTCGTCGCCGACGACATCTTCTGGCGGGCGTTCCTGAACGCCCTCGTCTACCTGGCCATCTGCCTGGTCCTGCAACTCGGCGGCGCCCTGGTGGTGGCCAGCCTCCTCACCTCGCTCCGCCGCGGGCGTGAGCTGATCAAGACCCTCTACCTGCTGCCGGCCGTCATCTCCACGGTGGCCATCGCCTTCCTCTTCGTACGGATCTACTCCATGGAGCCCGTGGGCCTGCTCAACCAGCTGTTCCACTGGGTGGGCCTCGGCAGCCTGGAGCGGCCGTGGCTCTCGGACGTCAACACGGTCCTTGCGGCGGTGTCCGCACCGGAGGGTTGGCGTTTCACCGGGCTGTACATGCTCATCATCTACGCGGCCCTGCTCGCGGTCCCCAAGGAGCTTGAGGAGGCCGCCGTCCTGGATGGCGCGTCCCGGTGGACGCTGTTCACCAAGATCCGCTTCCCGTACATCCGCCCGGTGTGGATCACCACCACCATCATGGCCACCACCTACGGGCTGCGCGGCTTCGACATCCCCTACCTGATGACCAACGGCGGCCCCGGGCAGTCCTCGGAACTGCTCACCACGTACATGTACAAGACGGCGTTCACCAGCACGGACTTCGGCTACGCCAGCACCATCTCGGTGTTCATCGTGGTGGAGTGCCTCGTCGCCGTCGGCCTCATCCTTTTCCTGCTGAAGCGGAAGGCAGACGCATGATCACCCAAACAGCCCCGCCCACCCCGCCCGCCGCCGTCGTACCTGTCCGGCCGTCCGGAAAGCGCCGCCGGCGCAGGCCCGACCTGTTCCGGACGCTGTCCCGCGTGCTGATCATGCTCATCGTGATCGTGCAGGTGTACCCGCTGGCGTGGCTGTTCCTCACCAGCCTCCGCACGGAACAGGACTTTGCCACCGGTGATCCCTTTGCCCTGCCCAGCTCCCTGACGTGGGAGAACTATGCCAGGGCCTTCGAAACGGGCGACCTGGGGCGGAACATCCTGAACAGCTTCATCGTCACCATGGGGGCGAACATCCTGATCGTCCTGCTGGGCATGATGGCCGCCTACGCCATCCAGGTGCTGGGGTTCCGGCTCAGCAAGCTGGTCCGCGGGCTGTTCCTGATCGGCATCATCGTCCCGGTGCAGATCGCCCTGGTCCCGCTGTTCATCGATTACGCTGCGGTGAACCTGCTGGACACCTACCTGTCCATGATCATCCCGCTGGCCGGGTTCTCGCTGCCCATGGCCATCTACCTGTTCTGCTCGTTCTACGAGTACATCCCCAAGGAAACGTACGAGGCAGCGTCCCTGGACGGGGCCGGCCCCTACCGGATCTTCGGGCTGATCACCATGCCGCTGTCCCTGAACACCGTGGTGACCGTGGTCCTGGTGAACAGCATCTTCATCTGGAACGACTTCATCTTCGCCAACACCTTCGTCCTGTCCGAGGACCTGAAAACCATACCGCTGGGCCTGCAGAACTATATCGGCGCGATGGGCAAGGTGGACTGGACGGCAACGTTCGCCGCCGTATGCGTGACCATCACCCCCCTGCTGCTGGTGTTCCTGGTGCTCAACAAGGCCATGATCCAGGGACTCGAAAGCGGGGCGACGAAGGGATGACGGCAACGGCGGATGGATATACTCCTCAAGGAGGGCAGATGAGTTCAATGGAGAATGGTGCGGAGGCGCCGGCACCTGCCGCCCGGGCGCCACAAACCCCGGAGCGCGCGCACCCCGTCACCCTCCGTGACGTGGCAGAAGCGGCCGGCGTTTCCACAGCCACGGTGTCACTGGTGGTCAACAAGAAAAAGGCCGCCCGGATCGCCGAGGAAACCCGCCGGCGGGTGCAGGACGCCATCCGGACCCTGGGCTACCGGCCCAACGCGATGGCAAAAACACTGGTCAGCGGCACGTCCCGGTTCATCGGGCTGGTGGCGGACGGCGTTGCAACCACGCCCTTCGCCGGCCAGATCATCCACGGAGCCCAGGACGAGGCGTGGAAGCACGGGTATGCCCTCCTCATCGCCAACACCGAAGGCAACGGCGAGCTCGAGCAGGACGCCATCCAGATGATGCTCGAATACAAGGTCCGCGGCATCCTCTACTCCACGTGGTTCCACCGCCAGACGGACATTCCGGCGCAACTCCGGGAAGCCGACTTCGTCCTGGTCAACTGCTTCTCCAACGAGCCGGGCACCCGGGCCGTGGTGCCCGACGAGGTGCAGGGCGGCCGCTCAGCCACGGAAATCCTGCTGGGGCACGGGCACCGGAAGATCGCTTTCATCAACGCCACCATCCCGGCACCGGCCAAGGACGGGCGGCTCCAGGGGTACCGGGAAGCACTGGAAAAGGCCGGTGTTCCGTTCGATCCGGAGCTGGTGCTGGAAGCCTATCCGGACCAGGAGGGCGGCTACGGGGCCACCTCCGATCTCCTTACGCGGGGCGCGACCGCGGTGTACTGCTACAACGACCGGATGGCCATGGGCCTCTACGACGGCCTGCGCGAGCACGGCCTGTCCATCCCCGACGACATGGCCGTGGTGGGGTTCGACAACCAGGAAGTCATTGCCGCCCACCTGCGGCCCCCGCTTTCCACCGTGTCCCTCCCCCACTACGAACTGGGCGCAGCGGGTGTGCGGATGCTCCTCGGGCTCGACACTGCACCCCGAACCGGCTCGGGCGGGGTGGCCAAGATCAACTGCCCCGCGGTGGAACGGACCTCCGTCCGGGCGCAGGCGCACGCCTGACGGGGGCTACGCCGAAGGGCTGATGACCCGGTTCCGCCCCGCGAGCGCACCCGTCACGGCGAGGACGGCCATGATGCCCGCAGTGACCAGGAGGGGAAGGGTCCAATCTCCGCTCACATCGCGCAGCCCCCCGAACATTACCGGACCCACAGCAGCCATGCCGTAGCCGACGGACTGCGCCATGCCGGACAATGATGCCGCCTGCGGGTAGTTGACCGTCCGGAGGCTGAACAGCGACAGGGCAATGACGATCAGGCTCCCGCATCCGATTGCCCCCAGGAGGACCCACAGCAGGATGAGGTCCGGCGCAAGTGCCAGGCCCAGGAACGTCACAACCATGACCGCGCCGCTGGCGAAGGAAACGATCCGTTGGTCCGAGCCCCGGTGAAGGATGCCCCCTGCGGCAAGGCTGGCGAAGACGCTGATGAGCAGGAAAACGGACAGGTGGATGCCGGCGGTAGTGGCCGGGACGCCCCGGCTTTGTTCAATGGTGGGCAGCCATGCCATCAGGACGTAGAAGGCGATCGACTGCAGCCCCATGAAGGTGGTCACCTGCCAGCCCAGGGCTGAGGTCCACGGCGACCGGTAGGACACGTCCGGCTTGGCGGCACTCATGGTGCCGGAGCTGTGCCGGCGCAGCCACGGCAGGAGCACCGCCATGGCGATGAGGGCAAGTCCCGCCCAGATACCGAGGGCAAGGCGCCATCCCGCGGGCGACGTTTGCGCCACGGGCACGACGACGGCGGCCCCCATGGCGGCGAAGGCAGCCTGGGTGGCGGTGTAGCTTCCGGTGAGCTGGCTGACCCTCGTGGGAAAGTCCCGCTTCACCAGCGAAGGGACCAGGACATTGAGGAACGCGATTGCGAGGCCTATGAGTGCTGTGCCCAGCCAGATGAAGCCGGGCACAGGCAAGGAGCGGAGCACGATGCCCGAGGCCAGGATCAGCAGGGACATCCACAGCGCACGGTCGAGGCCCAGGCGGGAAGCGAAGCCGGGCGCAACGGGCGAGAAGATGGCAAAAGCAATGAGCGGAAGACCCGTCAGGAAACCTGCCGCGGCGCTGGACAGGCCAAGGTCGGAGCTGATGTTGGACAGGACCGGCCCCACGCTGACAAAGGACACCCGAAGGTTGACTGCAATGAGGAGAACGCCGATGAAGGCGAAGCCGAGCCTGGCAGTGCGGTCCTGTGCGTTCCGGGTGGCAGCGGGCATGGCGCGCATTGCATCCTTTCAGGAGTGAGAGAGCGTCCCGGTTTATACGGCGTTAAGTGAGAGAGCGCCACGGTTTATGCGGCGTTAAGTGAGAGAGCGTCCCAGGCCGGTTACAGCACCTTGCGGATGGTTTCCTCGAAGCTCGTGACGTGGTGCAGGGCCAGCTCGGCGGCCTTGTCGGCGTCGCCGGCGGCCACCGCCTTGAGCAGGTCCACGTGCTCGGTGATGTGGCCGCTCACTGACGGCACTTTGTCCAGCACCACGCACCAGATGCGGGTGGCCAGGTTGTCGTAGCGGATCAGGGTGCTTTCCAGGTGCGGGTTCGCGGCCGCCTTGTAGATCAGCCGGTGCACCATGAGGTCGTACCGCATCAGGTCGCGGGACTCCCCCTGGCCGGGCCCCAGCTCCGCAATGGCGTCGGCCACCTGCAGCAGTTCGCGGCGCATGCTTTCACTGGCCCTTTTGGCCGCCCGGCGTGCGGCCAGCGGCTCCAGGAGTTCCCGGATTTCCGAGACATCAGCCAGCTCCGTGAAGTCGACGTTCGTGGCGAAGGTGCCGCGTCGCGGATAGGAAATGACCAGGTGGTCAACCTCCAGGCGCTTGATGGCCTCCCGCACGGGGGTACGCCCGAGCCCGAGTTCAACCGCTACCTGGCCCTCGTTGATCGGCTCGCCCGGGCGGATTTCCAGCATGATCAGTTTGTCCCGCAGCTGCCGGTAGGCGGCCTCCGCCTGGGACGGTGCCTCGTCCTCCGCCTGAGGCAGGGCAAGAAGTGCATTCAACGCGCCGCTCCGTTCTCCGCTGACGTGACGGGGCTGCCCGTGCCGGGCTTCGCGTCACTTTCGTCCAGCTATTGACTCTGCTGTGATCCCGATCATACCATTGAGCTCACACTGATATATCAGTTAGTAAGCAAGTGGTATTTCAAAGGAGCATCCGTGGTTGAGCAGTTGAACGAGCGACTTTCGGTCGTCGATCCCGAGGTCCAGCAGGCCATTGCCAGTGAGCTGGGCCGCCAGCAGTCGACGCTGGAAATGATCGCCTCCGAGAACTTTGCCCCGTCCGCGGTCATGGAGGCCCAGGGCTCGGTCCTGACCAACAAGTACGCCGAGGGCTACCCGGGCAAGCGCTACTACGGCGGCTGCGAACACGTGGATGTTGTGGAGCAGCTCGCCATCGACCGGGTCAAGGCCCTGTTCGGCGCAGAATTCGCCAATGTCCAGCCGCACTCCGGCGCGCAGGCCAACGCCGCCGCCATGTTCGCCCTGCTGAACCCGGGCGACACCATCATGGGTCTGAGCCTGGCCCACGGCGGCCACCTGACGCACGGCATGAAGATCAACTTCTCCGGCAAGCTCTACAACGTGGTCCCGTACCACGTGAGCGAATCGGACCTCCGCATCGATATGGCCGAGGTTGAGGCGCTGGCCCTGGAGCACCGGCCCAAGCTGATCGTCGCCGGCTGGTCCGCCTACTCCCGCCAGCTGGACTTCGCCGAGTTCCGCCGCATCGCCGACCTGGTGGACGCGTACCTCATGGTGGACATGGCCCACTTCGCAGGCCTGGTGGCCGCCGGCCTGCACCCGAACCCGGTGCCGTACGCCGACGTCGTCACCACCACCACCCACAAGACCCTCGGCGGCCCGCGCGGAGGCGTCATCCTTGCCAAGGAGCAGTACGGCAAGAAGATCAACAGCGCCGTGTTCCCCGGCCAGCAGGGCGGGCCTCTGGAGCACGTGATCGCCGCCAAGGCCGTGGCCTTCAAGCTCGCCGCCTCCCCCGAGTTCAAGGAACGCCAGCAGCGTGTCCTTGAGGGATCCAAGCTTCTCGCCGAACGGCTCCTCCGCGACGACGTTGCCGCGGCCGGAATCTCCGTGGTCAACGGCGGCACCGACGTCCACCTGGTCCTCGTGGACCTCCGCAACTCTGAGCTGGACGGACAGCAGGCCGAAGACGCCCTGCACCGCATCGGCATCACCGTCAACCGCAATGCCGTCCCCTTCGATCCCCGCCCGCCGATGGTCTCCTCGGGGCTGCGCATCGGCACCCCGGCCCTCGCCACCCGCGGCTTCGGCGCCAAGGAATTCGAGGAAGTCGCAGACATTATTGCGACGGCGCTCATCGCCGCTGCGGGCAACGGCACCGCGGCCAGCGGCACCCTGGGCGACAGCACCGCCGTCGAACTCCGCGCCCGCGTCACCGCCCTGGCCGACCAGTTCCCCCTCTACCCACACCTCAGCAACGGCACTGAAGTTGCCGCCCTTGAAGCAGACCTGATTGGAGCAGCCCAGTGAGTGCAGACCTCCTCCCCGAGCACCCCGACTTCCTCTGGCGCAACCCGGAGCCCAAGTCCTCGTACGACGCCGTGATTGTGGGCGGCGGCGGGCACGGCCTGGCTACCGCGTACTTCCTGGCCAAGAACCACGGCATGACCAACATCGCCATCCTGGAAAAGGGCTGGCTGGCCGGCGGCAACATGGCCCGGAACACCACCATCATCCGCTCCAACTACCTCTGGGACGAGAGCGCGGCCATCTACGAGCACGCCCTCAAGCTCTGGGAGATCCTGCCCGAGGAGCTCGAGTACGACTTCCTCTTCAGCCAGCGCGGCGTGATGAACCTCGCCCACACCCTGGGCGACGTCCGCGAAAGCATGCGGCGCGTGGGGGCCAACAAGCTCAACGGCGTGGACGCCGAGTGGCTGGACCCCAAGCAGGTCAAGGAACTCTGCCCCATCCTGAACATCAGCGACAACATCCGCTACCCCGTCATGGGCGCCACCTACCAGCCCCGGGCCGGCATCGCCAAGCACGACCACGTTGCCTGGGCCTTCGCCCGCAAGTGCGATGAGATGGGCGTGGACATCATCCAGAACTGCGAAGTCACCGGCTTCGTCAAGGACGGCAACCGCGTGGTGGGCGTCAAGACCAACCGCGGCACCATCAACACCGAAAAGGTGGGCCTCGCCGCCGCCGGGCACAGCTCGGTCCTGGCCGAGATGGCCGGCTTCCGGCTCCCCATCCAGTCCCACCCGCTCCAGGCCCTGGTCTCCGAGCTGCACGAGCCCGTCCACCCCACGGTGGTCATGTCCAACCACGTGCACGTCTACGTCTCCCAGGCCCACAAGGGCGAGCTGGTGATGGGCGCCGGCGTCGATTCCTACAACGGCTACGGCCAGCGCGGCTCCTTCCACGTGATCGAGCACCAAATGGCTGCCGCCGTTGAGCTCTTCCCCATCTTTGCCCGGGCCCACGTGCTCCGGACCTGGGGCGGAATTGTGGACACGACGCTGGATGCCTCCCCGATCGTGGGCAACACCCCGGTGGAAAATATGTTCGTGAACTGCGGCTGGGGCACCGGCGGCTTCAAGGCCACTCCCGCGGCCGGCATGACCTTCGCGCACAACATCGCCACCGGCACCCCGCACAAGCTGAACAAGCCGTTTGCGCTGGAACGCTTCGAAACCGGCGCGCTGATCGACGAACACGGCGCCGCCGCCGTGGCCCACTAGCCGCCAGCGAACACTGCACTTTAGAAAGAAGACGCACATGCTGCTCATCTCCTGCCCCAACTGCGGCTCCCGCGACGAGACCGAGTTCCATTACGGCGGCCAGGCCCACGTTCCCTACCCCGAAAACCCGAACGAGCTGACCGACCGCCAGTGGGCCGAGTACCTGTTCTACCGGGACAACACCAAGGGCGCCTTCGCCGAGCGCTGGCTGCACAGCACCGGCTGCCGCCAGTGGTTCAACATGCTCCGCGACACCGTCACCTACGACATCCAGGCCATCTACCCGATGGGCGCGCCCCGGCCTGACGCTGCCGGCCGGACAACCCCGGACACCGGCACTGCCAGCCTCGCCCCGGACAGCACCACCACCGGGACCGCGGCACCGGACATCTCGGGGACCAGCACCGCTAAGACCAGCACCGCCAGCACCGCCAGCACCACTGCCCCGGAAGGAGCAACCAAGTGACTTCCCAGAACGCCCGCCTCGCTTCCGGCGGCCGCATCGACCGCACCATTTCCTGGCGATTCACCGTGGACGGCGAGGAATTCACGGGGCACCCCGGCGACACCCTCGCCTCCGCCCTGATCGCCAACGGCCGCATCAACGCCGGCAACTCGCTCTACGAGGACCGCCCCCGCGGCATCATGTCCGCCGGTGTGGAGGAATCCAATGCGATGGTGAAGATCGCTGCGCGCTTCCCGGGCGACGTCGCCGAATCCATGCTCCCCGCCACCACCGTCACCCTGGTGGACGGCCTGAAGGCGGAACTGCTCAGCGGCCTGGGCAAGCTGGATCCCGAGGAGGACCGCGCCGAGTACGACAAGAAGTACGTCCACACCGACGTCCTGGTGGTCGGCGGCGGCCCCGGCGGCCTGGCCGCAGCCCGCGAAGCCGTCCGCACCGGCGCACGCGTGATGCTGCTGGACGACCAGCCCGAGCTGGGCGGGTCCCTCCTGTCCGGGTCAACGGCACCGGAGCTCGTTGAGACCATCGAAGGCAAGCCGGCCCTGGAATGGGTGGCGGACGTCGAAGCCGAGCTCGTTTCAGGCGCCGAATCCACCGTCCTGAACCGCACCACGGCCTTCGGCGCCTACGACGCCAACTACGTGATCGCTGTCCAGAACCGCACGGACCACCTGTCCTCCCCTGCCGCGTCGGGAGTATCCCGGCAGCGGATTTGGCACATCCGTGCCAACCAGGTGGTCCTGGCACCGGGCGCCCACGAGCGTCCCCTGGTGTTCGAGAACAACGACCGCCCGGGCATCATCCTCGCCTCGGCCGTCCGCACCTACCTGAACCGCTACGGGGTGGCCGCCGGCCGCCGCGTGGTCATCAGCACCACCAACGACAGCGCCTACGCCGTGGCCGCGGACCTCCGCGCCGCGGGCGTCAAGGTTGCCGCCGTCGTGGACGCCCGTCCGCAGCTCACCGCCGTGGCTGCTGCCGCCGTCGAAGCCGGCACCCGGGTGCTGATCGGCAGCGCCGTGGCCAACACGTCTTCGCAGTCAGCAGACGGCCGGGTGGACGGCGTCACCGTCCGCAGCATTAACGACGATGGCGAGCTCACCTCGGGCGTCGAACAGATCGCCTGCGACCTGCTGGCTGTGTCCGGCGGCTGGAGCCCGCTGGTGCACCTGCACTCCCAGCGGCAGGGCAAGCTGCGCTGGGACGACGAGCTGGCCGCCTTCGTGCCGAGCACCGTGGTCCCCAACCAGCAGACCATCGGCTCGGGCCGGGGCAGCTTCGAACTGGCCGACTGCCTGGCCGAGGGCATCTCCGCCGGTGCCTCGGCGGCCATCGCTGCCGGCTTCGCGTCCGCCGTCGCTCCTCTCGTCCTGGCGGAGCCGAAGGCCTCCGCCCCCACCCGCCAGCTGTGGCTGGTCCCCGGCGAGGCGGGTACCCCGGACGACTGGCACCAGCACTACGTCGATTTTCAGCGCGACCAGTCCGTGGCTGACGTGCTGCGGTCCACCGGGGCCGGCATGCGCTCAGTGGAGCACATCAAGCGCTACACCTCCATCAGCACCGCCAACGACCAGGGCAAGACCTCCGGCGTCAACGCGATCGGCGTCATCGCCGCCGCGCTGCGCACCGCAGGAGAAGCCTCCCGCGGCATCGGTGACATCGGCACCACCACCTACCGCGCACCGTTCACGCCCGTGGCCTTCGCGGCACTGGCCGGACGCCAGCGCGGCGAGCTGTTCGACCCCGCCCGCAAGACCTCCATCCACCCGTGGCACGTCGCCAAGGGCGCCCTGTTCGAGGACGTCGGACAGTGGAAGCGTCCCTGGTACTACCCGCAGGGCGGGGAGGACATGGATGAGGCCGTGCTGCGTGAATGCGGCGCCGTCCGCGAATCCGTGGGCTTCATGGACGCCACCACGCTCGGAAAGATCGAAATCCGCGGCAAGGACGCCGGTGAGTTCCTCAACCGGATCTACACCAACGCGTTCAAGAAGCTCGCCCCGGGTTCCGCCCGCTATGGCGTGATGTGCATGGCTGACGGCATGATCTTCGACGACGGCGTGACCCTGCGCCTGGACGACGACACCTACTTCATGACCACCACCACCGGCGGCGCCGCGAAGGTGCTGGACTGGCTGGAGGAATGGCTGCAGACCGAATGGCCGGACCTGGACGTGCACTGCACCTCGGTGACCGAACAGTGGTCCACCATTGCCGTCGTCGGGCCCAAGTCCCGCGCAGTCCTTGCCAAGGTGGCCCCGGAACTGGCGGCCAGCGGCGGGCTGGAAGCCGAGGCGTTCCCGTTCATGACGTTCCGCGAAACCACCCTGGCCTCCGGCGTCCGCGCCCGGGTCTGCCGGATCTCCTTCTCCGGTGAGCTGGCCTACGAGATCAACGTTCCGTCCTGGTACGGGCTGAACACCTGGGAGGCCGTGGCGGCTGCCGGCGCCGAATACAACATCACCCCGTACGGCACCGAAACCATGCACGTGCTCCGCGCCGAGAAGGGCTACCCGATCGTCGGCCAGGACACGGACGGCACCGTCACCCCGCAGGACGCCGGCATGGAATGGATCGTCTCCAAGGGCAAGGACTTCATCGGCAAGCGCTCCTACTCCCGGGCCGACGGCCAGCGCGAGGACCGCAAGCACCTGGTGAGCGTGCTGCCGGTGGACGGGACGCTGCGGCTCCCGGAAGGCACCCAGCTCGTAGAGAAGGGCCGTTCCACCAACCCTGCCTACGGGCCGGTCCCGATGGAAGGCTTCGTCACCTCCAGCTACCACAGTGCGGCGCTCGGCAGGTCCTTTGGCCTGGCCCTGATCAAGAACGGCCGCAACCGCATCGGCGAAACCCTGACTGCTGCCGCCGGCGACCGGCTGGTGGACGTCGTCGTCGCCGAAACCGTACTTTTTGACCCCGAAGGGACCCGCAAAGATGGCTGAAACAGCAGCACCCGCAACCTCCTACGAGAAGAACCTCTCACTCCGGGTCAGCCCCGCCGCCCAGCTCCGCGCAGACTTTGAAACCGGCTCCGTCCGGGGCGTGGTGGAGATCAGCGAAGTGGCTTTCCTGACCATGGTGGGCCTCCGGGCCAGCCGCTCCAGCGACGCCGGACAGCGCGTCGCCGCCGTGACCGGCGGCCTGCCCGCCACGTGCGGCAGCGTCAGCGGAACCGGGGACACCTCCGTGCTGTGGCTTGGCCCGGAAGAGTTCCTGGTGGTGGCACCACGGGACGCCCACGAATCCCTGGGCGGCGGCCTGATCCAGGCGCTCCGCGAAGCCCTCGGAGACGGCGCCGGCCAGGTAGTGGACCTCTCCGCGAACCGCACCACGTTCGAGCTCACCGGGCCCCGCGCCCGGGCCGTCCTGGAGAAGGGCTGCTCGCTGGACCTGCACCCGCGCGTGCTGAAAGCCGGCACGGCGCTCTCCACGGAGGTCGGCAACATCCCCGTGGTGCTGTGGAAGACCGGCGAGGAGACGTTCCGGCTCTTCCCCCGCGCCTCGTTCGCGGATTTCCTGGGCCGCTGGCTCCTCGACGCGATGCGCGAGTATGCCTCGCCCGAGGTCCCCTAAATGGCCCTCAGCGTCCTGGACCTGTTCTCCGTTGGCATCGGGCCGTCGTCGTCACACACGGTCGGCCCGATGCGGGCAGCAAAGCTGTTCGCCGACGGACTCAAGGGCGACGGACACCTGAGCTCCACCCGGCGCGTACAGGCTGAACTGTTCGGCTCCCTCGGCGCCACCGGGCGGGGCCACGGCTCGGACAAGGCCGTGGTCCTGGGCCTCAAGGGCCTGGACCCCGAAACCGTGGACACCTTCACGGCCGACGACCAGGTGGCCGCAGCCGCGCTGGACGCCGAACTGTGGATCGGCGGGGACCACCGGGTGGACTTCAACTGGGACGATGACGTGGTGCTGCACCGGCGCAAGTCCCTCCCCGCCCACCCCAACGGCATGACCTTCCGCGCCCTGGACCACGCCGGGGCAGTCCTCAGCGAACGGAGCTTCTATTCGATTGGGGGCGGCTTTGTTGTTGACGGGGACGCCGACGCCGGAGACCGGGTGGTGGCGGACTCCACCGTCCTGCCTTACCCGTTCACCACGGCGGACGAGCTCCTGGAGATCTGCAAACGCGAGGGGATGTCCATTTCCGACGTCATGCTCGCCAATGAACTGACCTGGCGGACCGAAGCGGAGCTCCGGGAGAAGCTGCTGGGGCTGTGGGCGGTGATGCGCGAATGCGTGGACAACGGCTGCGCCGCGGAAGGCATCCTTCCGGGCGGGCTCAACGTCCGCCGCCGCGCGCCGTCGTTGTTCCAGACCCTGACGGCGGACACCGGCGTGACCGATCCGCTCCGGGCCATGGAATGGGTGAACCTGTTCGCGCTGGCCGTGAACGAGGAAAACGCCGCCGGCGGGCGCATCGTCACGGCGCCCACCAATGGCGCGGCGGGTATCGTTCCGGCGGTGCTGCACTACTACGTGAAGTTTGTCCCCGGCGCCAACGACGACGGCGTGGTCCGCTTCCTGCTGGCAGCGGCCGCCGTCGGAATCCTGTTTAAGATCAACGCCTCCATCTCCGGTGCCGAGGTGGGCTGCCAGGGTGAAGTGGGCTCCGCCTGCTCCATGGCCGCCGCCGGGCTCTGCGAAGTCCTCGGCGGCACACCCGCCCAGGTGGAAAACGCCGCCGAGGTGGGCATTGAACACAACCTGGGCCTGACGTGCGACCCCGTGGGCGGGCTGGTGCAGATCCCCTGCATCGAACGCAACGCGATCGCCAGCGTCAAGGCCATCAACGCCGCCCGCCTTGCCCTGCACGGCGACGGCAGCCACAAGGTGTCCCTGGACAAAGCCATCAAGACGATGCGCGAAACCGGAGCCGACATGAAAACCAAGTACAAGGAAACCTCCCGAGGAGGACTCGCCGTGAATGTGATCGAGTGCTGAACCATGACCGCCATTGAGACTGAAACTTCCCTGTCCGCGCCGCTGACCACCGTGGAGCATGTCCTCACGCTGGACTGCAGCGAGTCGCCGGGTATCGTCCACGCCGTGTCCGGCTTCCTGCTGGAGCACGGCTGCGACATCATCGACAACCAGCAGTTCGGCGAACGCAGCGAAGGGCACTTCTTCATGCGGGTGCATTTCGCGTCCGACGGCGATGCCTCCACCGCGGACACGCTGCGGGCCGCGTTTGGTCCCGTTGCGGAGCGTTTTGGGATGCGCTGGCGCCTGGAGCCGCACGGCTCAAAGCGGCGGGTGCTGATCATGGTGTCCAAGTTCGGGCACTGCCTTAACGACCTCCTGTTCCGGGCACGCATCGGCGAGCTGCCCGTGGACGTGGTGGCCGTGGTGTCCAACCACACCGACCACCAGGCCCTGGTGGAGTGGCACGGGATCCCGTTCTTCCATGTGCCGGTCACGGCTGACACCAAGCCTGCGGCCGAGGCGCGGCTGCTGGAGCTGGTGGACGAGTTCGATGTGGAGCTTGTGGTGCTGGCCCGGTACATGCAGGTGCTCAGCGACAACCTGACCCGGAAGCTGGACGGGAAGGCGATCAACATCCACCACTCGTTTTTGCCCAGTTTCAAGGGCGCCAAGCCGTACCACCAGGCGTACGCGCGCGGGGTCAAGACTGTGGGCGCCACCGCG
Organism: Pseudarthrobacter sp. GQ63; assembly: GCF_059758765.1. Lineage (NCBI taxonomy): Bacteria > Bacillati > Actinomycetota > Actinomycetes > Micrococcales > Micrococcaceae > Pseudarthrobacter > Pseudarthrobacter sp. GQ63. The sequence continues at coordinate 141,418 of NZ_JCAXEF010000010.1, forward strand.
CACTACGTCAACAGCGAGCTGGATGAGGGACCCATCATCTCCCAGCAGACCGTGGAGGTGGACCACACCTACGGGCCCGAGGACCTGGTGGCCGCCGGCCGCGACACCGAGTGCAAGGCCCTGTCCAACGCGGTCCGCTGGCACTGCGAGGGCCGGGTCATCCTGCAGGGCAACCGCACGGTGGTCCTCCGGTAGCCCCCTGCGACGCTCTCTCACTTAACGCAGGCTTTTGCGTGACGCTCTCTCACCTGACGCGGGTTTTCCCGTGACGCTCTCTCACCTGATGCGGGTTTTTACGTGGCGCTCTCTCACCCTGGTGAGGGAGCGCCACGGCCTTAAGCGCCGCCGTCGTCATTGCACAAAAGTTCTTTGACGTTCAGGCCCCGCTGGCGAATCCCGATGCCTGGGGGTGGTCAAGCCAAGCGTCCGGAGGGCCCGTTTGACCCCTTGCACTGCGCGTTGAAACTCGTCAGCAAGATCGTCCCTATCAAAGATGAGAACCGTCCAGCCGGCTGATTCGAAGGCCTTGTCCCGTCTCCTGTCGCTCAGGATCTGTGCGTCACCGAGGTGATGTTCGCCGTCGTACTGGATGGCAAGGCGGCGATGACGGTAGCCGAGATCGGCCGACGGCGACCGCGCGTCTCCTGCGCGCAACGGCACCTGGAGTTCGGGCTCCGGGAGCCCGGCGTCGGCGATTGCCAAGCGAAGGAGCGATTCGGGCGCGGAGTCGGCCCCCACCCGCATCAGATCCAGCGCTTCACGGGCGCGGACGATGCCCTGGAGGTTCGGGTGGCGGGCTACGAGTGCGCGAAGGCCCGCAATGGTGTCGTAGGGCTGTGCCCTTCCCTCGAAATCCATCCGTGGCATGCGGATGAGTTGGTCCCCCATGCTCACCAGGTCGTGGAGCGGCAGGATGCGGGCCACATCAAGCCACGTGCGGGACCGGGTGCTCAGGCGGATGCCGTCGACAAGTTCAGTCTCATCCTCACGTGCCAGCACGGTATGGCCGATCACGCCCTTCCGGCGGACCGATGGCAGCGACCTCGGCTTGCTCAGATGCAGCTCTGACGAATCCGCCAGCCATGGCGGCAGCAGTTGGCATCGAAGCCGTGCCGCGGTCACATGCGAGATCCAGGCTCCCGGCGACGCCGCGGACAACGCCCTGGCCGCGCCTTCCAAGTCAAAATCCCAGCCTGCCGGACGGTAGAGGCCGCGGCCCACATTGATCACATCCTTGCGGCGGAGCCTGCTTAACGGGACGCCGGAAGACATGGCTGAGCTGAAGGTGAAGGGAGCCGCTGCCAACGGCAGGGGCAGGGAATCCTGCTTTTGCATGCTGGCATTGTGCCTCGATCCGGCTGAAGGCTGCAGAAGTTATCCACAGGCCTGCGGTTGGGCCGGCCAGGGGTGAGAGAGGGTGCGCCCAAAACGCGCGTTAACTGCGAGAGGGTTTCCCGGAACCCGACGTTAGGTGAGAGAGGATCGCCGGGGAAGGGGCATCAAGTGAGAGAGCGTTGGGGCCTAGTCGGAGTGCATGGCAGCGAGGCGGCTGGCCAGGTGCAGGGCGGCAAGGCGGCCGGTGCTGCGGGGGTCGCCGCCGCACAGGGAGAAGATCCGTTGCAGCCGCTGGTGCATGGACTGCCGCTCCAGGTGCAGCTCCCGCGCAGCCTGTGCGGTGTTGCAGCCGGAATCCAGCCATACCCGCAGGGTTTCGGCCAGCTGCGAGCGACGCTGCGCATCGTAGTCAAGGAGGGACCCCAACTGCTGCCGGACAAAATCCTCGCGCCTGGCCGCATCCAGAGAATGGAAGGCCATCCGTTCCACCGCAAACGCCTCCGCGTCGAGCGCCCCACTAGCCAGCCGCGCCCCGGACGGGCGCAGTTCATCACGGGCTCCAATATCCAGCGTCAGCCGCGCCTCTGCCAGCGACCAGGGTGCCGACGAAATCCCGGAGGCCACCGGGCCTACCGCGCTGATGCTGCCCTCGGGCAGTTCGAGCGTGCGGAGCCCGGCCAGGATCTCGCTCCGGTCCTCCTGCGCCTTACCGGTCCGCAACGCCGCGAGCGCCAGCAGCTCCTCGTTATCGGCGTAGCTGGCACTGTGCCGGCCCACCCGGTCCAGCAGCTGCTCCACGGTGGTACGGAGCTGCCGGGAGCCAGGAGAACGGATCACAACAGCCACCAGCTGCGCAGCAGGGGGAATCCCCGCAGCCGGGGCGAGCTGCTGGAGCCGCCAGTTCTGGGTACCGGCATCAACGGCGCGGATCAGTGCGGCACCCGCCATCTCCTTCAGGCCGGGCGGCATGCGCTGCAACAGCGCCAGTGCCAGAATGTCCACTGAGCGGTTCCCGGCAATCCTTGCCAGGTTCACATCGCCTCCCTCCAATGTGTGAAGGCTTAGTCGCGCCGAGGGTATGCCCCGCACGGACACATCAATATGCGTGGTCCGTGCCCGGTCCTGGTCGGCGTCCCCCTCGGGTGCCGGTTCGGCATCCGCGGCATGGCCGGCAGGCAGTGCGCTGGCCAGCGGAGCCCCGGCGTTGGAGGTCAGGACAACTTCCGCGCCGGTAGCGTCGGCGAGGACGGCCAGGATCCGGTCGAGGCTGCCGCCGTGGGCCAGCTCCACCGCCATGGCATGGCTTGCCCGGTCAGCCTGTTGCAGGTGCGCAGCCGACTCGCTCACCAGCAACGAATTGATGGCTTCCATGACACCCACGAAGGGCACTCTTTTGCGCAGCTCTATCAGGGGAAGCCCCGCGGCTTCGGCTGCTCCCACCATGGAGGACGGAATGGACGGCAGGGCCGCGCCCGTCTCGATGGCCAGTGCGGCCACTCCACGCTCCGCCAGCTCCCAGATATAGCCGATGCGCCGCTTGTCCGTTGCCGCGGCCAGCGCCTGGCCACCGGTGAGCAGCAGTTCTCCGCCGCCAAGTAACGGTGCGATGTCCAAAACCTCACTGGAGTGGATCCAGCGCAGCTGCGTCTGGGCCGCAGTCGCCGCCGCAGCGCGGATCACGGGGTCCGCAGGGGTGAGGGTGGAATGTTTCAAAACGTCCTGCAGCCGTATTGGCATGACACTCCGTCAAGTAGAAGGTGAATCTTCACGACACATTGTATGTGGTGGTTGTGGCATGAGCCACATAATCTGGATCTATCCCTTTCACTTACTGGAGGCTTTCCCCATGCAAGACAACCTCTCCACGAAGCAGTCTGGGCCGGCAATGGCGCCGGCCGAGGACTGCGAAGCCTGGCTCCAGCCCATTCCCGAGTCCCAGCGCACGCACAAGGTTTCAGGCCAGTTCTGGATCTGGGCCGGCGCCAACCTCGCCCCCATCAACTGGGTACTGGGCGCCCTCGGAATCCACCTGGGGCTGGGTTTCGCGGACACCGTCACTGTCCTGGTCCTGGGCAACCTGATCGGCATGCTGCTCTTTGGCTGCTTCGTCCTGCTGGGCCAGAAGACCGGCGCCACCGGCATGGTCCTGGCCCGGGCAGCCTTCGGCCGGCGCGGAAACTACCTTCCCGCAAGCATCCAGGCACTCCTGGTGATCGGCTGGTGCGCCGTCAACACCTGGATCATCCTGGACCTGGTGATGGCGCTGTTCGGAACGCTCGGCTGGGTGGATCCCGCGGCGCAGAACTACGCCTGGAAGATCGGCGTCGCAACGGCCATCATGGCCACCCAGGTGGCCATCGCCTGGTTTGGCTACAAGGCGATCGCCGCCTTTGAAAAGTGGACCGTCCCGCCCACCATCATCATCCTGGCCGTTATGTCCGCTGTTGCCTGGTTCGGCATGAAGATCGACTGGGCCTACGCCGGCCCCGCCGGCAACATCCTGGAAGGCTCCGAGCGGATCGCGGCCATGAGCGCCGTGATGACGGCCATCGGCATCGGCTGGGGCATCACCTGGTTCACGTACGCCGCCGACTACTCCCGCTTCGTCAGCACCGAGGTCCCCAAGAAGAAGGTCTACCTGGCATCCGTCCTGGGCCAGTTCATCCCGGTCGTCTGGCTCGGCGTGCTGGGTGCGAGCCTGGCCACCAACAGCGGTGAAATCGACCCCGGAAAGCTCATCGTCCAGAACTTCGGCGTCCTCGCCCTGCCCGTCCTGCTGATGGTGCTGCACGGCCCCATCGCCACCAACATCCTGAACATCTACACCTTTTCGGTGGCCACCCAGTCACTGGACATCACCATCAGCCGCCGCAAGCTGAACCTGTTCGTCGGCGTCTTCTCGCTCATCGCCGTCGTCTTCTTCATCTTCCAGGAGGACTTCGCAGCGGTGCTGGACGCCTGGCTCATCGGGCTGGTGGCCTGGGTGGCCGCCTGGGGCGGCGTGATGCTGGTGCATTACTTCTGGATCGAGAAGCGCTGGCCCGGCAACCCCGCACGGCTGTTCGACGGCGTCGGGACCAAGCGACTGCCCGGCGTCAACTGGGCGGGAGTCACCTCCCTCCTGGTCGGCATCTTCGCCACCTGGCTGTTTATGTACGGCCTCGTTCCCGCCATGCAGGGCCCCATCGCCGTGGCCCTGGGCGGCTGGGACCTGTCCTGGCTGGCCGGCGGGCTGGCGAGCGCTACGAGCTACGCCATCCTGGGCCCGAGGGTCCACCGCAAGTTCCTCGAATCCGCTCCGGCTGCCGGCGCCGACGCCCAGCCCTCCCCGGCCCTGGCCGGAATCCCTGCCCGGCCCAGCGCCCCGGCCGGCCTCTAACCTAGGAACACCTGACATGACCTTTGACGCATTCCCCGACTCCGCCCACCCGATCACCTGGCCCGAGGGCAAGCAGGCGGCAGCCTCCTTCACCTTCGACGTCGACGCCGAATCCTGCACCATCGCCCACGACCCCAAGAGCACCAGCCGGATGTCCCTGATGACCCACCAGTCCTACGGGCCCAAGGTGGCAGTCCCCCGGCTGCTGCAGATCCTCCAGCGGCAGGACATCCGTGCCACGTTCTTCGTCCCCGGCTTCACCGCCGAGTGCTATCCGGACACGGTCCGGCGCATCGTGGACGCGGGGCATGAGGTGGCCCACCACGGCTACCTGCACGAGCCCATGCAGGGTATCGACGCCGAGACGGAGGCGCGCTACATCGACCGCGGCCTGGAGGCCCTGGCCAAGGTGGCAGGGGTGGAGCCGGTGGGCTACCGGGCGCCGTGGTGGGAACTGAACTGGCATTCCCCGGCCCTCCTGGCGGACCGCGGCTTCCTCTACGATTCAAGCCTGCTCGACGGCGACGCCCCCTACCGCTTCAGCGTCGCCCCGGGCGACTCCCGGGACCTTGTAGAGATCCCGGTGGACTGGGCGCTGGACGACTGGGAGCAGTACGCGTTCTACCCGGGCGTCACCGGCAGCGGCGTCATCGAGAGCCCGGCGAAGGTCCTGGAAATGTGGACGCTGGAGGCGGAGGCGCACCATGCGCAGGGCAGCTGCTTCGTCCTGACCAACCATCCCTTCATCTCCGGGCGCCCCTCCAAGGCTGTGGCCCTGGAGCGGCTGATTGAACGGGTCAAGGGGATGGACGGCATGTGGGTGGCCACCATGGAAGAGATCGCGGAGCACACCCGGCGGACGGTTCAGGAAGTCCACACCCACGCCCGCATCCAGGTGCCCTCCTTCCCGGACACCGGGGCGAAGTTCACGCCGTCGGTGGTGCGGGAGTCACGGCCCGCCGTCGCCGGCTGACTTAGCTACAACCAGCCGCAGAGTGGTGCTGCCCATCCGGCAGCACCACTCCTGCTTTTAAGGTGGCTGCCTCACCGTGAAGCACCCGGAAGCAGGGACGCCAGGTACTCCGGGGGTGGCATTGTCAGGGCCAGGGTCTACACTGAAGTAATCGAACATATATTCGAATAAAGGTGTGTTGTGGGCGTTATTATCGGTCCCCGCGTGATAGATGCGGGCGCCTCGTTGTTGTCGGTGCTGATTGCCCCGGTTCCCGTCGCCGCAGGGTTTCCTTCGCCGGCGCAGGACTACTTCGATGGCCGGATCGACCTGAACGCCCACCTGATCAAGGACATCACCAGCACGTTCGTGGTCCGCGTGACAGGAGACTCCATGGAGCGCGCGGGCATCAGCGACGGTGATGAGCTGATCGTCAACAGGGCACTGGAGCCCCGGGACGGCTCAGTGGTGATTGCCGTGCTGGACGGGGAGCTGACGGTGAAGCGCCTGCGCCTTACCGCCACAGGCGTGGTGCTGCAGGCGGAGAATCCAAAGTATGCGGACATCAAAGTGCCTGCCCTCTCGGAGCTGACCATCTGGGGCGTGGCCACGAGGTGCCTGCACCATGTCTAGCCGGCGGCGTCCGGGGGCCCGGCGATGAGCAAACCCGTCCCCATGCGGCAGATGCCGCAGATCGCCCACGTAGACGTGAACTGTTTCTACGCCTCGGCGGAGCGTGCCTTCGATCCCTCGCTGGAGGGCAGGCCGCTGGTGGTCCTTTCGAACAACGACGGCTGCGCCGTCACCCGCTCCCCCGAGGCGAAGGCCCTGGGCATTGCCACCGGCGAGCCGTGGTTCAAACTCGCACCCCGCGCGAAGGAATGGGGACTGGTGGCCAAATCCAGCAACTACGAGCTCTATGGGGACATCAGCGCCCGGGTCATGGAGCTGCTCGGCAGGTACTCAGCGTGGCTGGAGGTTTACAGCATCGACGAGGCCTTCCTCGGAGTGAAGGGGGAGCCGGAGCAGCTGCTGGCGCTGGGCAGGACCATGAAGAATGCCGTCCGCCGCAATGTGGGCGTGCCCGTGTGCGTCGGGATCGCGCCCACCAAGACGCTGGCCAAACTGTGCAACAAATGGGCTAAGAACAACCCGGCGTTCGGCGGGGTATGCCACTGGGACAGCGTTCCCGCCGCCGTGCGGGAGCAGCTGCTGGGGCGCCTGTCCGTGGAGGAAATCTGGGGCATCGCCGGCCGCCTGACCAGGCGCCTGAACGCCATGGGCATCCACACCATCCTGGACCTCACCCGCGCCGACCCCGTGGCCATCCGGGACAAGTTCTCCGTGGTCATGATGCGCACTGTCCTGGAACTCAACGGCACGCCCTGCATCCCCATGGAAGAGGAGCGCCTGGGCCGGGACCAGCTGATCTTCTCCCGTTCCTTCTCCACCCCGGTCACCACGGCGGCGGGGCTGCGGCAGGTCCTCAGCATCTACGGCCAGAACGCGAGCGCGCGGCTGGCCAAACACGGGCTGCAGGCAAAAGTCCTCACCGCATTCGCCGGCACCTCACCCTTCAGCGGGCAGGAGCAGGCGTATCCGTCCGTGTGCGTCCCGTTGCCGATGCCAACCGCCGACCCGCTCCTGCTCACCAGGGCGGCGCACGCCCTGCTGCCCAACATCCGCGAAGGGCTGAAGTACGTCAAAGTGGGGCTCATGCTCACGGACCTGCGGCCTACCGGCAACCAGTCCCCGCTGGAGCTGTTCGAGAACCGGCACGAGGAACGCCACATCGGCACCCTGCTGGAGGACGTGGGCAGCCGCTTCGGACGCAGCTCCATCGGCCTGGGGCACGCCGGGATCAAGTCGGGCCTGGACTGGACCATGAAACGGAACATGCGGTCCCCCAGGTACACCACCCATTGGGACGAGCTTCCCCTGGTGAAGGCTGCCTGAGCCGCACGCAGGTCCACGGCCGCCGAGGGCGGCTAGGTCAGGCCCGAGCTTCGGCGAGGTCCTTGAGTTTGGCGAGGGCCACGGGCCAAGTGTCGTTCAGCATGGCCGCCCACTCCGCGACGCTCTCAACCTCGACCTCGACTTTCGTTACCCCTTCGGCTTCGGTGAACGAATAGTTTTCGTGTGCTCCGATGAATTCCTGCGCAGCATCACTGGTCCTGTCATCCACACCGCGGACGATCTGGCCGAGATACCGCAGGGACACGAACTCGTTCGGCCGGCAGTCCTCAACTGTTGCGATCATCCCTCCCACGGACCCCTCACCGTCCGGGCCGAGGAATCGAATCTCGCTGCCCGTGTTCCAGTCGCCCTCATAGAAGGAACCTGTCTCGCTGAAGGCACTCGTCCATTCCCGGTAGGTGGCATCGTCGAGCATCGTGGACCAGACTGTCCCGGCGGGAGCGTTGATATCCACCTCAAATTTCAACTTTTCCATGCCTGATCGTACGTCCGTATCAGGGCCCGGAAACAGGCCCCCGCGACCGGCAACGTCTGGGATTTATTGCCGTGGGAACACTCCTTCGGGCGCCCCGGAAAAAGACGTCCCGCGACGTTTCTTGTCGCTGTGCTACGCCTTGTTGAGCCCCCGCGACCTCCCGTGAACGCCCGCTACGGGAACGATTGTGGCGCTGCCGGGCGCTCCGTAATCTCATTTCAGCATCCGCCCCAGCAAAGGAATTCCAGTGTCAGATCCCTCGCGCCAAAGCCCCAAGAATCCGCAGGACCAGCCAGGCTCCACCCGCATCGTGGCCGGCCAGTCCGCCGCGCCCAAGCGGCCGCTCGGGCTGAAGGTCGGCATCGCCGTCGGCATCCTCGCCCTCATTGGCGGGGGCGCCGCCGTCGCCTCCGCCGTGAACGGCGGGACCCCCGCGGCAGTGCAGGAGACCGCCCCCGCCGGCAACCCCGCCGCGGAACTCAAGCTTGGATACTTCGGCAACGTCACCCACGCCCCCGCCCTGGTGGGGGTAAGCCAGGGCTACATCGCGGAGGAGCTCGGCGATACCAGGCTCAGCACCCAGGTGTTCAACGCCGGCCCGGCCGCGATCGAGGCGCTGAACGCGGGTGCCATCGATGCCACGTACATCGGCCCGAATCCCGCCATCAACTCGTTCGTGAAGAGTGGCGGCGAATCGGTGAACATCATCGCCGGCGCTGCAGCCGGCGGCGCCCAGCTGGTGGTTCGGCCGGAGATCAGCTCCGCCGCGGACCTGAGGGGCAAAACCCTTGCCTCCCCGCAGCTCGGCGGCACGCAGGACGTGGCCCTCCGCGCCTGGCTCGCGTCCCAGGGCTACAGGACCAACGTTGACGGCAGCGGCGACGTGGCCATCAACCCCACCGAGAACGCCCAGACCCTGAAGCTCTTCCAGGACGGAAAGCTCGACGGCGCGTGGCTGCCTGAGCCGTGGGCCTCACGCCTGGTGCTCACTGCCGGAGCCAAGGTCCTGGTGGACGAAAAGGACCTGTGGGACGGCTCGCTGTCCGGCAAGCCGGGCGAGTTCCCCACTACCATCCTGATCGTCAACCAGAAGTTCGCTGCGGAGCACCCGGACACCGTCAAGGCACTCCTGAAAGGCCATGTGAAGTCGGTCCAATGGCTGAACGGCGCGGCGGACGCCGAAAAGGCCAGCGTCATCAACGCCGCCCTCAAGGATGCCGCGGGTGCGGAGCTGAAAGCCGACGTCATCGACCGCTCCCTCAAGAACATCGTGTTCACCGTGGACCCGCTGGCCGGAACCTACGAAAAGCTCCTGGCCGACGGCGTCGCTGCCGGCACCACCAAGCAGGCCGACATCAACGGCATCTTCAACCTCACCGCCCTCAATGAGGTAACGGGCGGGAAGACCCCGGCTGCCGGGCTGGGGAAGGAGTAGCGGCAGCGGGTTTCCAGGTCCCCGCCGAAACGCTCTCGCAGTTACTGCATCACTTTGGCCATCGCTCTCTCACTTTCCCCTTGAGAGTGAGAGAGCGATGGCAATTAACCTGCATCAAGTGAGAGAGCGTCCTGGGGGCAGGAAAACAGGGGCCGCCCCCCAGCGGTTTTCGAAGCGCCCAGGTATCAGCGAGGCGGATACCTGATATCAAGAACCTCATCTTCCCCGAATATATGAAGTGCCTCACAGTAGTTACAGGACCTGCAACAACAAGTACCGCAGCCAGTAACCAGAAGGACTTCAACGTGGAAACTCCGCTCTCCCATCTTGCACACCTCGAGATCACCGCCCCGGACGTCGAAGCCTCGGCACGGTTCTACGAGGAAAAGTTCGGCATGCGCATCATCGACCGCGTGGACGGCAACGTCTACCTGCGCTGCTGGGGCGACTACTACCGCTACAGCCTTGTCATCACCGAAGGACCGGAAGCGTCCCTGGGGCGCATGGCCTGGCGCACCACCTCCCAGGCAGCGCTCGAGGCAGCCGCCGAGCGCATCGAGGCAACCGGCGTCCAGGGCAGCTGGACCGCCGGCGGCCACGGCTTCGGCAAGGCGTATGAATTCACCGGCCCCTACGGGCACTCCATGCGCCTCTTTTATGAGGTGGAAAAGTTCGTCGCCGAGCCCGGCTTCGAGTCCACCTACCCGGACCGGCCGGAGCGCCGCAGCAGCCACGCCGCGGCACCGCGCTTCCTGGACCACGTGACCGTTGCGGCTTCCGATGTCCGCGGCTTCGCCAAGTGGTACAACGACGCACTGGGCTTCCGCGTGATGGCGTTCACCGAACTCGACGAGGCCCCCATCACCGTGTTCTCGGTCCTCACCACCAACGAGAAGTCCCACGACCTTGGCGTTGTCCTGGACACCTCCAGCCGTTCCGGACGCGTGAACCACATCGCGTTCTGGGTGGACACCCACGAGGACCTGCTGCGGACCGCGGACGTCCTTATGGAAAACGGCACTCCCATGGAGTACGGTCCCTCAATCCACGGCATCGGCGAGCAGAACTTCCTCTACTTCCGTGAACCGTCCGGCCTGCGCGTGGAGCTCAACTCCGGCGGCTACCGCAACTATGTTCCGGACTGGGAAGCCAACACCTGGAAGCCGTCCGAGGGCTCCAACAACTTCTACAAGAACGGTGCAATGCCGCACTCCATGACGGAATCGTTCCCTCCCGCCGAGGGTTTCACCGCCACGGAGGAGGGAGCTTCCCCGGAGATGAAGGAAGCCCTCCTGAACCCGTACGCCAAGCAGGGCCGGGGCTAAAGGACGATGACCGAAACACAGTACGCCCTGGTCCGGTTCCAGGAAGCCGGCGACAGCAAGGCCCGCGCCGGCCTGCTGGTGGAAAACCGGGTCCTGCCGCTGGATGGGGACATCAACTCCCTGATCGAGCACTGGGACACCACCGAAGGCCAGCTGGACTCGCTGGCCGCCACTGCCGGCCAGGACACCGGCCTGGCGGCCGCCGATGTCGAAATCCTGGCTCCGGTTGAGCCTGCGCAGGTCCTGCAGACCGGCGCTAACTATCGCAAGCACGTGATCGACCTCGCCGCAGCGCACCGCGAACCGGGCGAGGACGAGGAGGATGTGCGCGCCAAGACGGCGGCCATCATGGACAAGCGCGCGGGCCAGGGCACGCCGTACTTCTTCATCGGGCTCCCGACGGCGATCGCGTCCGCCACGGACGACCTCACCCTTCCGTCATACAGCAAGTCCCACGACTGGGAGCTGGAACTGGCAGCAGTGATCGGCAGGACCGCGTTCCGCGTCACCCCCGAGGAAGCCCTGGACTACGTCTTCGGCTACACCATGGTCAACGACATCACCACCCGTGAGTTCGTCTTCCGCAAGGACATGCCCGCGATCGGTTCGGACTGGTACCGCGCCAAGAACGCCCCGGGCTTCCTGCCCACCGGACCGCTGCTGGTACCCGCCAAGTTCTTCGGCGACCCGCAGGACGTCCAGGTGACCCTGAAGCTCAACGGCAAGCCCATGCAGGACGAGTCCACGCAGGACATGATCTTCGGGGTGGCCAAGCTCGTCAGCGAAGCCTCGCAGATCATGCCCCTCCGCCCCGGCGACCTGGTCCTCACCGGCAGCCCCGCCGGCAACGGCGCTCACTGGGGCCGCCTGCTCCAGGACGGCGACGTTATGGAAGGCACCATCACCGGGCTCGGCACCCAGCTGATCCGCTGCAAGGACGAGGTCCAGCCGTGACAGCCGATGCGGTGGAAGAGCAGCTGATCCAGCGCGGGGATCCGCTGGCAAGCATCACGGCGGCCGCCTACAAGTACAACAATTGGGGCCGCTGGGGCGAAGATGATGTCTTGGGCACCCTGAACTTCATCGATGCCGCAAAACGTGTGGAAGCAGCAGCGCTGGTTCGCACCGGCGAGGCGTTCTCGCTCTCCCAGCCGTTCGACACCAACGGCCCGCAAAAGGGCTGGCGTCGCCGCACCAACCCCGTCCACACCATGACGGACACAGGAGTGGACGCGGAACGCGGAAACCAAGGTTTCCCGCACGGCATCGGCGGCGCCGATGACGTGATCGCCATGCCGCTGCAGTGCTCTACCCAGTGGGACGGGCTGGGCCACATCTTCGACCGTGGCAAGGCCTGGAACGGCCGCGCCGCAGGGGACGTCGTGACCTCCGAAGGTGACCTGGTCACGGGCATCGAGACCGCAGCTGCCAAGATCGTCAGCCGCGGAGTACTGCTGGATGTGGGCAGGGCGCTCGGACCGGAGCTCGGAAGGATCGACGGTGAACTGCCGGACGGCTTCGCCATTACCCCGGAACACCTTGCGCGCACCATTGACCTGCAAGGGCCCAGCGCGAAGGTTGGGCGGGGAGACATCGTGGTAATCCGCACAGGGCAGTACTCCAGGACCCGCCGCGAAGGCTGGGGCGACTATGCCGGCGGGCCGGCACCCGGGCTGTCCTTCAGCACGGCCCCGTGGCTGCACCGCAGCGAAATCGCCGGGATCGCGACGGACACTTGGGGTTTCGAGGTCCGTCCCAACGAATTCGACGACGCCTTCCAGCCCCTCCACCAGATCGCCATCCCCAACCTCGGGCTGTTCCTGGGCGAAATGTGGGACCCGGACGCACTTGCCGCAGCCTGCGCAGCGGACGGCCGGTACGATTTCTTGCTGACGGCCGCCCCGCTTCCCATCACCGGCGCCGTCGGTTCCCCCGTCAACCCGATTGCCCTCCGCTAGCGATCACATCAACAGCCGCAAACCAGCACCAGCAGTAACGCCGTCAATACAAAGGAGTCAGCGATGGCAGCAGTACAGAACGTCGGAATCGTCGGGGCGGGAGCCGCGGGACTGACCGCAGCCATCCTCCTGGCCGACGCCGGAATCCACGTGGAAGTGCTTGAGAAGGCCGACGCCCCACAGACGCTCGGATCCGGAATCACCCTGCAGGGGAATGCCCTTCGGGTCCTGCGCAAGCTCGGCGTCTGGGAGCAGATCGAGGCGAAGGGTTACGCATTCAGCACCCTCGGACTGCGGGCTCCGGACCCTGCCGGCACCGTCATTGCAGTCCTGGACGACATGCGGACCGGCGGCGACGACCTGCCGGCCACCCTGGGCATGTACCGCCCCGACCTGACCGCCATCCTCCGGGACCGGGCGGAGCAGGCCGGCGCCAGGATCAGCTACGGTAAGACTCTCACCGGAATAACGGACGACGGCGGCTCCGTCACCGTGAGCACCGCCGACGGCAACACAGCCCGCTACGATCTCCTGATCGGCGCCGACGGCCTGCACTCAGCCGTACGCAAAGCCATTGGCATCGACACTGAACCCAAGTCCACCGGGATGGGCATCTGGCGTGCCTTCGTGGAACGTCCCGCCGACGTGGTCCGCACGGACCTCACCTACGGCGGCCCCTGCTTCATCGCCGGCTACTGCCCCACCGGCCCGGACACCATCTACGCCTACCTGGTGGAGCGGGCGCAGGAGCGCCGGCACGAGGACGGCCCGCGGATCATGTCCGAACTTGCCGCGGCCTACGGCGGACCGTGGAATGAGATCCGCTCGAACCTGGACCACAGTGCCCGCATCAACTACACGTGGTTCACCACGCACTTGGTGGACGGGCCCTGGAACCGTGGCCGCACCGTGATCATCGGCGATGCCGCCCACAGCTGCCCGCCCACGGTGGCCCAAGGGGCTGCCATGGCGCTCGAGGACGCGGCCGTGCTCGCCGAACTCTTGATCAAGGCCGACGAGGTCACTGAAACTGTCTGGAAGGAGTTCACCGACCGCCGGCTGGACCGGGCCAAGGCAGTGGTCAACGCATCCGTCCAGCTGGGCCAGTGGATGCTGGACGGTGTCCGCGACGCCGATGTCCCGGGCTTGGTGCATTCGGTGTCCGTCGTGGTGAAGGAACCTGCATGAGCAACAGCTCCATCAACGAGGCGTCCAGCCCTACCGTGGACGTCCACGCCCACGTCCTGCTTCCGGCCCTGCAGCAGATGGTCGCCGAAGCCGACCCCGAGGGCTTCGGGGCCCAGCAGTCGCTGGAGGTGCTGCGCCACGGGGCTGATTCCATGGCCATTTCAGGCCGGATGGTCAAAGAGCGATGGCCGCAGCTGACAGACCTCGACCGCCGGCTCACGGACATGGATGCCCAAGGCGTGGACGTGCAGCTGGTCTCGCCGTCGCCGTCGCACTTCTACTACTTCGCGGGGGAAGGCCTGTCGCTGCAGGTGGCGAAGGCCGCCAACCAGGCAGTACGGGAGTTCGTTGACCGCGCCCCGGAACGCCTCAACGGCCTGGGCCTGGTTCCGCTCCAGCACCCCGCACTCATGGTGGAGGCACTGGAGCACGCGGTCCTGGAGTGCGGGCTGCTTGGTGTGGAAATCGGCTCCTTCGCCGCCACGCCGGATAACCCGGAGCGGAGCACCGTTGAACTGTCCGATCCGCGGTTGGAACCGTTTTGGAGCCGGGCAGAGGAACTGGGCGCTGTTATTTTCCTCCATCCCTTTGGTTGCTCCCTTGATGAGCGGCTGGACCGGTTCTACCTTGCCAACACTGTCTCCCAGCCCGCAGAAAATGCGGTTGCCCTGTCCCACCTCATCTTCAGCGGGGTCCTGGACCGGCACCCTGGCCTGAAGGTTCTGGCCGCGCACGGCGGCGGCTATCTTCCCACCACCCTGGGCCGCTCGGACCATGCCTGGAAAGTCCGGCCGGAGGCACATGGCTGTGCCCAGCCGCCGTCGTCGTACCTGAAGAAGCTCTACTTCGATTCCCTGGTCCACAGCGCCGGCGAGCTGCGGGCACTGGTGGCGGCCGCGGGCCCGGAGCAGGTGCTGCTCGGCTCGGACTACCCGTTCGACATGGGCTCCGAACGCCCGGTTGCCGAGGTCATCGAGGCGCAGCTTTCCGCGAAGGACGAAGCCAGCATGCTGACCGGCAATGCTGCTGCCCTCGGCCTCGCGGCGGCTGCCGCACTCTCACAACGCCCTACTGTTTAAGGAACAACTCCCATGGTGAAGATTGCACGCTGGAATTTCGACGGCGGCACGCAGTCCGGCTTCGTCGATGGCGTTAACTGCTACCCCCTGCCGGCAGGCCAGGGTGTCCAGACCCTCCTGGACGCCGGGCTGGAAGAAACGCTGGGCCTCGCCCGGGACACCATCGGGTCCAGCCCTGCCGTTCCGCTTGCGGACGTGGAGCTGCTCGCTCCGCTGGTGCCCGCCACCATCCGCGACTTTGTGACCTTTGAGGAACACGTCGAAGGGATGCGGATGAGCATCGACGGCATGGCAGGCGTTATGCCTGAATGGTACGAGGCGCCCACGTTCTACTTCACGAACCCGCACACGGTAACCGGCACCGGTGAGGTGATCGGTATTCCGGCGGGCTGCGAGGACCTGGACTTTGAAACGGAAGTGGCCGCCGTCGTCGGCCGTGTCCCGGGGAGCGACGGCCGGAACCTCACGGCAGAAGAGGCGCACCGGCACATCTTCGGCTACACCGTGCTCAACGACTGGTCCGCGCGGGACCTGCAGCGCCGCGAGATGAAGGTCAGCCTGGGCCCGTGCAAGGGCAAGGATTTCGCCAACACCCTGGGGCCCTGGATTGTCACCGCGGATGAGTTTGAGGACCGGCACGACGCCGAAGGGTTCCTGCCGATCTCCATGGCGGTGAAGGTCAACGGGGAAGCCATCGGTCAGGACCTGCTGTCCAATATGGGGTGGCCGTTCGCCGAACTGGTGGCATACGCCTCCCAGGACTCCGTGGTCCGGCCCGGCGACGTCCTTGGCTCCGGCACCTGCGGCAGCGGCTGCCTCGGCGAACTCTGGGGACGTAACGGTGCCAAGACTCCCCCGCCGCTGAAGACGGGGGACGTTGTCCGCATGACCGTGGAAGGCATCGGCAGCATCGAAAACACGGTCGGTGACCGGCGCGAGGCCGTGACCCGGGTGGCTGCACGCGTCCGCCCGCGCAACCGGACGGTCCACCCGGCTCCGGCCGGATCCTAGGCTGGCAGTCATCACGAACCACTCCTTCAGCACTGCGAGCGCAGGTCTACGGTGGAGTGTCCAGGGCGCAGACGGTCACAGGGTGGGTTGAAATCGGGAAGAGCTCGTGCAGCCTCGAGCAGGCACGCTGGACCACGGAGCGCAGCCATACACTGGCCGGGTCCTCCGTCTGGGAAGGGTGCCAGTACATGGCTTCCACCAGGGACGCGTCTACATCGTCCGAGACCTCCAGCACCACGATGTCCGCGCCGCGCTGTGCCCTCGCTGCCAGCATCCGCGGCACCAGGGCCACGAGATCCGTACCTTCGACCAGCAGCGGCAGCGACAGGAAGCCGGCCACCACCGCCGCCACTCGCCGCTGTATGCCGCGGGTCTCGAACAGTTTGTCGGCAGGTGTGCTGATCCCCTCACCAAAGTAACCGACGGCGTGGGGCACCGCAGTCAGGTCCGCCAGGGTGAGCCGGGGCTGCTGCAGCAGGGGGTTTCCGGCGTCAGCTATGGCCACGAAGCTGTCACGGAACAACTGCTTGCTGGCACCCTGCAGTTGGTAGCCCATGGGTCCGACGAGCAGATCGATTCTGGAATAGTCGGCCATCTGGCCCAAAATGCCGGACTTGGCTGCTGTGGGTACGATATCCACCGACACACCCGGCGCCTCCTGGCGCAGGATTCCCCGCAGTGGGCCCACAATCAGTGCTGCGGCATAGTCCGACGCAGCGATGATGAACTCCCGCTCGCTGGTATCCGGATCAAAACCGGACCGCACGCGTGAGGCCCGCTGGATGTGAATCATGGCCTCATCAACCAGGGGGACCAGCGACTGCGCAAACGGCGTGAGGTCGTACGTGCGGCCATTCCGGACCAGGAGTTCGTCATCGAAATGCCGCCGGAGCCTTGCCATCGCCGCACTCGTGGCGGGCTGGCTGAGCTGGAGCCGCTCAGCTGCCCGGGAAATATTCCGCAGTTCCAGCAGGACCTGTAGCTGGGGCAACAGGTTAAGGTCCAGGTTCTTCATACCCACAGGTTATCCGGCCCCAACTTTCGTCCCTCCAGTGGCAGGCCCGCAGCGTCAGCGTCTGGGATGTAGTCGTTCATGTGCAGGGCCTCAGCTTTTCAAGCCGGCCCATCCTGCGAGGCCGTGGCCGTACGGGTAGAGAGGGTCTGCTGAGCCCCCCGGAACATCACTCTGTGCTTCCAGAACTGCCTGGGTTGATCGGGGAAGCTCAAAGGGAAGGCGGCCTGCAGGCACAGCCTGTCCGGTCAGCACCCGCGTGAGGGCTTCGTCTGATACTCCGAACGTGGCCAGTATGGCGGAGCAGTGCGGTTCCAGCGGAGTGAGGATCGCGGGGCGGTCCAGGTTGGCCACCAAGACCAGGGGCGCCTGCCCGGCAAGCTCTTTCAAATGGGAGGCCACGGCGTCGCCGAACTCGAGGCTTCCCGCATGGAACATCGCCTCGAGGAACAGCTCGTTCCGCGGCTCGTGGGGAGCGTCCAGGCGGACGATGGCAAGGTCAGCCTCTGCCGGAGACGCGACAACGGTCGCGCCGCAGGACTGGATGGCAGCAGCTGACAGGCCCTCAAGGTACACCCGCATGGACGTTCGGAGGGGAAGGATTCCTTCGGTGGTTTTGATGACGACCACCGAGCGGCTTTGGGCCTTCAGGCCTTCCTCGCGGAACTCGGCGTTACCGACCAGGGCTTCAGCAGCATCCTCATCCACATAGCGGTCATCGAAGAGGCCCAGCTCGAACTTGACCCGCAGCAGGCGCCGCACGGACATGTCGATGCGCTGCGTTGATATGCGCCCGGCCCTCACCAAGTCAACGAGAATCTCGGGGCACGACTCACCACCGAACTGGTCGCAGCCGGCGTCGATTGCCTTGATCATCCGCTCTTCGACAGAAAGGTGCTCCACGCCCCAGGCCCGGGCCGGCAACGTCATGCCAAAGACATGGGAATCGTGCAGAAGCCCCCAGTCGGTGCACACCACGCCGTCGTAGCCCAGTTCGTCGCGGAGCAGCTTGGTGATGATCTGGCGGTTGAACCCGAAACCTACCTCCTCTATCGCTTCGCCATCACGGCTGAGGCCGACGGGCATGCCGTAGTACGGCATAATCGCACTGGTCCCGGCGTTGATGGCGTCCCGGAAAGGGAGCAGGTGGTCCTCGAATCTGCCGCCGGGGTAGACCTGCTCCCGCCCATAGGGGAAGTGGGGGTCTTCCCCGTCTTTTTGGGGCCCGCCGCCAGGGAAATGCTTGGTCATGCACGCGACACTCTGGCGGCCCAGTGCTTGACCCTGAAACCCTTCCAAGTACGCGGCGGCCAGCTTCCCCGTCAGCTCGGGATCCTGGCCAAAGCCGCTGTACTGCCGGGCCCAACGAGGTTCCGTGGCCAGGTCCACGGTGGGATGCAGCGCTGCACGCAGGCCCACGGCAAGGTACTCCTGCCGGGCCGTGTCGGCGAACCGTCGAACAGTCTCGGGGTCGCCGAGCGCGGCCATGCCGATTGGCTCAGGCCAAGCGGAAAAGAAGCCGGCCGCAAATGAAGCACCCTGGTTCTCCGCGAAGGCATGCCGGGGGTCGGTGGACACGGTGATGGGGATGCCGAGCCTGGTCCTGGACGCCAGTTCCTGCATCCGGTTGTGCCACCTTGCTGCTGTGGGGGCGTCCGGCAGTTGGTGCACGTTGAAGTGGCTCATCAGGCCATCGCTTATAAGCCGCTGCGTTTCCGTGTCCACCTCTTCGCCGCCGAAAGAGATGGCATGGAACATCTGCCCGGCCTTTTCCTCCAACGTCATGCACCCCAGCAGCTCTTCGACGCGTTCAGCGGCCGGGCGGGAGGCGTCGCCGTAGGCGGAGGTGCCGGCTGTCTGCGTCATTTGGGTTCTCCTGTCTGGACCATGCTCTTGGTTCTTTCAGCCGTGGCCGCGGATGGCCAGGCCGATGTTGTCCTCCCCGCACCTACGGGCGAAGAACGTTGTCCTTGTTTCCAGCCAACGCAGTCCAACGTTGGCGGAGGGCGTAGGCGGCCGGTTTGGGCCGGCGGTCACGGGTGAATACTCCCTTCTTGTTTCCGTCCACGCGCCGTACCCCGTCGGAAGTCTGGAAGTCAGCGAAATTCCATACATGTTCACCCACCATCGCATCAATGCGGTCGAAGACGCGCTGGTACATGGCAAGGAAGGCCGTCTGGTACTCCTCGCTCCACGGCTGCTCGTAGATGGAGTGCAGGCCGGTCATGGTGTCGGCGCCGTACTCGGTCATGATCATCGGCTTCCCGTAGGCGTCTTCCCAGGTACGGAGTTCAGCTTCCAGCAGGACTTCCGCGTTCTCCAGGTCACCGGTGTTGGTGTACCAGCCCTGGTAGCGATTAAGCATGATGACATCGAAAAGGTCTCCCAGCTTTTCCTTGCCAACGGGATCGAATATCAGGTTGACGTAGCCAACAGGGCGGCTCGGGTCCAGCTCGCGCGTGAGCTGGGCAAGGGGTTCGTAGTACTCGCGGGCGCCTTCCTCCGAGGCGTTGGGTTCATTGGCGATGGACCAGAGAACCACGGAGGGGTGGTTCTTGTCCCGGTCTACGAGTTCTGTGATGGCCTGGCGGTGGTTCGCAGCAGTCTTTGCGTCCACCGCACCCTCCTCATAAGTCTTCTGGGGCAGGCCCCCGAAGGCGGCAGCGAAGCCGTGGTTCAACCCAACCGCGGCTGTTTCGTCGATGACCACAATGCCGTGTCGGTCGGCGTATTCCAGGAACTCTTCGGCATAGGGGTAGTGGGACGTCCGGAAAGAGTTCGCCCCTGTCCACTTCAGCAGTTCGAGGTCGTTGACCATCTGGGCGTTGCTGTGGCCCTTTCCGATGGTGACGTGGTCCTCGTGCATCCCGAATCCCGTGAAGTAGAACGGCTTTCCGTTGATCAGGAATTCGGCCCCACTGACTTCCACGGTGCGTACGCCGACAGGCAGGGTATAGGTATCCAGCAGCTGGTCCCCGTCACGCACGTCGGCAGTAAGGCTGTACAGGTAGCCGGCACCCGGTTGCCAGAGAACGACGTCGCTGATCGTCAGGGTGCCGTCAGTTCCGTCCCGCCGGGCGACTTCGGCGCCTGAAGCATCCCGGAGCGTGACGGTGACAGCTTCGGTGCCGGACCTGCCACGTACGGCGACGCTGAAGTCGACGCTGCCGGTGTGGCCTTCAAAGCCGGTAACAACCGTGATGTCGTCGACTGTCACGGCGGGTGTGCTGTAAAGCCAGAGGCTGCGGTGCAGGCCGGCATAGTTGTAGAAGTCGTGGAAGTAGGTCTGCTGCCTGCGTCCGTCCGCCCCCACAGTGATTTTGCCTGGTGGGATGGTCGCCTGGGTCAGTTCGTTGTTCACAGCGACGGTGAGCCGGAAAGCCCTGCCGGGAGCTACATGGTCGGTGATGTCCGCGCTGAAGGGCGCGTAGCCGCCAACGTGCTCTGCAACGAGTGCGTCATCTACCCAGACCATACCCTCGTGCGTGGCGGAGTCGAGCCGCAGGTGGATGCGCTCCCCCGCCCATCCGCGGGGCACGCGCACTTCGCGCTGATACCAGACGTAACCCACGTGGTCCCGGATTGCCTTGTCCGGGAACACGTCGTTGTAACTGCCGGGCACGCCCATTTCCAGGCCGGTTTCAAGGGGCTTCTTGAACCATTCTTGGCTATGTCCGGTGCGCTCGGTATCCACCTTGAACCGGTAGAGGCCGTCCAGGTTGACCAGTTCACGGGTGCTGTTCGCTTGGGGTTTTAGCAAGTTCTTGTCCTTTTCATAGTGTTGGAGCGCCCCGAAGGGCACTCGCGCCCGTCAGAGCGGAAGAGTGGTGGGGGCGCCGCGCGGCAGGCATCAGCCGTCCGCTGGAGCCGCGACGGATCAGTTCGGTCTCAACATGCACCAGAGAGGGCTTCTCCTCCGGTTCCCTGTCGAACATGTCCAGCAGGAGTGCCGCCGCGGTGGTGCCGCAGCTCGCCAGCGGCGAGCGAACGGTTGTCAGGGGCGGGGTGGTGAAGTCTGCCCCGAAGATATCGTCAAAGCCGACAATGCTGACCTGGTCAGGTACCACCACTCCCGCCGCTTGGAGTTCCTGCATCAGTCCGATGGCGAGGAGGTCGTTGTATGCCATAACCGCTGTCGCCCCGCTGGCCAGGACTTCCCGCGCAACCCGGCGTCCGCCGTCCACTGTGGGTTTGGCCGTTTCCAGCCGGACTGCCTCCAGCCGGGACCAGTCGCAGGCCTCTTGAACGCCTTCCCAGCGACGGACCGACATCCATGATTGCTGCGGGCCAGCCAAATAGGCGATTTTGCGATGTCCTTGTTCGGCCAAAGCCCTGACAGCGGCGCCGATCCCGCCGTTGACATCCGGGACGACACAGGAAACACCCTCAACTTCGCGGTTGATGACGACGAGCGGTTTGGTGCGGGCGAGCATCCGGATGTTGTCATCGTCCATGCGGGGGCTCGCCAGTATCAGCCCGTCCACGGTGGCCTGCATCCTCACCGCGGCCTTCAGCTCGGTGGCTGGAGATTCGGCCGATTCGGCGATCATCATGGTGTAGTTCCGGGTGATCGCCGTCGATTGGGCGGCTCGAATTATGTCGAAGAACGTGGGGTTGGTGATGTCTGTAAGAATCAGTCCGAGCGTTTCGGTGCGGCCTGTTCCCAGCGCCCGTGCGTAGGGGTTCATCTGGAATTGCAGCTCCTCTGCTGCGTCCTGGATGACTTTTTGGGTCTTGGCGCTGACGCGTCCTGGTTTATTAAGTGCGCGGGAAACCGTTGACGGATTGACGCCGGTGGCCCTGGCGATGTCGTAAATTGTCGGCTTCGATCTAGCCTTGCCTGTCGCGTTGTCGGTCGCCGGTTGCGTGCTCATGCCGGGAGAGCCTGTTCGTTTTGTTGCTGTTGGGTTTCGAGGAGCCGGTGGCGGTCGGCGCGGCGTTGTTCCTGGCGGTCGGGGTCCGGGACCGGGGAGGCGAGGAGCAGGCGCTGGGTGTAGGGGTGTTCGGGGTT
>NZ_JCAXEF010000011.1:0-119336 GCF_059758765.1 Pseudarthrobacter sp. GQ63
GGTTGGTGACGCGGCTGGCCGGTGTCTGACCATTGAGGGCAGTGTGGGCTCGGTGGTGATTGTAGGCATGCAGCCACTCGGGGAACGCTGCGACACGCTCGGTCTCGGACCGTTAGGAGCGGATGTACGCCCATTCCTCCAGCATCGTGCGGTTGAAGAGGAACGTCCGCTCATGTGTGGGTTGGGGTCGCTGCCGCCGGGAAGCAGTCGTCCAGCCGTCCTGTGCGTCCTGCGCGGGACAGATTTTAGGATGCGACTGACCAGGTATCACCGACGGGCCTCCAGCCCATCGGTTGCTTTCGCGTTCCTCATTCGGGTGCGATTTCCGGGCACTACCGTTCCGGGTTCGGTGAACATTTCAGGCAGAGACGCTGATCGCCGCGAGCTCCTCCGAGATTAGTTGAAGTGTCGTCCAGGAGATGCGGCCGTACGTCGCGGCTGTCGCGCGGTGGAGCGAAACTGGGCCTGCTACGTGAGGGAAGAGTCCGCTCAGCAGTTGTTTGTTGACATGTCGTTCAAGCACGGCTCGTGCCTGCGGGTCGGCCAGCAGGTCCGACAGCGGGGTGTGGACGCTGGGGGTGCCGGCCGGGAACTGGTCCGCCGGGACGAGCTTGCGGTGAGGCTTCTGGATGGCGCAGGTCAGATGTTCTGTCGTGACCGGCCCGTGCGGCGGCAGTCCGAGCCGGTGGAACTGGCTGTCCGGGGCGTCACTGCGTTTGAGCATGTCGACAAGTGCGGTGCACATGCGCAGTTCAAGGTCATCATCGATGAGCGGGTTTTCCTGTTGGGGGTCATTGTGGAGGTCAAAGAGCAGCGTTCCCAACGCGTACGGGTTACCCATTGTCGCGGCAGGGGTGCGTAGAACAGGGATGCCTTTGGTGAATGGCAGCGGGTCAACGAGCTTGGCCTGTGACAATTCGTCCGCGGTGAAGAAACCTCTCATATGGGTAGGCATCAGGGTGTGCTCGTGCAGCGGCGAGTTGTCCGGGCTGGTGGTTGTGCGCATATATACGTATCTGCCGTCGGTGATATTCACTTGGCCGCCAAAGGCGCCGAACAGAGCATAATCATGCGCCGGGCTGTCCCCCCGCAGGACTGAAGGGATGGAAACGCCCTGCATGTGCGGCATTGGTTCGAGTCCGAAATGTTCCAGCAGTGTCGGGGCGATATCCATTGTCTGAACGAGAGCTGAGTGGCGTGTTCCGCCTCTTCCGGTGGCGGGATCCCACACGAAGAGCGGGGTGTGGATGACTTCCTCATACCATGGCTGGACGCTTTTGCCCCACCAGCCGTGCTCACCGAGGAAGAATCCGTGGTCGGTGCAGACGATCAGGAGCGTGTCCTCCCACAGTGAAAATTCGTCCATCAGGTCCAGAACCCTTCCGAGGGATCTGTCGCAAAGTTCGACGAGGGCGGAATATCGGGCGCGGACATGTTCAGTGGTGGCCTCGTCCTCGAGGTATTCCATGTACTCCGGCCACTCATAGTCGGGGCCGGCGTAGGAGGGATCGTCGTATTTGGCGTTCAGTTCGGGATTGCTGAAGAACGGTTCGTGTGGGTCGAAGGTTTCAATTTGGACCATCCATTGGTCCTGAGAGTGGTTGGTGCGGATGAATTCCTCGGCCGCGTCGAAGGTTCGCACTTGGGGGTGGTCTGCAAGTTCCGTCATGTACTTGCGGTTGATTTGGTCCTGCCGCCAGGTCCCGAGCCGGTGGACCCGGAGGTCGTTCTCGCGGGGCGGGTCTGCGACCTCCCCCTTCCAGGGGTCCCCTTGCTGTCCGCGCACCAGCTCATAGGTTGAATACCGCGTGTGGTAGGTCGCTCCCCCGTCTTCCCAGTAGTGCATGTGGTCCGTGGCGAGGTGCGTGTGCACACCTGCTGAACGCAGCATCTCGGGTACCGAGTCATCAAAGGGCTCCATAGGTCCCCAGCCGCGGTGCAGGAAGTTGTACCTGCCCGTGTGGAGCTCACGACGGGCGGGCATGCATGGCATGCTGCCCGCGTACGAGGTGTCCATGGTGATGCCTCTGCGGGCCAACCGCTCAAAGTTCGGTGCGTCCACAGGAGTGCCCGGGTTATACGGGCGAAGAAAATCACGGTTCAGACTGTCAAACATCACAACAATGGCACGCAACGAACACCTTCTATCTCAAAGAACTGGTTAATGAATCCGGAATTCCGCTACGGGTGCGGCTGCTGCAGGCTAAGCCCTGTGGCAAGGGGAAGATCTGTCACTGACGACCCAACCCTCAGCGTGTAGGTGCCCGGTTCGTAAGTCCAGGCGTTATCGTCCCAGTACGCAAGAAGCCGGGTGGGAACGCTAACGACAACTGTGATGGTTTCCCCGGGTCCGGCCCAAACGGGTGCGGAGCCGACGAGCCAGCGGACAGGCCGGTCAACAGCTGAATCCGACTTTTCGGCATAGATCTGGACCACGTGTTTGCCGGGCCGGGCGCCACTGTTGGTCAGGGTTACCGTGACGGCCACGTCGGTGCCGGGAACCACTGTCGCGGGCGCACTTACCGCTTCCAATGTCCAGGTCGTGTAACCAAGCCCGTACCCGAATTCGTACGCGGGTGTGGTTCCGTTCTTGAGCCATGCGCGGTAGCCAACGTGGATCCCTTCGTCGTAGGTCAGGGTTCCGTCGGCTCCGGGGGTGACGTTGATAACTGGCACGTCTTCCTGGGTGGCGGGCCAGGTAGTGGGGAGCCGGCCGCCGGGTTCGGTGGCACCGGTGAGGATATCGGCGAGGGCGTGGCCGAATTCCTGGCCGCCGAAGTAGCCGATCAGGGTCGCGGCGACCTCGTTACGCCACGGCAGCAGGACGGGTGAGCCGGAGTTGATGATGACCACCGTGCGGGGGTTCGCGGCGGCGACTGCGTGGACCAGGCGGTCCTGCAGGCCCGGCAGACCCAAGGAAGTCCGGTCGAAGCCTTCGGATTCGACGCGGGAGTTGGTGCCGACCACGACGACGGCGATGTCGGCTGCGCGGGCAGCTTCAACGGCTTGGTCGATCAGCTCGTCGGGATCAACGTCGTTGGGCTCGACTCCAATGGTGACGGCGAGGGCGTTGGACAATGCCCCTTTCCTCTCAGCCGTATCCAGTTCAATCCGGACTTCCAGCGGAACACCGGCTGTGGCCTGGACTTCGACGGAGGCCGACGGCGGCGCCAGGAAAGCGGCACCAAGATCGGTGCCGACGGCTTCGATCTTGACTTCCCGAGCAAGAACACCGTTGACGAAGATCCGGCCGTGGCCCACAGTAGAGAAGCCAAGACGGACGGGGCCCGTTTCATCCGGGGTGTAGATGGTGTGGAACTGGATGATCGAGGACGCCGCGATCGGCGCGTCGCCGCCGAACCAGACCAGTGCGGTGGAGCGCCGGTCTTCTGCGTAGAGCTCCTGCCCGTTCGTGTCCAGGAAGCGGACGCGCAGCCCTGGGGTGCCGGTGACGGGATTGGTAATCTGTTCCAGCGGCAGCTCGGCGATGCCTTCCTGGACAACGGCGCCGACGCTGTAGCTGACGTTGTCGGCGCCGAACGCCTCCCGGATCCCCTCAAGCGGGGTAATGATCTTCTCGGGAAGGACGGTGGCAGACCCGCCGCCCTGGGTGCGCGCATAGCGGGCGTTGTGCCCGATTACCGCAACTTTCTTTACCGTGGCCAGGTCCAGCGGCAGCACGCCCTCATTCTTGACCATGACAGTGCCGGCGGCAGAGGCTTCATGTGCGAACGCGATGGGGTCTTCCCGGTTCACCGGTTCGGCCGCTACGGGTTCGAAGCCCTCAAGGGCACCGACTCTTGCCGCGAGCTGCAGAATCCGAAATACCTTCCGGTCGATTGCCGCTTCGGGGACCTTTCCTGCCTTCACGGCCACCACCAGCGCGTCACCCCACGGCCCATCCGGTCCTGGCATGGCCAGGTCCTGGGAAGCATTTGCGCTCTCAATGCTGCGCACGGCGGTCCAGTCACTGATCACCACCCCGTCGAAGCTCCATTCGCTGTTCAAAGGGCTTTCCAGCAGGTCGTTTTCAGTGGCGGTGGCGCCGTTAATCGAGTTGTACGCGCTCATCACCAGCCACGCCTTCGCATCAACAATCGCTTTTTCGAACGCGAGCAGATACAACTCACGCAGGGGCCGCTCCCCTACTTTCACGTCCACCGTAAACCGGTCAGTCTCAGAATCGTTGACAATGTAGTGTTTCGGCGTGGCACCAACCCCGTTGCGCTGCACACCGGAGACGTAGGCCGCCGCGAGTTCCGCCGTCAGGACCGGGTCCTCGCTGAACGCTTCGAAATGCCGTCCACCCAACGGGGACCGGTGCAGGTTGATTGTCGGGCCCAGCACAACATCCACCCCTTTGCGGCGGGCCTCAACGGCGGACGCGGCACCAAGACGGTCAGCGATCGCCGGGTCCCAGGATGAGCTGATAGCGGTCGCAGACGGAAAGTTCATTGACGGTTCACGCTCATCCCACACTTCACCCCTGACACCGGTCGGTCCATCGGAGAACACGATGCGGCGCAGGCCAATCTTCTCCAATGGCCACGTGGTCCAGAAATCGCGGCCGGTCAGCAGCTGGACCTTCTCTTCAAGGCTCAACTCAGCTACTAGGGCCTGAAGGTCTTCATCTACGGCGATGGTGTGCATGGATCTTCCGTTCAAAGTCGCTTGTGTTCTAAAGATGATTCGGCCGCCTGCTAAGGAGGTGCAGCGACCGGGCAGGTTTAAGGGCAGGAGCCTGCAGTCCGGAAGCCGCAGTTCCCTGATGAGGATTCGGGGGTGTTCGAACTGCGGGCAGCTACCCGGTACCGGTTGCAGTATGAGTCGTGGCAGAGATAAGAACCGCCACGCATGACCCGACCTGATCCAATTGTTGGTCCTGACGGGTTGTCGGCGGGGGACTTTCGGTAGTACTTGGGAAGGAACCAGTCAGCGCACCATTCCCAGACGTTTCCGCTGACCTCATACAAGCCGTAGCCGTTGGCCGGAAAGGATTTTACGGGTGCAGTGGAAAGGTATCCGTCCTCGACGGTGTTTTCGATCGGGAAGGACCCTTGCCAGATATTGCAGAGATGCCCGTCCTCAGCACTTAGCAGGTCGTTCCCCCACGGGTAGCGCTGTTGTTCCAGGCCACCGCGTGCCGCGTATTCCCATTCCGCCTCCGTCGGCAACCTTCGCCCGGCCCACCGGCAGTACTGGAGGGCATCGTTGTGTGAAACGTGGACGGCAGGGTGGTCTGGAACATCCTGCCAGTTCGACCCTGCTCCTGCCGGATGCGCCCAATCGGCCCCTTTCACGTTCAGCCACCACGGGGTTCCGGTGGCCCTGCCCAAGATGTCACTGGCGGGGGCCTCCACAGCGAGATGAAACACGGCCGAGGAGCCATAGCTTTCCGCCTCAGTCCTGTAGCCGGTAGCCTCCACAAATTCAGCAAAGAGCAGGTTGGTCACCGCCGTCCGGTCAAGCCTGAACGGCTTGATGTTCACCCGATGGACGGGCGTTTCGCCGTCCGCCGGGTACCCCTCGTCAAAGGGGTCCCCCATGAGGAACGTCCCGCCTGGTATCAGGGCATCTTCCCGGACATGACCGTCTGTCCGCTCCAGAGCCTCTGGCGAGAGTGCCACAGGCCCGGGAACAGTTTGGCGCGGCGGCGAGCAGCACCCGGACGGCCGGGGCACGTTACTGGCGTCTTCGTGGGCCTCGGCCGGGCCCGCTGCCAGTCGAAGCTCGCTCATGATGCTGCCGGCATGGCCTGAGCCGCTTCCGCGGCTTCCCGCGCTTCCCGGCGCTGTCTCTGGCGCGCCGGGTCAGCCACAGGGGCCGCCATAAGGAGACGCTGCGTGTAGGGATGCCTCGGCTCGCGGGTGACCTGGTCACAGTCACCGGTCTCCACCAGTTCGCCTTTGTACATCACGGCGACCCGGTGGCTGATGTGCCGCACGACGGAGAGGTCGTGGGACACAAAGAGATAGGCCACGTTGGTTTGCTTCTGGATGTCGATGAAGAGGTCGAGGACCCGGGCCTGTGTTGAGAGGTCAAGAGCGGAGACGGGCTCGTCACAGACGATGAGTTTCGGACGCAGGGCCAGGGCCCGGGCGATGGCGATGCGCTGGCGCTGGCCGCCGGAAAATTCCCTGGCAAAGCGCTGGCTGGCGTCTGAGGGAAGGCCGACCTGGTCCAGGAGTTGGCGTACGCGCAGTCGGGCATCTGCCGGCGACACGCCCTGCACTCCCAGCGGCTCGGAGAGGATGTCCGAGACAGTCAGTGCCGGATTCAGTGAGGAGTAGGGGTCCTGGAAGACGACCTGGATTTCCGAAGCGAGCCTGCGCCGGGCAGGTCCTTGGAGATTCTGTATCTCCTGCCCCTCATATAAAATTTGTCCTGCCGTCACGGGAGCCAGACCCAGCACTGCACGACCCAGTGTCGTCTTACCTGACCCGGATTCACCCACGAGACCGACGGTTTCGCCGCTCTTGATGTCCAGGGAGACGCCGTGGAGGGCGGTGAATGGTTTGGACCGGAAGCCCTTGCCGGGGTAGGTCACTACTACGTCTTTGATAACCAGAAGGCTCATGGCATGACCTTTCGTTCGCTCGTCATGGCCGGAGTCTGCTTTGACTGGTTGGCCGGACTCCCTGTGCCCAGGGGCGGGCGGGGTTCGGTATCCTCCAGCGTCGAGGCCAGCAGCATCTGTGTGTAGGGGTCTTTGGGTTGTTCGAACAGTTCTTCCACCGGCGCCAGCTCGACAATCTTCCCGTGCTGCATAACGGCGACAGTGTCGCAAAGGTCCGCAACTACGCCGAAGTTGTGTGTTACCAGCATCACGGCCATGTTCCTTTCCTTTTGCAGGCTTCGGAGCAGGCTGAGGACTTCTGCCTGCACTGTCACGTCGAGGGCTGTGGTCGGCTCATCGGCGATCAGCAGTTGAGGATCGTTGGAGATGGCTCCCGCGATCAGGACGCGTTGGGCCATGCCTCCTGAAATCTGGTGGGGGTAGGAATTGAACGTCCGTTTCGGGTCGGGGATACCCACCCGCGCCAGCAGCCCGAGGACCTTTTCTGTAGCATCGGCGCGTTTCATGCCGGCGGCGCGGAGCGGTTCGACCATTTGATGTCCGATCGTGAATGCAGGATCCAAGTTGGACATCGGTTCCTGCGGGATATAGGCAATTGCTGTTCCCAGCATGGAACGACGTTCTTTCTTTTTCATCGCCAATACGTCCTTGCCGTCGACGAAGATGGAACCGTCAAGCACGATTCCGCCGCGAGGCAAGAGTCCGAGAACACTGAAAGCTGTTTGCGACTTGCCCGAACCGGATTCTCCGACGAGTCCGAGTATCTGTCCGCGGTCGATCGTAAGCGAAACCGACTGCACGACTACTTTTTCGCTTCCGTCCAGCTGGGGGTAGCCGACCTTCAGGTTCCGGATTTCCAGGGCATGGTCGCCGGCGGGACGATCGGCGTCACTTCCAGCCCGCCTGGCCCGATCCCGCTGACGTCCCGCGGTCCGGATAGCCCGGGGTTCATTTGTCACGCCCTGCACGGCATCTCGCAGGCCGTTTCCGACCAGGACGAGAGAGGCGACGGTGACAGCAATGATGGCGCCGGGCCAGATGATTGCGGTTGGAGAGAGGTAGAGAACGGTGAATGCCTCGCCCAGCATTCCGCCCCAGGTCACGGTGGACGTGTCTCCGAGGCCGAGGAACTCGAGACCTGACTGCACGATGATGGCCACACCGGCGAGGACGGAGCCCTGGATGATGATAGGGGCCCGGACGACAGAGAGGACATGGCGGCCGATGATTCGAGTATTTGACAGCCCGGAGACGCGCGCGGCGTCGACATAGAGCTCATTCTTGACTGCGATGACTTGCGCACGGACCAGCCGGAAAATCCCTGGCGCGAGCATAATGCCGAATGCCGCCATCGTGAGGTAAACCGAAGGGCCAAATGCCGCGATGACGGCGAGCAGCACAATCATATTCGGCAGCGAGAGCAAGACGTTGGCCACCCAGCTGGCTGCGGCGTCGAACCAGCCCCCAAAGTACCCGGCAATCAGACCCGCCGGGAGGCCGGCCGCCAGCGCGACAATGATGGCGATCGAGGCGCCGATCAGTGTCAGGCGGGCACCGAAGATCAGTCTGGAGAGAATGTCCCGCCCCGAACTGTCCGCTCCGAGCAGGTGGCCGGGGCTGCCGGGAGGTGCATTAATCGCGTCCAGGACCGGTGTGATGGGGCTCATCGGCGCAACAAAGTCAGCGAAGATAGCGATGAGACTGACCATGCTGATGATGATGAGCCCGGCCAGGGCCATCGGGTTGCGGACAAGGGTCTTAAAGAGGCTCTGCCGGACCGGGGCTGTGGCGACCGGCTGATCGATAATTGCGGGATCTGGTTGCGTCATTGCAGGCGTACTTTCGGGTTCACCCAGCCGTTGGCTAGGTCGATGACAAGGTTGACGAGTACGACGAGGATCACGGTCACGATAACCACGCCAAGCACGATGGGCACGTCACCTTGGACCGTGGCGCCCACAGCGAGTGATCCAAGGCCCGGGAGGGCGAAGACCTTTTCGATGACGATCGCCCCGCCCAGCAGGCCGATGAACTGCAGGGACAGGACCGTGAGCGCTGCCGGGGCGGCGTTCTTGAGAGCATGCCGGAAGAGAATAGAGCCGTCTTTCAGGCCACGGGATTTCAACGTGCGCACGTAATCAGCTTCAAGGATGTCAATGACAGCACCCCGGACCTGTTGAGTGGCTGCGGCGACCCCGCCCAGTGAAAGGGCAATGATGGGCAGGGTAATGGTGGAGAGCCAGGCAACCACTGAGATGGACGGTGCAATATATCCGGTCGGGGGGAAAAT
Source organism: Pseudarthrobacter sp. GQ63 (assembly GCF_059758765.1). NCBI lineage: Bacteria > Bacillati > Actinomycetota > Actinomycetes > Micrococcales > Micrococcaceae > Pseudarthrobacter > Pseudarthrobacter sp. GQ63. The sequence continues at coordinate 8,868 of NZ_JCAXEF010000011.1, forward strand.
CCGTGCACCGATGGCGAGCCAGATCACGAGCAAGAGAGCCACCCAGAAGTTCGGCAGGGACAGTCCGGCAACAGAAATGACCTGGACGACCCGGTCGATCCATCCCCGCTTGACGGCAGCAAGCATGCCCAGGCAGATGCTGACCAGGGCGGTAAGCAGAACCGAGCCGACCACGACGGCCAGCGTCACCGGAACCCTGCTGGCAAGAGCCGAAACGACACTCTGACCGTTGAAGTAGGAAGCACCTAAATTGCCGGTGATCGCGTGACCCATCCAGGTGAAGAACTGTTCAATCAATGGCCGGTCAAGGCCGAGGCTGGCCGCTTTGGCTGCCACCTGCTCCTGGGTGGCGTTTTCACCAAGAATATTGCGGGCTATCGTGTTTCCGTCTCCGTAGATCAGGAAAAAGGTCAGGGTTGAAACGACCAGAATCAGCGATATACCGAAAAGGAAGCGTTTGACGATGAAGAAAGTCACTGTTGTCCTTCAGGATGAGGTTCCTGGGCGCCGCCGGGGGCGCCCAGGAACCGTAAATCGGGTCATTTGCCGGCTGGTGCAAACGAGTGGAGGAAGGGAACGCTGTTCTGCGCCTGCATAGTGGTCGTTGTGTCACTGGTGGTCGCGAAAAGGTTGTCCGGGGTGTAGAACGGCGCGAACCATGCCCTGTCCACCAGCCACTTCCCAACAGCCCGGAACGCGGTTTTCTGCTCATCGCCTGTGGCGGCTTGGGCAGTCTCAATCAATTTATCGAGTTCAGCATCCTGGTTCTTGAACATGTTCCACGGCGCCGTGGGCATTACCCAGGTCTGAAGGTCCTGCCAGGCTGTGGCCGAACCAAGAGGTATGTAGAAGACGGGGTACTTCCCTGAGAGGAACGCGGCGATGGTCTGATCCGGGGGCACCGACTCGTAGTTCACCGTAATGCCCACGTCAGCCAACTGCTGCTGAAGGATGGGGTAGATGGCAGGAGCGGCCGCACTGCTGGGCATCGTCATGCTGAAACCATCTGCATAGCCCGCCTCGGCCAGCAGCTTCTTGGCTTTCTCGGGGTCGTACTTGTAGGTTCCCTCCAAGGAAGGATCGTAGGCGTCGCTATTCTTGTTAAAGACCTGGTTCGTTACCTCGCCGTAGCCCAACTGGATGTTCTTCAAAAGGCCTTCACGGTCGATTGCGTAGTTCAGGGCCTGCCGGACCCTTTCGTCCGCCAGCGCCGGAACCAGTTTGCCGTCACGGTCACCAATCAGCAGCCCGGCCCAGTTGACCGGCAGCTTGTGCACCTTCAAACCTGATGCTTCTGCTTCCGCAGCGACGTTGGGCGTAATGAACGCGCCGTTAATCTGGCCGGTCTTCAGGGCATTCAGCCGTGGGGTGATGTCATTCATCGTCATCACAACAACCTTGTCGTACTGGTATTGCTCTTTGTTCCAGTAGTTCGGGTTCTTGTTATAGGTGTAGGAGGTTCCCTTGACGGTGGTCGCAGCGTCATAGATGTACGGACCCGCTCCGACCGGGTTATTCGCCAGGTCACCGTTAGCGATGGCCTTCGGCGATGCCATTGCCCCCGCCACCGTTCCCAGGTAGCTCAACATCGAGGGTGTCGGTTCGTTCAGGCGAAGCTCGACTTCGGTCGGAGACAGAACGGCGACTTCGGCGACCGGTTTGGCCATGAAGCTGTTTTGGCCGGTGCCGTTCTTAAGGTGTTCGATATTGGCTTTGACTGCCTCGGCCGTCAAGGATTCACCATCGGAGAACGTGACGCCCTCCCGGAGCTTGAGAGTCAGCACTGTGTTGTCGTCGTTGTAGGACCAGCTTTCAGCGAGGCCTGGTGTCGGCTTGGCCTCGGGGTCCAGCTGGATCAAGGTGTCATATACGGGTTGCCAGAACTGCGTGCGGTTCCCGATCTCAAGGGCAGCTGTGTCGAACGAGTTATTGTCCAGCTGCGCGCCGACGGTGAGCACTCCACCGCCAGAGGCGTTGGCACCCGTAGATGTTTCCGGCGATGGCCCGCCACAGGCAGTCAAGGCGATGGTCAGCGCGGCGGCGGCTGACACCGCTCCGAATCGCCTGCGGCTAATGATTGTCGTGGACAATTTCATGCTCCTTTGGATGAATTTTCTACTTGTATTGGTGTTTGGAAGGACCGTCAGGATTGAGCGGGAACCATTACAGATCTGCAATGCCGGTCAGCTTCGTATCCCTGCTGAGGCGGGGGCGGCAACCCGGGCAGCGATTTCTTCGCTTGGCTCGAACCCGAGCCGCCAGGCCTTGAACCACACTGTGCCCGCGGTGGGGAGAGGGACAGGCTTTGAGTAGAGGTTCCAATGTCTGCCGTCGTTTTCCGGAGAGCCGATGACACGCTCCAAGTCAGAACGAGGGGATGGCGGTATGCTCGGTTCATCCGTCGTCCACCCGATGGAGGAGCCTTCGGTGCTGCACTCAGCTACAAGCCTGTCCTCCTGTACATAGACGGAAGGGGCCAGCGTCACCTGTGGGTGCCCATGCGGTCTCCAACGCCGTATCAGCTCATCCTCCGGGAGCAGACCCAGGTCACCGTAGCGCTCCTGCCAGCGGGATAGTGCTTCACGCATCCTCAGCACCACACCGGTGTAGTCGGGGTCGTTTGCCAAATTGCGGGTCTCATGCGGATCGGCCAGCAAATCGTAAAGCTCTTCTTCGGGCTTGGTCGGCGTCAGCAGGCCCCGCTGCAGAGGGCTGAGCAACGTCCGATCCTCCCCCCTGCCGAGCTGGTTTGCCTCGTCAAAAGCCAGTCGGCGAAGTTCCGCCCACGTCGCAAGCTGGTCAGGATACTGGCAGTGCTGCATCGGCGAACGGTCAGGATGGAAATGGCGGATGTAGCGGAAGCGATCATCCCGGACCGTCCGGGACATGTCCTCCAGTTCGTCCATCCGATCCCGGCCAGCGAATACAAACTCATTAGGATCATCGGCGAAATTCCCCGTCGAGTCGATGAGAGGCACGCCATGCATGTGCTTCGGGACGCTCAACCCACTCAACGCCAGCATCGTCGGCGCAAGGTCCATCGTGTGGACGATCTCCTTGCGCACTGTCCCCGGTTCAATCACCCCGGGCCACCTGATAATAAGTGGTTCCCGCAGGCCGGATTCGTTGATCCACCGCTTGCCGCGCGGCATTCCCCGGCCATGATCACTCCAGAAGACAACAACGGTTGAGTCAGCGAGCCCGTCCTCCTCCAGCTGGTCAAGAATGCCCCCTACCCAGTGATCCATCTCGGTAATCAGGTCGGCATAGCGCGCCCAGGCCTTTCGGAACACGGCACTTTCGGGATAGTACGGCGGCAAAGGCGCAAGGTCAGGATCATGTCTTGCAGCACGTGTTACATGCGATGTGGCCGCCGCAAACTCGTCGTCTTCCAGGTAAATCTGCGACTCATGCGTGATCATGCCGTGGAACGCTGAAAAGAAGGGTGTATCCGCACTTGGTCGATTGCGCCAATGTCCAGTGTCGCTGCAGTCATCGAATGCCGTACGCGGAGTATCAACCTGAAAGTCCGTGAACGAGCTGCTTGTGCAGTAGTACCCGGCCTCGCGGAAGTACTCGGGCAGCAAACGAATTTCTGCCGGCGGGACAGCCTTGGTGCGCATGTGCATGGTCCCGATGGCGGACGGAAAACAGCCCGTCATAATGGCCGACCTCGCAGGCGCGCAGATGGAAGCCGCGGCGAATGCGTTGTCGTACCGAGCCCCTTGGGCAGCAAGGCGATCGAGATTTGGCGTTGATGCGTATTCTGCACCAGGCCAAACACCGGTATAGGCACCCAAGTCAGGGTTGATGTCATGGGTGCTGATCCACAGCACGTTAGGTGGTTTCACGAACCCTCATTCATATGGCCCACTCTTCAACGGGTGAGCTCCATCACGGTCGGTCCACCTATGATTGCACGATTACCGATCACTCGGTAGGTGTTTGGGAAAAAAAATTAAACGACCTCGGGAATCGCCCGATTCCCTTCACGCACAAGGTGGGAAGTCGCATTGTCATAGGACTGGAGGAGGTCCATTCCGGGGCGAAGAAGATACTGCAATTGCAAGCCGTCAGCTAACGCGATGAGTTCTTCGGCGACCGCATGGGGATCATGTGCAGTCGAGCGCCCGCGGGCGATGTCTTCCGCGAGGGACTTGCTGATCACCGCGTGGGAGGTGGCGTAACGGTCGAGAAAGTACTCCCGAGCAGGGTGTGCTTCGTCAGAAGCTTCGGCCGCCAATGTAACAAAAAGCCGCATGAACCCAGGGTGGAGCAGGTTTTGCTCAAGGAAGTAGCGAAGATAGGCAACCGTTCCCGCCTTTTCCAAGATAGTTTCCGCCGCCTGCTGCCGTGACACGGTCGTGGACTCCAAGGCCGCAAGCAACAAATCTTCCTTTGTTGGAAAGTAGTGGAGTACGCCTTGAACCGTTAGCCCGATCGCGGCCGCCACAGTACGCAGGGAACCTTGGCGGTACCCCTGGTTACCGAAAACCTCGATCGCCGCTTGGACTATTTCATGCCGCCGCTGCTCAGAGCGTGCTGCGCGGGAAGAGTTGTTCATTGGTCCATGATGACATGCTGGGGAACGAAACCGGCCTGCGGTTATCGCGCCTCCAGAACTTCCGTGCAGTGTGTCTGAAGCAACCAGATCGCCTGGTCCGGAGCGCGGAAGTCACCAAATGGGACTATAAACAGCCGATGGTGCTTTGGGCCTGTTAACCAGGCGGGCTTCTCGTCACCGCGAGCGTTTTGAGCCTCGTAGCGGCTCGTTGCAGGAGGGTACACCTCAACCTGACGTCAGACAGCCGGGCGTAACCTGTCAGAGTACAGCGCGATCTGTAGTTTGCTGACGACGACTCGAGAAACTTATAGACCCAGATCGGACACCGTGGGCTGTCAGGCGGCCAGCTAAATGACCTTGTCCACGCCGGGTCTGCCGCCGCCCCGGCGCATCGCGCACAAGATCCGCTTGGAGCTGTCCGGCCAGGATTAGCGTCGACCGGATTTCGAGTACTTGCACTGAGCATGCTTTGGTGGCGCCAATTCTCACGCAACAGCTGTTCCCTCTCCTTCGACCACAACCGGTTGGAGCCAAGGGGCTCCACGCAACCTTGCCCACGACCCAAGCTAGAGAGCACAGCTCCATGTGCTTCCTGGTCTTCTGCCACGTTTTATCACCGCATCAGCTCCTCACACCTCTGGCATCCAAGGTCATCAGCGTGAGAACAGCTCACGTCGGTCATGTCGAAACCGGGCCCCGATCATATGAACTTCCGTGATCAAGAATTGCGAAGAGTGCACGATGGGCTTCGAGCCTTCCCGCAAAAGTCAGCGCTTCTGTTCAATCCGTTGCGGCAACAGGAAGCGGGACCGTATACGTCGAACTGCGCGCCGTCCCGCAGTGGCGGTAGAGGCTGACGACGGAGCTGTAATTCCCAAGGACGAGCTAAAGGCTGCGCAGCGCCAGCTGGCAACTAGGACAAGGATCTGCCAGCGCCGGGTCGAGATTCTCCAGTCCAAACTCCGCTCCCAGTCCTGTGAGATTGATCGGCTTGAGGCCGAGAACTCCGAGCAGCGTCAAGGCAACAATGTCCTCCAGCTCGAAGTAGCTCGGCTGAAGCGTGCGCAACGGACCAACGTGCAGGATCTCGCGCATCTCGCAGCATGGCTGGTTTCGCTTGCGAACGCAAAAGGCGTCTCCCTCGACCCCGCAACGCTGGACATCCTCAACCGCCGCGGATGGCATCCATCCAAGCGCCAGGCAAGAGCGGCACGGCCATGACGATGTCCATCGCACGCCTCTCGGCACAATCAGGTCTGCGCTATCTGTTCAAGACCACGATGATGGATGATCTGACCGCCGCTCCCCAGGACGCCACCACCTACTACATGAAAGTCGGGACGCCCGAAGGCCGATGGATCGGCAGCGGACTACCAAGTATCAACAGAAGTGCCGGCGGCGCCGTCACCGAAACAGACGCCAAAGCAGTCTTCGACTTGGCCGTACATCCGGACACCAGCGCTCCGCTGGGCCGCCCCCACAGTCAACCCACCGCCGTCGAGAACAAAACCGGCTCGCCAACGGTGAGGCACGCCGTCGTAGGTTTCGACTTGACCTTTAGCGTGCCGAAGTCGGTGTCCGTCCTCTGGGCGCTCAGCCCTCGCAGCACGCAAGACCTAATCCTCCGCACCCACCACGAGGCGGTGGAGGCAACCCTTGCCTGGTTGGAAGCGCAGGTCATCCATACACGTGCCGGCCGAAACGGCGTCGCCCACATTGGCACGATGGGCGCTATCGCCGCCGCCTTCGACCATTGGGAGTCGCGCATCGGCGACCCTCAACTTCACACACACCTTGTCATCGCCAACCGCATTCAGCGCATCACCGACGGCGCTTGGGTGACCCTCGACTCCCGCACCCTGTACAAGGCTGTCGTCGCCGCCAGCGAACACTACAACGGGCTCTTATTCGACGCCCTCCACTGCCACCTTGGCAGCGACACGGACATCCGCGTCCCCGTCATCAATACGGGCAATCCCAGCCAGCAGCTCACCGGGATCGACGAGGACCTCATCCGCGAGTTCTCCAACCGGTCCCGTCTGATCAATGTGGAAACAGACCGCCTCGTCGCGGAGTGGACAACGGAACACGGCCATCCGCCAAGCACAGCAACGGTCATCAAGCTGCGGCAGCAAGCGACCCTGGCCACACGCGTCCCCAAGCCCGAGCTCCCCACGCCCCTGCACGAGCTATCTACAGAATGGAAGGAACGCGCCACCGCCAAAGGATTCCCACCGGACGACGTTATCGCGGCAACGATCAACCGCTCCAAAATTGCCCCATTTGCCTTCAATGATTTGACCTCTGACTGGATATCCGCCGTCGCAACCCTGACCCGCGAGCGGGTCGCCCACAAACGCTCAACCTGGAACCGCTGGAATCTCCTTGCGGAATCCGAACGCGTCTGCGCCCAGGTGCGTTGCCGCACGGCGGCGGACAGGAGCACGCTCATGGACGCCGTCGCCACCGCGGCCGAGCAGCAGTCCGTGCCTCTGAATGATTACCGGTACACCGTCCCTGCCCACGCCGAGGCAGACGTCCGGCATGGACCACGAAGCGTCTTCGACTTTCACGGATCGCGCCTCTACACCGATACGTCCACGCTCGCCTGCGAGGACGCGGTCATGGCGGCCAGGAACGACGACGGCGGCCCGGCAGTCCGCGCAGACGTCATCATGGATCTCCTTGACCAAGTCCAACAACCAGAGAGCCGAGTGCTTCACTCGGATCAGCGTGCCGCCGTTGCCGACGTAGTACTGAGCGGCAACCGGCTCGACGCCATCACGGGGCCAGCGGGCACGGGAAAGACGACCACGCTGAGTGCAGTAAAGGCAGTATGGGAAGCAGAGCACGGCGCCGGCAGCGTTGTAGGACTCGCCCCGGCAGCTGCCAGCGCCGAAGTGCTCGGCCGTGAACTCGCTATGGCAACGGAGAACGTCACCAAGTGGCTGCACGAATCGGCCGGTCAGGGGGCTAGTTCAAGGGCCGGGCGCTTCTTCAATGTGCAGTCGCAACTGACCAAGGCTCGTTTCGGCGAGCGCTGGAGCATCGCGTTAGCCCAGGAGGCGGCGCAGCTCGCTGCCACCCAGCAACGCTGGTGCTTCCACGCGAATCAGCTCATCATCGTTGATGAAGCGTCGATGGTCTCGACTTTCCAGCTCGCGGCTCTCGTACAGCAGGCCCAGAATGCTGGCGCGAAGATCCTCCTGGTCGGCGACCCGGGACAGCTGGACGCCATCGACGCCGGAGGCGTACTTGGCTGGCTGGACCGGCAGGGTAAGGCAACACGGTTGAGCACGATCTGGAGATTCCATGAGGAGTGGGAGCGTGCGTCGTCGCTCAAGCTCCGGAACGGTGAGTACTCAGCCATCAACGACTATGCCCAACATGGGCGGATCCGGCACGGCACCTACCTGAATATGGCTGACCAGGCCTACGTCGCCTGGCAGGCAGATACTCGGGCAGGCAAGTCGTCCATCCTCATTGCCGCCGACAATGAAACGGTCGGGATGCTCAATGAACGGGCGCAGGCGGACCGAGTGGCACAGGGAGTGGTGGATCCGGAGCAGACGGTGCTGCTCAGCGATGGCCTACGGGCGGGTTCCGGTGACACGGTCATCGCCCGCGGAAATAACCGAAAGCTAGTGGACAGTGACGGTAATTTCGTGAGGAACGGAACGCTGTTCGACGTCGAAGGCATCAGTCGGCGTGACGGCTCCCTGCTCGCGCGGCGGCGGGACACAGGCGCGAGCGTCCTACTCCCCCGGGCATATCTGGAGACATCCGTCGAGCTGGGCTATGCAACCACGGCACACCGTTCCCAGGGCCTTACCGTGGACACCGGCCACACCGTGATTACTCAGGGCAGGCTCACGCGCGAGCTGCTGTATGTGAGCATGACCCGGGGCCGTTCCGGCAACTTTGCCTACGTCAGCGAAGGTGACGACGCCGACCATTTAGCTGTCGATCCATCACTGCAGCTCTCATGGCAGGGCATCCTTGGCGAGGTGCTGGCGGCTGAGGGCGCCGAACGGACTGCCCACGAGATTCGTGACGCGGAGCTTAGGAAGGCGGACAGCCTTGAGCGGCTTTACGCGGAGTATGACTACCTCGCGCAGATCGCGGCAGGACTGGATCTTAGGCAGCAGTTGGACGAACATGCCCCTGGTGCCTCACAGGAATTCGAACAATCTAAGTCGTGGGGCGCAGCTGTCGCGGCATGGCGGAAAGCCACAGCCGTCAGCCGGCAGGGTACCGAGCGCATACTCAGCCAGTTCTGCCAGGAAAGTAGCATTGCCAATGATCCCTGCGCTGTCCTCAGCGTGCGCTTACGCCGGTTCATGAAAGGAAGGACGACGGCGGTTGAGGAACCTCTGGTTGAAAAGCTCACCATTCCGCGCCCTGACTTAGCGTCGATGATTCAGCAGGTCAGGGTACGTATCTCCCAAAGGACGGAGACCGTGAGCATGGCAGCGCTGACAGCCGATCCTGAGTGGAAACGTGCTTTGCTCGAAGCCGTCGGAGATAGCACCCGCGGCGAAACTTGGCAGCTCGTCCGTGACGTTGCCGTCTTTCGCGACAGGTGGGCGCTGCCGGACTCTCCCCTCCCCCTGGGCCCGTCTCCCACGAATTACGAATGGGAACACCGCGGCCAGCGTGAACGAATCAACGCAGCGATCAACAATGCTCATCGCCGTGGCACCGCTCAACTAGATGACTCACCTGTGGATTCAGCCCTTTCTCAGCAAGTCGTCCTTACAAGTGCCGGCTGGCAGCTCTAATCTGGTAAGGAGGTAATGCGAATGGTCGTCAATCCGGCGGTAAGACCCAAGGTAGCGACAACCGGACTAGTGATAGCCAGCGCGGTTGTCTTCATAGTCTTTGCCCTCTCACTCATAGCCTTGGCCGCCACGGAACTTCCTCTCGTCATGAAGGTCATCGTTGGCAGCCTGTTGCTGGCAACTGTTGTAGTGCTGGCGCTGTTATGGGGGAAAAGATCCGCTCGACGGCGGACCTGGCTGGCTAAGGCAGCAAACAGATGGCGATCCTTCGACAACGCTAAGCTGGCCAGCGGGACCACGACAGAGGTTACACTCCTCAGCGTGGACGCGCTACAACCCACCGGCGCGTGGGTCACCATCATGTGGAACCGCTTCAACCACGTTCAGCGCGCCTGGATAGAAGCACTACCCGAACCACTATGGCCAGGATCCGTCCTGCTCATCGCCCCCGACCCCACTCAAGTAATGCCGAGCGCACCCTGGCCTGAGACGTATGTCATTCGAGCCGCTGACTGCTTAGCTTGGGCACCCGCCGAAGGCCGGAGCCCCTAAGCGGCATCTACTGTTACGCCACTCTGGCGATACAAACATTCGAATGTATGTTCTAAAATAGCTTCATGATCAAGTCCGGCTCCCGTGAAGATGTCGAGCGAATGATGATGCGCATGGACGCCGAAGCAAGCCGGCCAATAGATGACCCCGCACCCATCCGAGATTTCCCGAAGTATGGGCGTCCGCTTGTGTACGTCAGCGGAATTTACGGCAAAGCCGTCGGGTGGACCCACAAGTACGGCCTCATCGAGTGGCTGGATACTTCCGGCAAATACCACATGGGTTGGGCGCATTCCTCGAGCATCAGGCGTGTAAAGCCTGATGAGTGGAAGGGCAGTAGTGCGCTGTAGTTGGCAGCCATCCCGGCGCCGCTCAGGTAATCATCGGGTAGCGTCGCGCGTGTCGAAGAAACGCAAGGCTCGCGGTCGTGCCTAGGGTCGTGGGCATGGAAAGAGATCCCTCAGGGGAGCTGAGAGGACAGACGTCGATCAACGATCTTCTCGACAAGCCGGTCGGCGCCGCGCCGATCCAGCTCGCGCTGCCGATCCTGGTGCAGGTGAAGCCCGGACAGTTCCGCCGACTGTCTTAAAGCGGCGGCCGAAAGCGTCTGAGCGTACATGTGGAGCGTCGACAACGTGATGGCCTGGTCCAATGAGGATCAGACCATCACACTGCCAGCAGCAGTCAGCTACATGCTTATGTCAGCCCGCGCCGGCCCGCCTAAAGGGGGCGCGGCCACCGGTCCCTTCATAGCGATGCTGTAGGCGGGTTGCGCTGCTTCGGGAGCTGCCTGGAGGCCAGCACCCACTCCAGCTTCTGGACCAGCCGCGGCACGTGGAGAGCGATGGTAAGCAGCCGTGCCGAAGCGGAGGTCAGGGCCGATGGTTTCAGCCACAATGCGGCGCGCTTCACGCTTCTCCCCGTCCTTTTCGAAGGCACGGAACTCGAGTTCCCCCGACACCGTAACCGGGTCGCCCTTCTTCAAGGAGTTCGAAGCATTCTCTGCGAGCGCCCGGAACGCGGAGACGTTGTGGAAAACGGGCTCTCCGTCCTGCCAGGAGCCGTCTGCTCCCTGAATCCGCTGGTTCACAGCAACCCGCAGTTTGGCGTGTGCTACACCCGACTCCCCGTACGTGAGCTCGGGGTCCGCAACGAGATTGCCAACAATGTTGACCGGAATCTTGGTGCTCATATCTTCTGCCCTTTCATTCGTAGACGGGGCTCTCCCGTCCAACAGTTGGTGGATGCCCTAGGGGCCCGAGATCTCCAAGCCACGGGACGGCTCGCCCGGCTGCTCCAAGCCCGCATAGGTCTCCTGTCCATGGACCCTGGGAGAGACCTCAGCCACCGGAACCTTTCCACCGGTACCCGGAGGATCAGTTACTTCAAGGATTTGCTTTGCGGCTGCCGTAACCCGCCCCAGGACTGACTTCGCTATCTCCACGCGGGAAGGAGGTTGGCTGCGGGAGGAGTCGTTACTCGCGGCTGAATGCTCCGCCTCAATCACTGCGTCAGCCCAGCCGGATAGGTAGCTTGCTGACTGGGGACCCCGGTCTATCCCATGCGCCTTCAACACCGTGTAGGCAACTGACTCGGCTTCGACTTCAGCCAGCCCGCGGTGGTCTACGCTGCTCCCGTAAAGCTTGCCTACGTGGTCGTCCGGACCATGCAGCAGAACATGCCCAAGCTCATGCGCAAGCACGGCAGTGCGTTCCTCAGGGTTTAGCCACCCACCGACTTGGACCTGGCGCTGAGCGAAGTCGGTGAAGCCGCTCGTCAGCCCGAACTGCGCATCGGCGACCTCGATCGAGAAGCCATGCGTGCGGGCAACAAGAGCCAGCGACTCCCATAGGTGCGGCGCGTCGAAGGTCTTGGTATCACTCGGCCTGGGAACCAGCAGCGGAGCCCCCTGGGTCTGCGAAACGTCGAAGACTGCCTGTCCGCGCCAACCCGTGATGAGGGTCTTCTTCCCCTCGTCGATGGCGCCCTTGGGAAGTTTGTCGCCGAGAGGAATGCGCTGGCGCGTACCGTCGGGCAGCAGCATCTGCTGCACACGGGCAGTCCGAGGTGCAATGACCCACAGGGCCTGCTCGCCACGAAGGACAGTGCGGCCGTGTCGTTCCCATTCCTTGTACCCGGCGACGAGCGTCGGCTCATCCGTACCCCGCTGCGCCATCTGCATCATGAGCAAGGCGACGTTGCCACCTGAGTACCGCCACAAATTGGCTGAGGCATCGAGCAGAACCTGCCAATGTGAAGGTGACTCGACCGCCTCCTCCAGGATCGAGTGCAGGCCATCCATCAGTGAGGCGATTCGCTCCTCCGGCGCCATGCGGCGAGCGCCGACGCCGGCTTCCGGAGAGCTCTGGTCAGGCAAAGTGCTAGATGGAACTTCAGGTGTAGCGGCCACGACAGCCACCCTTCATGCTTCTTGGACCGCAGCATCGCTGCGCAGACACTCGTTCATGGTTACCCACCTCGTGAGCGACATGACTCAGAAGTCAGCAACCAGTTGATGAGCAGCCTTCCGCCACTCAACAAAGTCGGGGTCGTCACCACACAGGATTCGAGGCGCAGGCTCCTTGTGTGCCTGCAGCCCTACACACCCGGCAGTCCTGGTGTGCATCCGCAAGCGTTCGACGGCGTGCGGGAGCCTTTCGTGAAAGGCAAGCGGGCCAAAGCCCGGGTCATCTTGGGTGTAGGAGGCAAGCTCGGCGCGGTGAAGCGCATACAACTCAGCCACAATCTCGGGGTGGCGCCACCAGCAGTCAGGAATGACCGACGTCGTCAGCTGATAAGTCGCGACAAGCCATCGCACCCATGAGAAAAGGGCACCCCAAACTTCCTGGGACTGCTCCGGAGTCATTTCCCGCCAACGGCGGGTCACGCTCCTGGAAGCCGCTGAAGCACCAAAAGCGGATCGAAACAACTGTGCGGTGATCTCGTCGTCCCCGAAGGAGCCAGCAGACGGAACATCGAACTCCTCGGTCTCGTCATGGCTGCGCATCCGGCGCCCCTTTTGTCTTTTGCTGACGCTCCCTGTGCCCGTCGGCCAAGATGCGCTCCATCTCCGCCTTCAAGCGGCGCAGCTCCCCTGCGTCCTTACGCTTGTGCCACTCGAGCAGATCGAGCAGGATCGGTCGAGTCCGCCGCCCAAGCATCAGCGCGGTGCCAGCGGGCAGGCGTCGAATCTCGTCCAGAGCAATCACAGGACTTTCCCGTATCTGCTCCCCGTCCTGCCGGCCAGCGGAAGACCAGGACCGCGTGGTGAGGGTGAGGCTCCTCTCCCCCAGCAACCCGGCAAGCGAGCGCAGGTCGCGTTCGTCAGACCCGCCGCCAAAAATGACCTTGATGATCGCGGAGTCCCAAATGGTCGATGCCTCATCGATCGACCACCCCGAGCGGGCCTGGGACAACGACTGCAAAACGACGAGTGTCGAGATCCCGATGCCGCCCCCGTCGGACAGCGCCACAGGCAGCCCGGGCCAAGGGGCGAGGTTGGCAATCTCGTCCAGGATCAAGGAAAGCGGTGGCTCCAGCCGCCCTCCCGGTGACACGAAGGCCATTTCCCTCGCTGCGTTGTCGATGTCGTCGATCAGGGCGGACAGGTAAGGTCCTGCAGCAGCTGCCCCGGCTCGTGTGCCAATGAGATAAAGAGTCCCCCGATCCCGTATGAAGGCCTTGGGATCGAACTCCTCCGACTCATCCTGCGGATTCAGTGCGGCGAGCACCTTGGGCGAAGACAGCGGTGCCACCGCCGCCGAAACCCCAATCCACGAATTCGACGTATTCCGCGGGTCGTCCTCCAGGATGCCCATCAGGTCGGCCTGCCAGCCCAGAGCAGCTCCCGACCGGCCCAGCACCTCGAGAGCTTCGCGCGCCAGTACCGGACTGGAAGACCAGCGTCGGAAAGCCGTCACTCCCTCGCCAGACAGCGCCGCAGCATGAAGCAGGCACTGAAGAACTATCAGCGAGCGCTTTTGCCAGGCAGCGTTCTCGCCCTTCATCTCGGTGTCCGCCGTGATAACTAACGCCCGCCGGGTAGCAATGTCAGGGTCTTCGCACCCGCGTACAGGCGACCATCGAAGCGACGAAGGGATCCCCGACATACCCTGTGGGTCAAAGACGGTCACGGGTCGCCCACCGGAAGCCCGCGCCTTCATCGTCACCACCAGGTTGTCCGCACGCGTGGATGTTGTGACGACTGCCCCCGGCGCATCAAGAATCGCGTTGATGACGACGTACAAGCCCTTGCCGGATCGTGGCGCACCCTGAATCACCATCGACTCCTCCGTGGAGACATGAACGGTGACGCCCCGTGAGCGGCCCAGCGTCCACGACAGGTCCTGCACCGAAGGGTTTGCGAGTCCTGGACGCGTGAACTTCCCTCGTTTCCGCACGGCCCTCGCCCCAAAGTCGTGAAGAATCTCCGCACGGCGGGCAACGCCGTCGCGGTTCAGGATGTCTTGGCGCAGCCAACCCCCCGATTGCTTCCATCGCCGCCAAAGGCCCACCGCACCGACGGCGAGCGCAGCCACCAGCAGTAGAGCCGGGGCGAGAACCCACCAGACGCTGTCTGTGCCAAACACACAATCAGCCCGGCGAACAATGATCCATTCCATTCTGTTGGCGAGAAGTCCGACGGCGGCGGCAGGGTTGAAGGGCGGCGGCGGCATGGTGCCGCACTGCCAAGAGCCGGCCACGTGCGCTGCTGCCTGCACGACTGCGCAAAGACTTATGTAGGCTGCAGCGGCGACAAGCCCAGCGGTAACCAAAGGGTTGTCGCTTGCAGCCCGTGCGCTGCCCGGCCTCCTCACAGCATCCTGTCGTCTGTCCCGAAAACAGCAAGCTCGTCGGTGGTCACTCGATTGGCAACGATGAAGGAGCGGTTGCCCACTTTCCAAAGCCCGACGCCCTTCGGAAGGTTCTCAACATGCTCGCACTCCGCTTCGGTCAGGCCGAGCGCTTCCTTGGTCAGGCGCATGGCATCGTGCTTCTGCCGGTAGATGACCCTGGTGTCAGCCTCAGTCAGCAGACCCAAGGCTTTCTGCCGGTGTCCGCTGGTACTGTCCCCGATCTCGTTGAGGTCGGCGACCTTGTGCATGATGAGCAGGTTTGCGATCCCGTAGGTTCTGGCGAGTCGCCACTGCTCGCTCATCTTTGCCAACATGTACGGATCTGCGAGCATCCGCCACCCCTCGTCGTACACGACAAGCCGCTTCCCGCCTTCGGGGTTGGTGATGGCGGCTTCCAACCACGTGGCACCGCAGGCCGCGGCCAACGAAAGGGCTTGCTCAGACGCTCCGATCAGTGCCGAGGTATCCATCACCATCATGGGTGCATCAGCGTCGAAGGCCACCGTGGATGGCGCATCGAACATCCCTTCGAGGTCACCTGACACGGTACGTCTCAGTGAATGGCTCACGGCGGTTGCTCCATCTGCGCCGACCAGGGCGGTCATCTCCTTCGACGGCTTGAGGAGGTGGTCCAGCACCATGGGCAGGGTCGGGTTTAAGTTCTCGGCCATGGTTTCCATGAGGGCGATGTCCAAGGCCGTGTGCTCCACAGGCCGAAGGGGCGTGCCCTGCCGCATGAGCGAGACCAAGGCCCCAAGGAGATAACGACGCCGCTGCCTCACCACCGCTTGCCATTGAGCCTCGGTAAGGGCATTGGAGCGGGGACCGGCGTCGAGGGGATTCACCCGTGCAGGGCGGCCCGGGCCGATGGAAATGACCTTGCCACCAACAGCCTCCGCTACTGCAACCCACTCGCCCTTGGGATCAGACGCGACAGCTGCCTTTCGTCCTAGTGTGATTGACCGCGTTACGAGCGACTTGCCGCACATGGACTTGCCGGTGCCGACTGTCCCAATCACAACAATGGAAGGCCCACTAATGATCCCCTTGTCGTACAGGATCCAAGGATCGTAGGAGAAGGCCCCGGATCCGAAAACGTCCGTGCCGATGTAGGTTCCCTCGTGCCCCAGACCTGACTCCGTGAGGAACGGGTAGGCGGCGGCAAACGTCATGGTCGATGCCCGGTGGGGCGCGGGCCGCAACCGATGCGGACCCCGCAGGGAGTTCGGCTCGTTGCTCCCCCAGTCACCCGCTAAGCGAAACCCCTGCAGGTCGCGCTGCTTGTCGCCTCCTGCGGCACTCGCCCACCCAGCAGCGGGTGGTGCGGGCCGCCGTCGTGCTTTCCGTTCCGTCCGATTCTTCCCCGACGGCAGGTACTCGAAGCTTTTTGACGCTTGCTTCAACGCAGTCCCCTTCCAAGTGGCAGGCCACCGGCGACAAACGCGGCCCATTGCTGTCCGTAGAGAAGCCGGAGCTCAACAAATGCTCCGGCGGCAGCGGACTCAAGTTCCTGGCGATGCCGTGCCAAGTCCTCCAGCGAAGTCGCGGTGACGGTGATGTAGGCAGCCGGGCGGACGTCACCATGGCCGGCGACGATCTCTTCCTCCCTCTGGATCACTTCTTCTTCCTCGGCCTTTTGCTCACGGGTGAGCGGCCTATCGAAACGGGCGTTGATGCGGCGGCGAGTTTCATGGGCCTCTTGAGCGGAGCGGATATCACGGAGGGCTTCAGCGGTAGGCACTGCCCGTATGACTTCCGTGAACGTGTGGCGGAATTCGCCCAGATAGATCAGCGGATGCAGGAAGCCAGGGAAGACTTTCTGGCGCGGCCATTCCGCGATCCAGAAGGTCTGGTGGAACCCGGTGTCCGTCCGCAGGTAGGTCCAGTGTTCCTCGACGGCCATTGGTCCATGACGGTGGACGGTTTCCGTCGCCTTACTTGCCGGCTCGTCCGACGGCGGGGCTGCCGCCGCCGACGCTTTGGCGGTAGGCAAGGCAGCGGGATCGAAGGCGGCACCGATGATGCTCAGCAGTCCGGGTTCCCCAATCCACTCATCCACCTTCACGCTGTGGGTAGCGAGCGACGTTTTCATCGCCTCGACTTCCAGCCGCAGGACGCGTTCCAGGCCTACCAGTCCCCCGCCCGACTCCTTGATCCGCCGCCGAGCCTTGCTTGTGTCCAGGACAACCGCCACCAGCAGCTCATGGCTCATGGTTGCCCCGGCTGCACCGAGCAAGTCCTCGTACGCGCGTTGTCCCCACGCAGCCTTCTCGTCGGCTTGTGCCGGCATGGCGTTGTCTTTGTAGAACTCCCAGAGCGCCGACGAAGGATAGGGCACTGTGTAATCCTGGACGGCAATCCTGGCCACGCCTCGCCGCTGGGCCATGCCGGCTTGCACACGTGACCAGGCCTGGACCGCCCAGGCTTTGTCGTCTGCGTCTAAGAGTGCAAAAGACCTAGTGCTGCAGCGCAAGACTGCGATTGCCTCCCGACCGTGGCGGTCGATAATGAAGCACTCACCACTGGCCGTTGTTCGGATCTCCAGGTTGCCAAGGCCGCCCGGGAGAGCGAGTCGACCAACTAATTGCGGAACTGCGGGCTTTGCAAGGAACCGTGTTTGTCCTGCCGCTGCCCGGTAAAAGAACACAGCGAGCTGTTTCGCCCATACGGGGTAAGGAATGCGGGAATACTGGAGGAGCCCGAGCAGCATAAGCCCAAGCCAGAGGGGTCCGGAGGAAAAAAGGCCAACCGGCCCACTGCTGGCAGAAGCCACTATGGCAACCGCGCCGCCCCCTGCGACTATCAACAACTGGTACCACTTGAGGCCAAGGAAGAACCCGCGGCGCTCGTATCTGGGGAATTTGACGGCCTCGAGGGCACGCGCATCGTCAGACATGTGGGGTACCTCCGTTCGGAGGGTCGATTCTTGGTGGATGGGGTTTCGGAGGCCGCACCCTCGAAGGGGCCGGTGGGCTTGCGTTGGGATGCGCTCGCGGTTCGGCCTCTCCGAGTGGGGCCTGCCGCGCAGATGCCCGGGCGGTACCGCTGTTTTCGTGAGGGTCTATGCGCGCCAAGCCCTGCTGCGACCCCGGTGGGTGCAGGGTGTTCGGGCCTCCGTTGGAGGGCGCGGTTCTCAAGGCCAACTGGCCGCGGTCACCCCGGGGCGACGGCATCCCGGACCGTACAGCCGGTGCCAGCACTTGTGTCGGGAAGAGGCTGCGGCTTGAGCTGATCGGCCGGGTCATGGCGGACCGATTTACTAGTCCCGCAAGCGTCAGGCGACCACCTGTCTGCCGACTGATCTGGCGAGCCGCCACACTGCTGCTCCGCGACAGGACGTGGCCGCCACCGGCCGTTTGTGCCGCTGCCGCGAGTTCCCCGCCCGCGAAGCTAACCAAACGCAGGGCCATCAAGGGTGCGCCGCAGGCCAGCGCCATGCCCACCGTTCCGGCCGCCAAACCGGCAAAGGACTTGGACTCCGCAAAGAGCTTCACTGCAACGGCCAAGACCGTTGCGGCTAAGGGTTTTGCCAACACCAGGGCTATGACCACCTCGCACCAGCGTCGTGCCCAGGACTTTGTCTTGTCCCAGGGCAGAATCATCAGAGCCACCGGCGCGACGGCCGCCAAGACGACGAGTGCAAAGGAGCGGAAGATCATCGAGCACATCAGGATGAAAGCAAGGATCCACACGACAATAACTGCCATCACTGTAACGACGACGGCACCGGCTGGGCCCCCTGTCGTCCCAGGTGCCAGCGAGACCAAGTTCCATTCACGACCACTTCCTTCTGGTGCCCGTTCAAATCCGAAAAGCCTCATGAACACGAGGTATGGGTCAGAACCAATCGATTCGAGCAGAGCGGCTGAGGCTAAGTCACTTGCCCGCGTCAGTTGCCGGACGAGATACACGGCAGCCCCGACGAGTGGAATGGCGGCAGCGCCACCAAGCATCGCGCGGCCGATGCGTCTCGGCTGCTGACTGACCAGGCCCGACAGGACCTGGAGGATCATCACGACGACGAGCGGCGTCATCATGACTACCACCCACCAGCTCGTTAGCCCCTCGATGGAGAGCCACTGGGAGTCATCGACATCCGACACTGAGAATGCGCCAGTGATGAAGGCCCAGAGCCAGGACGCCATATTTTGGAGGATGTTGGCGAAGAGAGAGGTGACTGCACCCAAGGCGTTGTCGTTCGCTTGTGAGACCAAACCGCAGCCGGGCGGCCACCAGCCATTGAGGTCGCACTCAACGGGCATGACTCAGAACCCAAGCGGAAAGGCGGTCTGCGACCAGAGGATGTAGCCGTTGATGCCGCCAAGAATGGCTGCCACGGGGCCGGTCCAGAGGAGTATCACCCCGCCGCCGGAGGCAAGGCGTGACGACTGGCTAAGTTTGCCGGCAAGCAGCATAGCGGCACCGATGATGGCCACGATGGCGATGATGATGAAAGCGCCGACGAGTATGCCGCCACCGATCTGTTTAAGCGATTCAAGGAAGGGAAAGCTCGCGTTCGGGATGATCCCCGGGTCCACCGCTGCGAAAAACATTGGTGCTCCGTCCGTTGTATTCCATGGAGTGAGCAGATGAGCTCACGGGTTCATGGACGTTGCGGGACGAAGCGACATGACTTCAAGAGCACCAGATTCGTAATGACTCCAGTGAATCTTAATCCACCGGGTGGGCTGCGTGGAACTGCGTTTTCGCCGACTAACGGTGTCTACGTGCTATTCAAGGATGGAACTGGGGACTATCAAGCCCAATAATCTAATCGTGAGTGGACCCGCGATCAGGTGCCTCCGGGAGAACTCCGATAGGAGATCGACGGGCGAGCTTTGAAACGGCAGGTGGGTCGCATTAGTTTGCCGAGCTCGCCGCCAGGCTGGTTTCATAAACTCGTTTCTGAGCAGACCACGCAAAGCAGCTGAACCCTATAAAGCCACACCGAACTCGACGTTCGGCCTCGTGTCCGGCCAAAAGCGAGAGATCGCTGGCATCGCTGGATATCAAAGCGCACTTTTGTTGCCATTTGTGTATGACGCGACTACAGTAAGTGTCATACACACTTATTGGAGGACGTCATGGCAGTTCTGAACATACGAGTTGAGGACCGAATCCGCGACCAGCTCAAGGAGATGGCAGACGACGAGGGCGTATCCCTGAGCGAGTACGTTCGCAACCTGGTCATGGAGGCCGTAGTCCCCGTGTTCGAGCGGGAGGTCAAGCATGGCGACGAGCCGGCGCAGGAGAGCCTGCGGATCATAGATCGTCAGATCCTCTCTCTGCTGCACCGGATCCTGGGCCGCGTTCTGCCGGAGGATGCCAATGACGTAGATGGCAACCTAGAGTACCAACTCATGCGGGCACAGATCCTGGAGGCTGGTTACACGGGCGAGTACTGGTTCGAGACGGCGGGCTTCCAAACGGAGCTCTCGAAGCGCGACTGCGGTCGGGTCGCAGATATCCTCGACATGTTCCGCATCATCACCTACAGTCTCGAACGCCTCGACGCAGAGGGGTCGGTCGTCGAGGAGAAACTGAAGTTCAGGCTCGAATTCATGGGGTTCGACCATAACGATGCCCTCGAGGGCCACATGGCCAGCTACGTAGACTTCCTGATGCGGGACGATCGCTGGACGGAACTGAAGCCTCAGCTTGAGCGGCACGACAACGGCAACTCGCACCATCGGGTGCTCGACGTCTACCTGCGGATGCTGGCCGAGTACCGCCGGATCATGGACAGCCGCGGACGCGGTCTCAGCCGAATGGACTACCACCTCTCCCTCGAGGAGCTGCGGCAGATCGCCGAGGCGAGCGTCCACCCCTCGAACCGGAAACACGACTAACCTGCGCCGCAATCCCGAGAGAATTTACCGCAGGACGAGCACCTCCCGCAGGGCGAGCGGCTTCACGTAAACCGGGCTTGGCGGCAGTTGATGAACATCGGCTCTCTCCCCTGCCTCGGGAAACGCCTGCCCAGGTGCCTCGTCGAGGCATACTATTACTAGTATTTTACGCTAGACTGTAACGAGATCGGTGACACCCGCTTGGAAGTAAGGTTCGAAGACAAGAAGCTCGAAAAGCTGTGTATGAACGAACGGGAAATGCGGAAGAAGCGCGCTGACATATCCGACCGGCTCCGCCTGAGGATCAACGCACTCAAGACCGCGGAGACAGTCGGAGAGCTTTCCACACACGACCCGCTGGGAGGCTGGCATTCACTCAGCGCCAACCTCGACGGCCTGTGGTCGGGAAAGCTCAGCGCCAACTACCGGCTGCTGGTCCGACCGGATGACTCCACGGAGCCGCGGGACGCTGTAACCGTCACCGTGATTGAGATCTCCAACCACTACGACCGCTAAGAGAGGAGAAGCCATGACCGGGACCAACTACGCTGTTGCTCCAGGCGAGTACCTCGAGGAATGGATCGACGAACACGGCTTGTCCCAGCAGCGCGTCGCCGAGCTTCTGGGGTGCAGCCGCAAGCAAGTCAACGAAATCGTCAACGGTCGCGCGCCAATCACCGCTGACACTGCAACGCGCCTCGAGCGAGTCAGCGGCATCCCAGCCGGTTCGTGGCTCCGGCTCGAGGCCGCGTACCGGGCAGACTTGGCGCGGATCGTTGATGAGGAGAATCTCGCAGTACATGTCGACGAGATCAATCAGAGTGCCGTGACGTACCTCCGCAGCGTCGGCGCAACGCAAGCGACAAAGCGCTCCCCTGGCAAGCTAGTCTCCGACTTCCTGGCTTTCCATCAGTGCGGAACCTGGGAATCATATACACATCTGCACGAGGTAGCCTCAACCGGGGAGTACGCTCTGGCCGCATTGAAGGATTCAGGGGCGTCCATCGATCGCACGTTGCTGACGACCTGGCTGCGCGCCGCGGAACTCGATGAGACTTTCGAACGGGGCCGGAGCTACGACTATCGTCCGGAGAACCTCCAAGCCGCCCTTCCCGAGCTGCGTGCGCGAGCCGCGACTCCTGACTCGACGATGCTTCGGGACATGGCGAGCATGCTGGCCGATGTCGGTGTGGTCTTCATGGTGGTCGAACCGCCTAAAAAGTTCCCGCTCCTCGGCATGACGCGTTGGATCGACAAGCGCGTACCAGTGATCCAGCAGACGGGTCGCTGGGGCAAGGACGGCTTCGTTATATGGACGCTCTTCCATGAGCTCGGCCACGTCCTCAACGATCCTCGCGGCGAGATGCACCTCGAATACAGCACCGAGAAGAAGCGCAACAGTGCCGCGGAGAAGGGCGCTAACAAGTTTGCTCTGGAGACGCTATTCGGCGATGCGGGGCTCGCGGAGCTTTCGGGCCTGTCTTACGAGCGTGAAATCGCGGAGGCCGCGAGGCGGATCGGTATCTCCCCGGGAGTCGCAGTCCACCAAATGCACCGGCGGAGGATGCTCAGCTACCAGCACGGCAACCGGCTATGCGTGGACCTCGCGGGCACGTTCACGGCATAGGACAGTCGTTCGGCGTGCTCAGCTTTAACCAGCTTAATGCGCGAGATCGTCCCTGAACGCCGAATTGCGTAATCCAACGGTTAGGCGAATTGCATGGCAAGCCGTATACCCCCGCTACAAGAAAGAAGGTGGGACTGTGGCGACGGTTGAAGAAGCGTTCAGAGATAGCCGAAGCGATGCTGAGGGACATATGGCCGCATGCGAGCAGGCGTCCCTACGGTGGAATGAGACGACGATAACTGAAATCGTGGTATCCCGGGCCGCGCGCGGCGTCACCGTCGTTCCGTTCACTCAGCGCGCCGAAGCACTCAGTGGTGCCGACTGGGTCTGGTGGTGGGTCGATGCCACGGGCGCGTACGGAATGCTTGTTCAGGCAAAACGGGTGACCGTGACAGGACTCGAGTGGAGTTTCGGTTTCGATTACCAATCGAAACACGCTACGCGCCGACAGCGCGAGATCCTCAGATCCGCTGCAAAGTCCCTTGACCTATTGCCGGTCTATGCGCTCTATCTGGGATCGGGAGACTATCGAGGGTGGGAGCCCTGTTCTGAGAGCCATCTGAACGAGGGCTGTTACGAGTGCGTCAAGCGTTCAGTGTCCTTGATGCCGGCACTTCTCGCTGAGCAGCTAATTGTAAACGATGCCGCTTCGACGTACGAGCGATCAGTAGCCATCGAGGATCTTTGGAATTCACCGCAATCCGAGTCAATGCTGATCCCGGCACTCAGGCCGCAACTTGCGCCTGAACTCGCGGAGTTTCTGGACGAGGAGCAAGAGGGGACTCGAGCAGTTGCCCGCCAAATGATCGACCGCGTGCTGCGAGCACGGGCTGGCGCGTTCGGAGCCGCTCCAGCGATCGCGGCAAACCCTCCGCGCTCGGGCAATCATGACCGGCTCGGACCCGTCTTCAACGACTTCCCTGCCGATACCGGGCACTGGGATATCAACTATTTCGATCACACGCTTGCCCCTCTAAGGCACGCACCACCAAGTTACGTAATTGAGGTCATGTCCGGTCACTTCGATGTCGAGCACCTGGCCGCGGAAATGCCTGAGAACGTGGCTGGCATTGTGGTCGTGCATGTGCCGCAACAACGGGAGAATGAAAAGTAACCTGCCGCAAAGCCAGTCCGCTTCGGGACCGATGATTAGCACTCCAACTTCGATCATGCGCGGCCTAGTTGCGTCCGGGCACACCCATGATCGTGCACCCCTCAATTCCCCTGGACATGTGGACGAACTGGCTCGACCTGGAGACCAGATAGGAGGCCGACGTACGGGGGGCCTTCTGGCGCAGCGCAACGGTTCACTGGGAACTAGCCGAACTGGATGCTCCCGGGAGTCCAATCGACAACCTTCGCCGTTGTGACAGAGTTATCGGTTCCGGGCACGAGCCGGAAGGTGTCCCCGGATTGTAGCGTTGTAGGATCGACGCCTTGTTCGAGCTGAACTGAGTGCATGCTACTGACGAGGGGATAATCGACGGTGTAGGTCCGCTTCCCGAGAGCGAACAGGGGCGTCTCCACCTGCACTATGTTGCCGCGGCCGGCGATAGCGTCAATGACTACGGTCCTAATTGATGCCGCTCCGGCTTCGTCCCTAGGAACTTGGAACCTGAGTTCTGTCCAGTTCCAGCAATGAGAAACACCCCCATAGATAGTTGCGAGGAGCGAGAGGTGTCGGAACTGACCGTCGGTAATCTCTGCGATCGAAGGCATTACAAGTGCAGGCGCCGTATGTGATTGAAGCAGGGTCAGGTGACGGGCGACGGGAAGATAGAGCGCCTCCAGTGCGGAGGGGAGGCCAGCACCATGCGCGCCGAGAAGTGCATTCCCCGCGTCAGTCTCCACTGAGATGACATCGCTCTCGCAAATGCCCAGCAGCTCCACGAGCTCATCACAGACCGACTCCGGGTTACGCCCGTCGACGTTTCCCATGTGTACCTCCGCCTCAGCGCTCTCCCCCTGTTTGAAACGCAGCTCGAAGTTGAGTGATCGTTCTGGTGTATCGAAAACCAGACGCAACCAGCCTGTTTGTGAACCGACAGTTTGCGATGTGACTGCCAGTGGCATCCTGAACCTGCGCTTGCCGTTGCTCTCAGTACACCGCAGATAGAGCAAGGGACTGTCGACACGGCTTCTTTCGACGATGGAGAAGACCGACTCCACCGGTTCTTCGTGAGCGAACGGTCCACCCGTTGTTGTTGTCTTAACACGCACGTCCTGGAACGGAATACCCCACTCTTCCCAAGCCCGCACTGCATCGTGTTCGGGTGTCCCGGGAGTCGTCAAGAACTCGAAGACCATGCTGATGGGGTCAATCTCAGCTGCGTCTGGCGTGCGAGGCACGACGGATTCGTATTTCCAGCGAGAGTCTCCTAGATAGGTCATCCGGTGAAAAACCGCCGGGTCACCATCGAGTGGCAGTGGAATTTCCTGGCTGTTGGCTGCAGTTCGGGTTCCGTGCTCGATCCGGTAGTTGTCGTGGATTGTGTCACGGAGGGCATCAAGGGCATCCTGCCGGGTCTCAATGGCGTCAAGCATCTTTAGCGATTCGCCTCTTTCGACCGGCGAGGAGGCGAGCATGGCCTTTTGACTAATGAACTGCTCCAACACCGCTTCGCCGTAAGTAAACCGCTGCATGGTCTCAGGAAAGCCGTCCGCAAAGCCAGCAATGAAGGCATCACCGGCCCACTGGCATGGGAAACCCGCGTCTCCAGTGAGCTCATCGAACTCTGCGACACGCTCTTCGGTAGGTGTCCAGGGCGTGACGAGATGATAGCGGACAATTTGCTTGTCACCGGGCGTGACGTGTTCCTCAAGGAACCGTTTCCAAGAGTTTTTGATCTGGCGGAATTGACTATTGGAGACCGACGTCGTGAAACCTTTGATCTGCCAAATCTCGAGTCCGTCGGGCAGTGAGCGAAGGATGTCGATCCCACCGTCGCCCTGTGAAGGATTTATCTGCCGCGCGTCGCTGTATTCGCGGCGCAGGAGTGTTGCAATAAGGGACTCGATGGAATCGCCGCTTCGCTGCTGAATTAGGGGCCAGTCATAGGTGGGCATGATCCAAGACTACGAATCAACGCGGACATCTAGAGGATTTGAAGTGTGGTTCCTGAACTTGTCCGATGGGATCGGACATATCGCCGGCGGTCCCGCGGCGCCGGCTTTGGTGCTCAGCGTTGCCTGTGGGTGGCGCTGCGGGGCCTGGTTCCCGGCGGTGATGTCCTTCATCCCTGACGGGGCCAGGGAAGGTGCTCAGAGGCTGGTGAAGGGCGGGCCTTCTATTTCACAGAAGCCGGTGGGTGCCATTGACGGCTCCCTTGGTTTGACGGCTCCTCGGGGGTGCAATAGTAGTGCCACATGTGAAGTTTGGGAGGTCTCGATGCTGAAGACCTGGCTGCGGTGCAGGTGGCCCCAGCTCTAACGGACGTAGCACTCGCTCCTAGAGGCACGATAGTCGTGCCAGGAGACCGACTCGATGATCGCTCCACATGCGACGCGTGGAGCTACAGGCGCGGGATCGAGTGCGGAGAGGAATCCTCCGGGCCCGAAGTTCAGGATCTGGTCGGAGTCGCGAGCATCAAGGCCGGCTTCTTCGCTGATTTTTTGTGCAATGAGGAGCAGAGCAGGACAGCGTACACGGGCATGATCCAACTGGATTCAAGACATTTTCGTCTGCATCGGGGTAGGCGCTATGAGCAGCCTGAATTTTGGCCGCAGAAATTCGCGCTCGATTGTGGTCCCACAGTGCGCATCGAGCACCGCGAAAATGAACATTGGTGGGTCCCTAACAATTAAGCGGACGCGCGTGGCCAAGAACGACTTTGAGCTGCGGAAATGCACGAAACCGCCCTCTTTTCGACCCAAATTTCGAACTTTCTTGCCACTCACTAGAGGGGAGGTGGGTCCTCCGGTATCGGCTTGTATGCCGAAATTTCCTCTGGCCTGGGCCCTGCGTACGCCATCCAACCGAACATGCGCCGTCAGCGCGGCAACAGGTCGAAATAGGCCGCGCCCGGGTTCCAGTTCACGGGATGCAGCAGTGTTCCCACCGCGGGGTTCAGAGCACTCCACATCATACCGTCGCCCGCGTAGATGCCCACGTGCCCCCAGTTGTCGGGTCCCTGTGGATTTTGAACCACAAGATCCCCTGGTTGGGGATCCTCTGTTCGGACACCAACCCGCCACTGTTCTACTCTCGGTAACTCGACTCCGGCTTGTCGATAGATCCATTGCACGAAGCCTGAACAATCCCAGGCCTTGAATGCAGTACCACCCCATACATATCCGCCGCCCAAACCTTCCTGCGTGAACTTCAGGATGTCCTGCCGAAACTGACTCAAGTTGTGCGCAGATGCCCCGGGCCGGGACGCTGGCGAGGGATCCGGGCAGGAGGCAGGAGCAATGCCACTCTCAAGCGCAACCACGATTGCAGTGGCCGCCGGCTCCCAACGTGCATACAGTTCAGGAAAAGCAGACACCTGGACGGCTTGGGCCGCCAGACCTTTGTCCATTGTCTGCCAACCGGGAATGTCCAGCAGCCCTCGAGGACTGCCCTGATTCGGTCCCGACGGCCCGCCGAAGAAGGCACGCGCGTTATAGGAGGCATTCATCAGTTGCTCAACGGTCCCCCAGCCTGCCGCCGGACGCTGCTGCGCTGAACCGATCGAGTCGTGGTCACGTCCAACGCCGTCATTGGGGAAATGTAGGGAAGCTGGCACGCTGGGGTTCGCGAGCATGCGCAGGCTTGACTCTTGCAGCGCCATCATGATGGCAATGATCTGACCGGAGCGCGGTATTCCAAGCTGCTTGCCGACCGCGATGTATGTTCGTGCGACGCTCTCCTGCCGAGGCGTCAGCTCGTAAAGCAAGTCCCCAGCGTTCCGAACTTCCAAGCCAGTACCAGCCACGCTAGGCGCAGTGGCCGCCTCGGTTCCCAGTGGTGTACAGGCAACTGCGGATTGGCGCGCCGTACCAGTCAGCGCCGCCACGCCTCCGGCAAATGCCAAGGCGCCCACAAACAGAGCGAGGGAAGCAACCGCCGATACCACCTTCAACAATGCACGGCGCCGCATGAGACCTGCGACGACCACCAGTCCAGCCACTAGTAGACGATTCTCTCTGCGGTTGCGTAGAAGGCAACCATGGCGCAGTGCCCAGATGGAGCGGTGGTGGCAGGAGGACAGTTGACCATCACCGTGACGGGTGCCGCATAGGCACTTCTGCCGTTACTAGACTCGTCCACAACTTGTACCGTCACAGTGCATACGTGAAGGCCCTCCCACGGGGGCGGATACTCCTGGACTTTGGCCAACTCGAGATCGCAGCGCAGGGACTCCGCGGTTCCGCTTCGGCGAGCGGACTGGTCTGCCAGGGCGGTGAACGTCCCCGCTGTCACGCCTGTCCCCTCAAACTCTCGAACGAGCACAGACAAGGGATCTGATCCATCGGGCAGCAACTCCCACCAGGACCGCACCTTGGCATATACATCCGAGTACGACGACGAACGGCTGTCCCAGCTATAGATTCCCTTTGCTGCCGCGACAGCGAGCGCCCGGTAGTCGAGGGTGCGTGGCAAACCATCCGGTGTTGCCTCCGCCGTAACGTCCGTCTCGTCAGGGACACCGGACGTACTGCCGGGAGAAGCGGAAGCGCCTGATGGATTCGGCGTTGCAGGCGCGGTTGGGGACGTCGTCGGAGGGGCTTGTCCTCTGGGGCTATCGGCAGGCCAAAGTAGGAAGACTGCACTAATCACGAGCAGGGCAGCCAGTCCTGCGGCCAACCACTCCCCGCGGCCCAATCTACCGAACCAATTCATGGGCCAACTCCGGTGCCCCTCCACCATGACCTACAGAACCGGCCTGTTCACTTCGTGCTGAAGCACGCGCCATGCCGTCTGGTACAGCTGCCGGGCAAATCCGATATTCACCGCGATGTACCTCTCGGTGACGCCGAGCTCACAGGCTAGAGCAGCCATCTGAACGGACCTATCCAGTCCTCGCAGGCCCGGACGGACAATAGTTTCCGCGACGCTCCGCAGGACGTTTGTGGGAAGGCAGTTGGCAGCGCACCGGCAGAGGTCGTCGACACCTAATCCGGGTTCGGGATGGCAGTTCAATGCCGTGTTGATTGTTTTGGCCGTCTGCCGAACGACGGTTACGGCATGCCACCGACGCCGATCCTTGGGGGACGGAGGTCCGTAGTGCCTCGGCCCCGTGAGGCTGGATACGGCAAGCCTCCAGGTTTCCTCACTGACGCTGCGCTGAACCAGGCCCAGCATGGCGTGTGCCCAGGCCTGATCAACATAGGTCTCGACGTCGTTTCCTGCCGCGCCGGCATGGACGACAGCAAGAAGCTCCGGTGAGCTTTCCGTCGTCGTGAAGTCAACAAGCAAAGGCAACGTTTGATGGCTAAGCTCGCGCCGGATATGGGCAGCGCAGATTTTATTGCAGACACCTTGCACCCACGCTTCAAACGGGATGCCGGGCAGCTCCCGGTAGCGTCCACGCGCAACCCCGTCCCAAACGGCGACCCGGATGTCCTGCATGACATCGTCCACATCGCAGGATCGCCCGATACGCGCGAGCCGAGAAGTGACGTAACGGTGTACCCCATCAACCGCGACCATGATCTGGTCGATCTGGATGACGGGTTCTCCCGGCGGAGGTGCGCTTCGCAATGAGACATCAACGCCAGCGACCGTCTCTGGTCCTTCTGTAGATTGATACGCCTTGGCTTCAATTTCCATGGCTTCACCGCTTTGACTGTTCAGATCGAGTAGTTCGCAGAGTCGCGCAAACGGCCACCCCAGTTAGTGGATGCGGAGATCCAACAACGATCAGAAGAAGCTACAGGAATTATTGTCGACGATAGCTAAAGTATCGTCAAGAGTGCTGTTCTTACTTTTTGCGCTGCCTTCGGGAAGAATGACCTTATGCCGAGAATTACGCAGCCTCACGATGCCGCCTGGTCGGCCGACGTCGAGGCTGCCGTCGCAACCTTCGGCAACCGGGCACGAAATGAAATCCTTCGCTTCCTAACGGCAAGTGGGCCTGCGACGCGCGGGGATATCGTCGCTGCTGTCAGCGCGGGCGATCCTAGCGTGGCAAAGCACTTGGCGGCGCTTGAAGAGGCAGGCGTGGTGATGGTCGACGTCGAGCCTGGACGTAGGCACGGACGGTCACCGCGGTATTCCGCGAACCCTGTCCGGATCAAGGAACTGCTCGACGCGCATCTTAAGTACTTGCTGGAAAAGTAGCCGCAGTGGGTTGAGAAGATGAGCCCGCCGTTTAGTCTGCGCGCTTCGGCGCCTCATCCGCGTCCAACTGCGGACTGGCCTCGGCCCTCTCCCCTTCTGGCCGACGGCTGATGTCCCTGTTCAAGTACTCTGTGATCGCCCGGAGCGTCTCGGGTGACACGTCACCAAGGGTCCGCGCCGCGAACGTCTTCACTCTCGCAGCACGGAGAGATTTCACAAACTCAAGCTGGGAATCAATGCGCTCGGGGAGATCTGAGGCATCGCTGCCCATCAGATAATTTGGATCCACATTGAAGATGTCGCACAGGGCGCCTAGTAGCGCGGGGTCGCTCACCAACCTGCCTGTGCCGTCTTTCATGTAGAACCAGCGGGCCCTGGAAAGCTTAATGCCCTTCTCCGCCAGCTTCTGCTGGACTTCGCGGAACGTGACGGGTTGTCCTCGCTCTGCGACCACGACGTCGAGCAGCAGGTTTAGGCGGCGTGCAAGTTCGGCCTGGGGAGACAGGTCCGCGCCTTTGAGACCTTCTTCGTCTCCAGACACGATTCACCTCCAAGACCAGACATGCCTATCGTCAGAGTCACTAATTGTTGCCCAGTATTGCCTTGGTCAAGTCCACATGCAATGAGCCGGGCTTCGTCCTTCCATCCTTATGTAGATGAGCGTATCGTTCTGCTGTAGACCCGTCTACAGCGGGCACAAGCGATTCCCTCGTCACCTGATTGTGGTCTCCATGGCGAACATCTTGATGAACCGGACGCGAAGCCGCCTCATTCGCTATTTGATCATCCATGGCCCGGCAACCTGCCGTGAGGTCGCTGCAGCCCTCACCCTGTCTGCTTCCTCTGTTCGCAAACACCTCAACCTTCTATGCGAGGCTGGCGTAGTCATCCTTGGGTCGGGAACGTATCAGGCTCGGCCGGATGAGGTCGAAGGGCAACTTGCGGATCTTGCGGCCACGTTTCAGTCCGCGGGCAGCGACCTCAGGAAGCGCATAACGGACGACTCCCACTTCTCGGTATCGGCATTCCACTCAAGAGAGTGCCCCGGAACATCAAAGGAAACCAACTGAACGAGGTCGGGTCGTAGCTCGGCGAATCGTTCAGAGACTGCCACCGGTGTCGATTTGTCGTTGATTCCATGCAATATGAGGGTCGGCGTGTTGAGGTCACCAGCGCGGGTTACCCAGTCCATTGTGGCGAAGTCAATGGACTGGGTGAGGCCCGTGACCCAGCAACCCGCATTCGAACCCAACAAGCTCAGCCCAGCCCTGGCGATAGCTTTGGGCAATCCACTGGCACTCCCGTTAGACGTCAAAGTCTCAGCCCAATCCAGGACGGGAGCCACGAGCACCAGGCCGATGATCCGCTCAGAGTGAGCTGAAAGACTTGCTGCACGCAGGGCCATTGAACCCCCGAGAGACCATCCAAACAATACGAGCCGCTCAGCACCGTGGTCCACGGCGTACTTAATGGCCGCTTCGACATCCAACCACTCGTTCTGGCCCAAGGAGTACCTGGAATCGTTCGACGGCGGCGCTTCGCCGTCGTTCCGGAATGACACGACCAGTGACGTACAGCCGAGCCTGCTTGCAACAGGAACACCGCGAAGGGCGCCGGCCCGTTTTCCACCCATTCCATGCGCGTGGATGGCCCATGTCGACGACACCGGACCGGCGGCGGTCGGCGTGAATTTCCATGCAGGCGCCGTGCCGCCGTCGACCTGAATCTCCACGTCTTCAAAAGGCAGGCCCAGTTGCTCTGGTTTGGAGTACGCGTACCCACTCCAGATGCCGGCGGCAGCAGCGTGCAGGTCACCGGAGTCGACTCGCTCGACGAGCCGAGTCACTGTTCCCCCGCTGGCGTCCTCGGCTATTACAGCCCCTATGCAGGCGTGGCCCTTCCCGTTGCCGAACCACAAGCTGTATCGGCCTGGCGCTCTCGTCAATAGGGTCGCTGGCAGTTCAATCCTCAGGGATCCATCCTCGCCGGAGAAGACTTGCCTGATGGGAAGATCCTCCCGCCGTGAAGTGCTCGGCACCACCACCCGGCGCGCAAAGTAGGCGGCGCCGAGGAACGTCGCTGAGGATGCGCATACGGCTGCAATGGTGAGAGGGCCCAGCATTCTAGGAGTCTTCATCTTCGCTGCTGACATGCTTGTCGATGACCTCCCTAAGCCGGGCCAGCGTCTCGGGAGATAACTCCTGCAACTGCCGAGCTGCGAAGTTCTTGACGCGAGCCTCCCGCATGGATCTAAGGAGGTTGAGCTGGGCTTCCACAAGTTCGGGTATCACCGTTGAGTCATCCAGAAGGTACCGGCGATCCACGCCGAAGAATGTCGCGAGGTTCTGCAGCAGATCCTGGTCCATAGCCAGCGAGCTATCACCGCTTCGCATGTAGGCCCACCTTGACCGCGACAACGGCGTGCCCTGTTGAGACATTGCTTCGCTGACTTCCCTGTAGGACAAGGGTCCTGTTCCTCGGGACTCATACAAGTCCAGCAAGAGAGTGATCTTGCGAGCGAGCCTGACCTGCGGCGACTCCGAGGGTTCTACGGCATCATCTGCCATTTGGGTTCTTCCCCCTCCCCCATCGCGCCATGCCCAGACGACCACCCTGCATGTCCCTATGGGAAGCGAGGTAATTCTCTGTTCGAGTCAATGTTTGCAAATCAGCTTCGTCCAGCAACTTAGCAGCAGCGGGATCCATCAGGAGAGCATCCTCGATCTCGACGAGCATCCGATGAAGCCTCCGCGTCTCTGGGTCTCCCCGCTCGATGACTCCAGCTGGCGTCGCCAGACGTCCATCCTTGCGGGTAGCTGTCGCTTTTTCCCAAGTGGATGTGAGGTCTTCTAGTAAGCCAGCCCGAGTCCTCTGTTGCGTTCGTTGAACGATCCGGCGCGCTACTGGTGGCAGGGCCAGTCCAGCACAAAGGAACAACATCGCCCCGATAAAACTGGTGTCGTAGATAACCGCCAACTGCTGCATGGTCGACTGGTCTCCGACAAGATGGGCTAGGTCCATTCCCAAGACTGAGAACACCATGACGAGAGCCAGGAAGCAGCCAATGCCAATGAGGGTGAAGGCGACACGAAAGTAGGAAGCGGCCATCCGCCGTCGGAATCTAAAGCACACATATCCGGCGACTCCGACGACCACCCCGATGTAGACAAACTGGATGGCGGAATAGAGGGCGGCAGCAGGCTGGTCCCCGTAGTCCAACATGAATCTCGTTGAGGATGCGGGTGCTTCGATGCGGAGGAATGCGAGGACCAGCCCCGCGGAGACTAGACCCAAAATTAGGAGGCCGCGACGGTCTCTGCGCACAGGTGCATCGTTAAGCTCTGCGGCCCGGAGGATTGCCTGCGAAAGAAAGTAAATTCCTACGACCATCAGAATATTCGCGAGAAGATCCAGGAGATTGTGGCCGCCGAGGGCTCGATCACCCTCGAGATAGATTGGATCGACATTCAAGGTGAGCGCGGTTGCAATCGCAACGGCGGCAACCAGGATGCTGTGGTCTTTCCTCATACGCGCACCGGGCAGCAAGCATAGAACGAGCCCCCAGATGACCGCAGCCGTGACTGCCTGGATCACCCGAAGACCTGTTCAAATGACCTTGGCTCCAGGGTGCTGTCGCGGATAGCGCCGGCCAGAAGATCTGCGAGAGTCTCAGCTGCAGCCTCCAGGTCGTCGACGAAGCTGCTCCGTGCCAAAGCTCGTGACACCATCTCTCCGTCAAGATTCGGGAAGAGGCTGGCTGCATAGTCAGAGGAGATCCCCAACTCATCGTGGCGCAGGATCATATGTCCAAGCTCGTGAAGGATGAACTGCTGCCTATGGAGCGCTGAGTCCGTGACGGCGTGCAGGATGATTTCCCGAGTATCCGTCGACAACCAGAGACCGCAGACGGACGTGCCGTTGAGGATCGTCGTGGCTTCGATCTCGATTCGACGCCGACGTCGGGCGGCCACGATTGTGATGAGCCTCTCCAGCGTCAGGCGGCTCGGGAGCCGCAGTGATACGAACGCCTCGGCCGCAATCTGAGCTGGCCCTTGTTCTTCTGATTTTTGCTGGTCCATACCGCCCCCTCCTTGCAGCGGACAGCAAACGTACCTGCCTAAGACGGCAACCACCGCGGCGCGTCAGGCGCCACAGCTTCAATTGAACGCCTGTGCTCTGGACATGTCCAGAGCGGGGGCAAGAACTTGGACCAGCATGGTCGACGGTGCCAAAAAGTCGTGCAGATTTTCGCGGCGGCATTAGTTGTAGTTGAACTATGACAGGTCATGATGGAAGAAGATTGCGTCCACCGGTCTGGTGTCCACTAATAGAACCGCGACCTACCGGGAATGGACCACGGTCTGGCGGGTAAGGTCTTCGACCCAGGAATGGATCCCGCGGACTGGTCGGCGAACAACCCGTCGCCGAGCAGGCCCCGCCGCTCGAGGATGTCTTAGAGAGGAGTGAGGGCCTTCTTAAGCGGGCGTTCAGCCAATTCCGCTCCCTTGGAAGCCGCCCACAAGTCGGCAGGACTCTCCGTCGGCTCTCGATTAACAATTGGCAGTACGGCCGGGCAAGCGCGTCAACTTAACAGGAATTCCTGATGTCAGCGGACTGAGCGGCCCGG
This sequence comes from Pseudarthrobacter sp. GQ63, assembly GCF_059758765.1. Taxonomy (NCBI): domain Bacteria; kingdom Bacillati; phylum Actinomycetota; class Actinomycetes; order Micrococcales; family Micrococcaceae; genus Pseudarthrobacter; species Pseudarthrobacter sp. GQ63. The sequence goes on from NZ_JCAXEF010000011.1 coordinate 42,988, forward strand.
ATTTTCGTAGCATTTCCCCCCGCGATGGAACGAAGTGCCGACGGTTCCGAGCGGCCACAATAAATCAGAAGGGGAAGCTCATTTGGGAGTATCCGTTTGTGACCATGTCAGCGTGCTGGCTGGGCCCTCTGTGGAGGAACTGGCTCACTGTGTACTTCGAGTCGAATGCAGCCACATTGGATACGGTCGTCAGGCGATTCAGCATCCCCTGCGTGGCGTTCCTTTGTGCATCGGTTCCGAGGGTAGACCGCTCTAGGACAATAAGCCTCTTCGCCATGGGCCATTCAGATGCTTTGACGAAGCTAAAGATCCACAGCGCATGTTCGGCGTTTTTTCGCAGTTCCGTGACGCTCTTTCCGCCAGAGCCTTGAACAAGAATTTCGCCCTGCTCGGACTCCACGATGGCTGTGACGCGCTGCTCATTGCCAAATTCGTCTTTGACTGAAGCTTCTGGCCTAACCACAATGCCATCTTCCTCCTGAAGCCAGGACTGAAGCTTCCTAGCAAAGGTCTTCCGCTCTCCGCCAGCCAACAACCGAACTGCGTCCAGAACGAGTCCTACGTCAGCAATCTGCGCTATCAGAAAGTCGGCAGATTCGATCGGACCAGTGGAGTAAACCCTTCCATCGAACTCCTTGACACCATGATCTTCCAAAATGTCATCCCAAAGCGTCCTCGACGTCCCCTTCAAGTCGGATGCCGCGTACAAGTCGCGGCGGGCGAGGGACATACCACCGTCACTCACCGCGACGCGGAGGCCATCGGCAGAGATCCGAACAAAGACCTCGACTGCATCTCCGTCTGTGTAATGCCTGGAGCTGGTCACTGTGACTGTGCGCGGATCTGCTGTGGGATGGCATGCATAGGAACGCTGAAGACTGTCGAGAGCCGACGATAAGCCTCGGCAAAGGTCTGTCACGGTATCTCCTCACCATCTGGCAACTGCACAAACGCGTCAGGCCTGGGAGGCCGTTCCACCCATAGCTCACCAGCTGGTAAGCGTATGTCCAACATACGACAAAAGCGCCCGAAAAGGTCCTGCAGCTCGTCGTCATCCAGCGGCTCAAGAGAGTCTTCGCTCCATTCGGCGGGCGGCCAATGTGCGTCATGCGGGTCGTCTGCGTGCTGGTCTCCGCACTCAGGCCGCCAGCTATGGAAGTGGCTACCCGGCCGCCATTCTCGCCGATCCGTCTTCTTGTTGACATGTATACCCCGGACACATAGCCGGACAGCATTGCTGGCCTTACCCGAACCGTCGTGAATGAGGTAGCGAACCGAGTGCGGCTTCGAAGCCACTATTTGACCGACCAACTTCAGCGACTGCCCAATCGAGTTGCCAATAGGCAGCTCGAAGTAGGCAGCACCATACTTCCGTCGCCAGACTAGCGGCGCCGCAATATTGAGTGCAGCCCGGCCTTCCATGAGGCTCTGCGCGATTGCCCTATTCATTGGGTCCGACTCCCCCTTTGCTCGCTGACCTACTGGCGGATACTAGCTGCTTCATTTGCCACCTGCGGTGAGTTTGGCGGCCCATCCCACCGCAGTGTCCATCGCTGCAGCCGACGGCGTGACTGTCGGTTCTCCCTTCATGGCCGGATGGTCGCCAAAGGCGCGCGCCGCAAAGTTCTTCCGAAGCTCGTCTTTGACCTCTGCGTTGTCAATGGATGCAACGTACGCATCAAACGTCTGCAGCTGGACGGAGAGAGAATCCGCCCAGTTGGCCATCGATCGGTGTTGGTGAGCTTGACGGGCAAAATAACCGGCGATACCAAATACGCCAGCTACGAATATGGCCTTTTGGACGGCGTGAACGACCTCATTTGAGGACCCCTCCAATACGGAAAAAACCCCGGCCGGCAGCAAAACAAACATGAGGGCCGCAGTTCCCGCTGCCATGGCGAAGGCAACGGTCAACACTCGGAACTTGTCCGCGCTCTCCTTCTCCCGACGGGCCATGTCCGCATAGAAGGAAGACATCAGGTCATCTCCGGCCTTCCCGACCAACCGGGCTGCGGACTCCGCGTCCCTTTCCAACTCTTCGGCGGCCTGGGTCGCTCTTCTCATCGCCCTAAACAAGACCTGCTCATTTAGTTCATCAAGCTCCGCTAGGATGGCGTGTTTGAACTCAAGCCATTGTTCCCCATCCTGCCCAAGCATCGCTGGTTCCAATAGATCTGACCGCTGGAAGATTGTTCGAAGAGAACGTCGAAGCTTTTCGCCCAGCAAGCTGATGTCCGCCGCGATAAAGGGAGGCGTCAGCGCAGGAATTATTTCTTCGAGAGCTGCTAAATGCCTGTCCCCAACCCAAGAGGGGCTATCGTCCGAATCGCCGCGGGCTCTTGCATACGCCTCCTGGACAAGGGTGTGTTCGAGCACTCGCGCCCAAAGCCCAAAAGTCATGCCCAGCAGCTCCACGTCCGGCTGAGAGGCATACTTGGCCCCGGCTGGTTGAGTCGCGGCAACACTCTTCAGATGATTGCCTTCGGAGCGAGCCTCATTAGCTAGGGCTCTAATGCGTTCAAAAGCGGAAGCCCGCTCAATAACGTCTGACATCGGCCCTCCTGAGATTCTTTGGTGGGCACGCGGGCAGCTCCGAGTCCACGTAGTCAGGCATCGCTGCCTGGTCGATCCGGAAGCCATCCAGACAGAACTCGGTCGAGGATTTTCTCCACAACATGCGCGCGCTGAGACGCTTCAGTCTGCGATTCACGTATATCCGTGGTCCAGTCACATAGACTCCATGCCCGTTATTGTCATAGCACACGTGATCAGTCACATGGAGGAACCGGTCAATTTCGTCGATTGCCCGTTCATGGTTAACCTCGCTCATATAGTTATCCTGCCCCGTCATGCCGATCCACCGCACAAGGCTAGCCGTAAAGAGTGCACCAAAATTTTCGGGCGCCTCATTCTCTCCCGAATCGTCGAGTCTTCTTCAAATAACCACGCCGTTGAAGCGCCCTTCGAACCCGGGCGATCCGTCTGATAAGTGGCACACGCCAGTGGCCAGAGTTTTTGGTTGTAGCTGGTTGAGCGCTTGCACCCAAATCACCCGAAGCACGGTTCACAGCGTCGACTCCAAAAAGGGCTTTAGTAAATTCGAATATTCCCGCGATAGCACCGCCCGCTAAAACGCCGGCAAAGAAGATTGATCGACTCGATCTATTCTCGGTGGCGCTCGATGCTATCAAATATGTAGCTTCCAGTGAGCTAGGGCTGTCATTCATAGATATCGCGGGCACTCCGCTCTCGAGAGTAAGATTCCCATTGGACTTTACCCAGCGCAGTGTTGGCCTCGCTTCATCGAAGGCGGGCCTCTTATCGATGACTGCGTCGGCCGGAATAAAACCAGAGACCTTTAGGTCCATAGTTGTATTACCCGAGGCAGCAAACCAACTGCCCTCCAAGCTGTCCTGGCCGATCGAGCACGTCGAGGGCAAGGTGTTGGCGATGGTTACACTCGGCAGTTCGACCAAGTTCTTAGAACCGGCCGGTGTATGCCACTGGAAATTCTCGCCGAATAATAGGGTGGTTGAACCGAGCTGGCCGTTGGCGTCGACTGTTACCTCCCAACGCAGAACCCTGACATAACCTTCTTCACCAATGAAAACACCTCCCCTGGGCCCTGTCTCCTCGCACTGGCCGTTCACTGTGTTGCCTGTGCGAGTCGTGGCGGAGCCTCCGCTGGCAGTAAATTTCTCCGGTTCTCCCTGTGCAACTGAGGGTGCGGTCTGGGCCAATTTACCGACAACGACAGCTGCGAACTGCACCTTGGACCCTGGCACTCCGGTCCCGGTAACGGATAAAGCAGCCGGACCCTCTGGACTTACAACATCAACCCCGTTTACCAGTAACCCATCGGTCGGGGTTTCCTGCCTGTTACCGTAGCCGACGTTGAAGCTTACCGAGATGTTCCGCAGCCCTTGGCCTGAGTAAAGGAATATTTCGTCCCGTTGGCGAGAAACGGGCGATACTTCTGCTGATACGGCGGTTCCGAAGAAATGAGAGGCGAGTGCAACACTCGCGGCCGTCATCACAAGAGGAATGATAAGGGCAGCCCGATCGGACTGCTTTCGCCGCCTTCGTAGAACAGAACAAGTCTTAATGACAGCGGCGCAACACAACGTCGAGATCACTAAGACCTCGAAAAAATTGGGCCTTACGCTCGCAGGAACAGATTCCCAGGGAGCGGAACTCGCAGCGCTGAGAGATATAAGACTCGTTCCAATAACCGCTATTGACGCGACGATCAGCGTAATTGAAACCGTTACGCCACGAGACTCCGCTTCCAGCCCATACCTATATATAGGGAACGAAAAAATCAGGCCGGTGACAAAAATTATAGAAAGGCATGCCGCAACCGCCTGGCTCATCGGGGCGAGCCCTGAGTAACCGGATTCGCTCAACGAAGGTAGCAAGGCAAAGGAGGTTGACCACCATACAAGTACCACAACTATTACGTGCCTAAAAAAGCGTAGCCCACCTCTTAATGGAAAAGCTGCTCCAGTCGCCACGGCCAGCTTTTTGCTCAGGGCGCCTAGCTTGGTGAGCCACGCCTTGGATTCAGTCACAACTCTATGCACGAACCGATCTTAGGCGAGACGACCGAGGGGTGACGTAACTCCTTCCTCAACCTATTCGTAAACTTGCCGCCACAAACTCCTTTATTGGCACGACAAGCGTCTCGTCTACCCACTCCGCCCCCACAATTCTTCTGTCATCAGCATCTTCAGTCAGGCAAGCTGGCTGCGCCCCCGACCGCTCTAACAGCACCTGTTGTAGCTGAACTACCGAGCGCTAAAAGGGTCTACGTGCAGCCTTCGAGAATCCCGGCGATGGCGTCATGCTCGGCTTGTGTGACCCAGAGACGGTATTTGGCCTTGACGGCGGTTTGGCGGGCGACGTACTCGCATCGGAAAGCTTTGTTCGGCGGCAGCCACGTGGCCGCGTCTCTATCGCCTTTGGCACTGTTGGTGGGGCCGTCGGCGGCCATGAGATTCAGCGGGTCGTTGGCGAGTTCCTTGCGCTGGTCAGCGTTGAGTTGTTGTGCGCCCTTTTGCCAGGCATCGCTGAGGGGAACGATATGGTCAATCTGGACATGGGAGCTGGTGTCCTGGCCGCGCGTAAAGGTGATTGTGGTGGCGGTGTACTTATCTACCAACGTTCCTGCGGCGACGACACAGTCTTTGGTGCCGGGCTTGAATGTTGCGTTCGCCAGGTCGCGGGCCAGGATGTCGTTGCGGGTGTCACAGCCGTTGCGGTCAACGTCAGCCCAAGCCGGTCCAAACTCCTCCCGGGTATAACCAGTCTTCGGGGCGCGCCCCTTCACCGGAATGTTCTCCAATTGGACGAGGGCGTTGGCGGCGTCACCGACAGCGGCCGGCGCATCGGCGGCGGCGCCTGGAGCAGCCTCGATGATTTCGTAAGCGTTGGCTGCGGCGTCACAACCTACTAATGACCCACCCAGCATTATTGCGATGGCAGCGGCCAGGGCTTTGGCGGGAGAACAGGTGGTCTTCATGGTCCTTCTCGTTACAGGGCGTTGTTCCACGCTAGCTTTGACCACCACCTGCCGCAGGTAACCGGGTCCGTGGTGCCTTCCACACGTCCGCGCCATTAGTACTCTGAGAGGCCCGCTACGGGTGCACTGGTTGCCTCAACTGTTCGAACCATCGCCCTCACGGGAAACGTCAGGCTTACTCAACGCGCCGTAGCCAGTCTGACCTTGGTCCGAGTACCGATGAGCCTTTCCTTCGTCACGGGCCCTGTGCCGGAGAGCGAGGAACCAGTGCTGCCGGGGAGGATCTCACTCAACTTGGCGATTTCCAGAATGTGTTCCGAGGTGAAGATGATCTTGCCCTTTCCCCAGCAAGCGTGAGGGAAACGTCCACTAGTTGCGCCATCACGCAACCAGGACTCTGTGCAGCGCATCAGCGCCGCGGCTTCTGCGGGCTCAAAGAATTCGATGTCCACGGCAACTCCCCAGGAATGGTGCAGGTTTCTCAGATTCATGCACTCCAGCGGATTTACCGACATGACCGAAGGCCTGATGGAGCAATCCCTCGCATTTTTGCCTGGACATCCAGGCCGACGCACTGTAGACGCAGTCAGCGGAGGAAGGCCGTTATCGACCGCTCAGTCGCGTCAGCACCAGCCTGAAGCGCCTCCGGCATCAAGTGCCCGTACACCTGCTCTGTAGTCCGCGTGGAGGCATGCCCGAGTCGGCGCGAGATGGTGAACAAGGGCACGCCGTCCTGGATCAGCCAGGATGCGTGCGTGTGGCGGAGGTCGTGAATTCGTGGATTTTTCGTGAGCCCTATCGCTTGAGCGGTGCGAACGGCAGGCACCCAGTAGTGGTGCCAGTACAGCTTGTGGATGATGCGTTCGCCCTTGGGCGTCGTGAACACAAGCTCCTTGCCGGGTCGGCTCGCTACCAACGGGATCAGCAATTCCACAAGCGCAGGGTTCAAACCTATGGTCCGCTTGCCGGCACCTGTCTTCGTCGCCCCAATGTAGAACTGGTTCTGGCCGTCCCGTTTCCAGGCCTTGTTGATCCGGGCGGTGGGCGGTCTTGAGAGCAGGTCGACGTCGGCCACGGTAAGGGCGGTTGCCTCACCGAAACGGGTGCCGGTCATGACCAGGAAGTTGGTGAACGCCTTGTAGCGCTCCCCCATCCCTTCCATGATGAGGCTGAACTCCGCATGGGTGAGGAACATGGCCTCGTCCTCGGCCTTTTCAATACCGGGAAGCTGCACGCCACGGCAAGGGTTCCGCGGTATGTATCCGAGCATCTCTGCAGTATTCATGGCGGCCGAGATCAGGCCGTGAACGTTGTGGATGGTCTTCGGCGCCTTGCCCTTGGCCATCATGGACTTCACCCAGTGCGCGATCAGCCGGTAGTCCAGCTTGTCCACCGGAACATGGCCGATGATGTTCCGGATATGCAGGTCCAGCATGGTCTGGTAGGTCTTGGTGGTTCCACTGGATGGGCGGATCAGCAGGTCGATGTGTTCCTGAATGACCTCAGCCACTGTCGGTGTGCGCTTCTCGTTCGACAGGATGGCATGCTGTGCGATTTCGAAGGACTGACCATTGGCGTCTAGCAGCCGCTTCAGCGTCTCAGCTTCAACAAGGGTGCCAACGGTGAGGCCTTGCGATGCTCGGGTTTTCGGATCCCGCCAACGCACCATGTAGGACTTGGACCCGTCCTTTTTGGTGCGTGTAGCGATGCTGGCCATAGAAAAACGTTACGCTCGTGTACACACTTTTGGTGTTTTTGTACACACTCAACCGCCCAACAGGCATCTGACCTGCGGAAACACTGTGCCCGAGGTGGGACTCGAACCCACACACCTTTCGATACCGCATTTTGAGTGCGGCGCGTCTGCCAATTCCGCCACTCGGGCGCGGAATACGCAAAGCAAACCGGTACGCCCACAGCTGATTGTGAGCAACGCGATCGCTTCACGTACGCGGAATTACTCTACAGCCAGATAGGCTGAATTCCAGAATCGCGCCGCCGACGCCGCAACCGACCATGCAGATCATGTACAGGACCGGGCGCACCTAAGATAGTGATGTCCCCGCCGTACCTTTCCAAGGAGATCCCGTGACTGAACAGACGGAGTCAAAGCCCACGTCCCAGCCGGCGCGCCGCGTCATTGTGGCCGAGGATGAAACCCTCATCCGCCTCGACATCATCGAAATCCTGCGCGGCGAAGGCTATGACGTTGTGGGAGAGGCGGACAACGGCGAGAAGGCCGTCCAGCTCGCCGAGGAACTGAAGCCGGACCTCGTCCTGATGGACGTCAAGATGCCCGTGATGGACGGCATCTCCGCGGCAGAGAAGATCGTCAAGGCCCGCATCGCCCCGGTGGTGCTGCTGACCGCGTTCAGCCAGAAGGAACTCGTGGAACGTGCCCGCGACGCCGGCGCCATGGCGTACGTGGTGAAGCCGTTCACCCCCGCAGACCTCATCCCCGCGCTGGAGATCGCCCTCTCCCGCCACGAGGAAATCAAGGCCCTCGAAAGCGAGGTCTCCGACCTCCAGGAGCAGTTCGCCACCCGCAAGCTCGTGGAACGCGCCAAGAGCCTGCTCACCACCAAGATGGGCCTCACGGAGCCGGAAGCCTTCCGCTGGATCCAGAAGACCTCCATGGACCGCCGCCTGAGCATGCGCGAAGTCGCCGAGACCATCATCAACCAAGTCAACTAGTTCCGCCCGGTTGGGTCTGCCAAAATTCCGGCAGGCCCAACCAATAAGACCACAAACGAGAAGGACCCCCGCCGGTTGGCAGGGGTCCTTTTCGTCAGTCCGAAAGCCTTAGGCCTTCTTCTTCTTTTCCGGCCAAGGGCCGAGCTTTTCCTTGTTGCTGGTTGCTTCGCCAACGCGGGTGGAGTCGGCGAGGTCGCCCACCTTGTGCACCTTCAGCGAGTTGGTGGAGCCGGCCTTTCCGGGAGGGGAACCGGCGGCGATAACCACCAGGTCGCCGTCGTCCACCAGGTTCATCTCCATGAGGCTGCGGTCAACCTGCGCGGTCATCTCGTCGGTGTGGTCCACCATCTGGACCAGGACCGGCTGGATGCCCCAGGTCAGTGCCAGCTGGTTCCAGACCTGCTCCACCGGGGTGAACGCGAAGACGGGCTTGATGGGGCGCAGGCGGGACAGGCGGCGTGCGGAGTCGCCGGACTGGGTGAAAGCACAGATGTACTTTGCGTCCAGCTGATCGGCAATTTCGACGGCGGCACGCGTGATGGCGCCGCCACGGGTCTTGGGCTTGGTACCCAGCGGGGGGACGCGCTCAAGGCCGTGGACCTCGGTGGACTCGATGATCCGGGCCATGACCTTGACGGTCTCGATGGGGTACTTGCCCACGCTGGTCTCGCCGGAGAGCATCACAGCGTCTGCACCGTCGAGGACGGCGTTGGCGCAGTCCGAGGCCTCCGCGCGGGTGGGGCGCGGGTTGTCGATCATGGATTCCAGGACCTGGGTGGCCACGATGACCGGCTTGGCCCAGCGGCGGGCCAGCTCGATGGCGCGCTTCTGGACGATCGGCACTTCCTCCAGGGGAAGTTCAACGCCCAGGTCGCCACGGGCCACCATGATGGCATCGAATGCGTCGATGATCTCGGACAGCTGCTCCACGGCCTGGGGCTTCTCGATCTTGGCGATGACCGGCACGCGGCGGCCTTCCTCGTCCATGATCTCGTGCACGCGGACAATGTCCGACGCGTCCCGGACGAAGGACAGGGCCACCAGGTCTACGCCGCGGCGCATGGCCCAGCGGAGGTCGTCCTCATCCTTTTCGCTCAGCGCCGGCACGTTGACGGCCACGCCGGGAAGGTTGATGCCCTTGTTGTTGGAAACCATGCCGCCCACGGTGACCTCGGCGACCACCTTGACGTCGTCAACAGCCGTGGCACGCAGGGCCACCTTGCCGTCGTCGATCAGCAGGGCGTCGCCTACGTTGACGTCATCGGTGAGGCTCTTCAGCGTGGTGGAGCAGATGTCCTTGGTGCCGGGAACGTCCTCGGTGGTGATGGTGAACGTGTCGCCAACGGCGAGTTCGTGCGGGCCGTCAACGAAGCGGCCCAGGCGGATTTTGGGACCCTGCAGGTCGGCCATGATGGCTACGGCCTTACCCAGGTCCGCCGCTGCCTTGCGGACGTTCTCGTAGGTGTTGTCGTGCACGGAGTAGTCGCCGTGGCTCATGTTCATGCGGGCAACGTCAACACCGGCTTCCAGTACCGCGAGTGTGTTTTCGTAGCTGGCGATGGCCGGGCCGAACGTAGCCACAATTTTTGCGCGTCTCATATACCTACCCTATTGGTCTCTTGCATTGGTTAAGTTGTCGCGGAGGTGAACCTCCGGTGCATCGCTAGAGGACGGCGATGGCGCGGTCCGTCGGGGCCACGGGAGCGGGCAGGATGGTGCTGCCCATCAGGTACTTGTCCACGGCTGCGGCGGCGGCGCGCCCTTCGGCGATGGCCCACACAATGAGGGACTGGCCGCGGCCGGCGTCACCGGCCACGAAGACGCCCTCAGTGTTGGTCATGTAGTAGCCGTCGCGGGACACGTTGCCGCGGCCGTCGAACTCCGCCTTGACCTGCTCGGTGATGCCTGCGGGCTCCGCTCCGGTGAAGCCGAGTGACAGGAACACCAGGTCCGCGGGAATGATCCGTTCCGTGCCGGCCTTGGGCAGGCGCTTGCCGTCAACGAATTCCGTCTCGGCAACCTTGACGCCCGTCAGCTTGCCGTCCTCGCCCACGAACTCCACGGTGGAGGCAAGGTACGTGCGCTCACCGCCTTCCTCGTGGGCGCTGGCAACCTCGAACAGCGTGGGGAACGTCGGCCACGGCTGGTGGCCGGCGCGCTCCGCCGGCGGCTGCTTGCCGATTGCCAGGGTGGTCACCGAGGCGGCACCGTGCCGGTGTGCGGTGCCGAGGCAGTCCGCGCCGGTGTCGCCGCCGCCGAGGATCACCACGTGCTTGCCCTGGGCGTGGATCTGGTTCTCGATTGCCTCCCCTGCCACGGCACGGTTGGCCGGGACCAGGTAGTCCATGGCGAAGTGGACGCCGTCCAGGTCGCGGCCCGGGATGGGCAGGTTCCTCGGGACGGTGGCGCCGGTGCAGACAACAACAGCGTCGTAACGCCGCCGCAGCTGCTCCCAGGTGACGTCGGTGCCCACGGCGACGCCGGTACGGAAGCGGGTGCCTTCCGCCTTCATCTGCTCAACGCGGCGGTCCACCTGATCCTTTTCCATCTTGAAGTCGGGGATGCCGTAGCGGAGCAGGCCGCCGATCTTGTCGTCGCGCTCGTACACCGCAACGGTGTGGCCCACGCGGGTCAGCTGCTGCGCCACTGCCAGCCCTGCGGGGCCGGAGCCGACGACGGCAACCGTCTTGCCGGTCAGGCGTGCGGGAGGCAGGGGCTCCACCCAACCGTTGTCCCAGGCCTCGTCAATGATGGAGACTTCCACCTGCTTGATGGTCACCGCAGGCTGGTTGATCCCCAGGACGCAGGAGGCTTCACACGGTGCCGGGCAGAGCCGGCCGGTGAACTCCGGGAAGTTGTTCGTGGCGTGCAGCCGCTCGATGGCTTCCTCGCCCTTGTCCCGCCACGTGAGGTCGTTCCACTCGGGAATGAGGTTGCCCAGCGGGCAGCCCTGGTGGCAGAACGGCACGCCGCAGTCCATGCAGCGGCCGGCCTGGGCCTTCAGGGTGCCCTTCTCCTGCGCCTCATACACTTCCTTCCAGTCCATGATGCGGACGGGAACGGGACGGCGCGGCTGGGTTTCACGCTGGCGTACTTTCAAAAATCCGCGTGGATCAGCCACCGGTTACCTCCAGGATTCGGGACCACACTTCTTCGCCGTCGGGGTCCAGGCCCTCTTCGATGGCGTCGAGACGGGTCTGCAGTACGGCTGCATAGTCGCGCGGCAGCACCTTGGTAATGCGGGCGGCGGTGTCATCGAAGTTCTCGAGGAGGCGCGCCGCCAGCTGGGAATCAGTTTCTTCAACGTGCTTGACCAGCAGGCCGTGCACGATGTCGCGGTCCTCGGCGTCCAGCTCGCGGAGCTGGAGTTCGCCGGACTGCAGGGCGTCCTTGTTGACGCGGGCAGCGTCCAGGTCAAGGACGTACGCGGTACCGCCGGACATGCCGGCGCCGAAGTTGCGTCCGGTGCGGCCGATGATCAGCGTCTGGCCGCCCGTCATGTACTCACAGCCGTGGTCACCGATGCCTTCGACCACGGCGGTGGCGCCCGAGTTGCGGACCAGGAAGCGTTCGCCCACCTGGCCGCGCAGGAACATCTCGCCGCTGGTCGCCCCGTAGCCGATCACGTTGCCGGCGATGACGTTGGTCTCCGCCTTGAACACGTTGGTGCGGTCCGGGCGGACGATGATGCGGCCGCCGGAGAGGCCCTTGCCCACGTAGTCATTGGAGTCGCCGAACAGCCGCAGGGTGATGCCCGCGGGCAGGAACGCGCCCAGGGACTGGCCGGCGGTGCCGCTCAGGGTGATGTCGATGGTGTCCGTGGCCAGGACATCGGTGCCAAACGTCTTGGTGACGACGTGCCCCAGCATGGTGCCCACCGAACGGTCCGTGTTGATGACGTCCACGGCAATCTTGACCGGGCTGCGGTCCGTCAGCGCCTCGGTGGACATGGTGATCAGGCGCTGGTCGAAGTGCTTGTCCAGCTCGTGGTTCTGGCCGGTCATGTTCCGCAGCGGGGCGTCGTCGTCGAACTCCAGCCCGTGCAGGATCGGGTCCAGGTCCAGGCCGTCAGCCTTCCAGTGGTTGACGGCCTCCCGGGCGTCGAGGACCTCGGCGTGGCCGATTGCCTCCTCCAGGCTGCGGAAGCCAAGCTCCGCCAGGATTTCGCGGACTTCCTCGGCAAGGAACTCGAAGAAGTTGACCACGAATTCGGGCTTGCCGCTGAAGCGTGCGCGGAGTTCCGGGTTCTGCGTTGCCACGCCCACCGGGCAGGTGTCCAGGTGGCAGACGCGCATCATGATGCAGCCTTCCACCACCAGTGGGGCAGTGGCGAAGCCGAATTCCTCGCCGCCGAGCAGCGCGGCGATCACCACGTCGCGGCCGGTCTTGAGCTGACCGTCAACCTGCACCACCACACGGTCGCGCAGGCCGTTGAGCATCAGGGTCTGCTGGGTCTCGGCCAGGCCGAGCTCCCACGGAACACCTGCGTGCTTGAGCGAGTTCAGCGGCGAGGCGCCCGTTCCGCCGTCATGGCCGGAGACCAGTACGACGTCGGCCTTCGCCTTGGTGACACCGGCGGCAACCGTGCCGATGCCCACCTCGGAGACGAGCTTGACGTGCACCCGTGCCGAGGGGTTGGCGCGCTTGGCATCGTAGATCAGTTGCGCGAGGTCCTCGATGGAGTAGATGTCGTGGTGCGGGGGCGGGGAAATGAGCCCGACGCCGGGCGTCGAGTGCCGCGTCCGGGCCACCCACGGGTAGACCTTCTGCGCCATGAGCTGGCCGCCCTCGCCGGGCTTGGCACCCTGGGCCATCTTGATCTGGATGTCGTCCGCGTTGGTCAGGTACAGGCTGGTCACGCCGAACCGGCCGGACGCGATCTGTTTGACGGCCGAGCGGCGCTTGGGGTCGAGCAGGCGGTCAACGTCCTCGCCGCCTTCACCGGTGTTGGACTTGCCGCCCAGCTGGTTCATGGCGATGGCCAGCGTCTCGTGGGCTTCCTGGGAGATGGAGCCGTAACTCATGGCACCCGTGGAGAACCGCTTGACGATGCTGGAGACGGGCTCCACTTCCTCGAGCGGAACGGGCGGGCGCTCGTTCTTGAACTTGAGGAGGCCGCGCAGGGTCATCAGGTTCTCGGACTGGTCGTCCACTCCCCTGGTGTACGCCTTGAAGATGTCGTAGCGGCGCTCACGCGTGGCGTGCTGCAGCCGGAACACTGTCTCCGGGTTGAACAGGTGGGGCTCGCCGTCACGGCGCCACTGGTACTCGCCGCCGCCCAGCAGCGGGCGGTGGGGCTGCTCGATGCCGCCCTCGGGGTAGGCCATCTGGTGGCGCGCGGAAACCTCCGCGGCGATGACGTCCAGCCCCACGCCGCCAAGCTGCGAGTGGGTGCCGGCGAAGAATTCGTCCACCAGTTCTTGGCCCAGGCCGAGCGCCTCGAACGTCTGGGCGCCGGTGTAGGACGCCACCGTGGAGATGCCCATCTTGGACATGATCTTCAGGACGCCCTTGCCGAGGCCCTTGATCAGGTTGTACACGCCGTCCTGCGGGGTGACCCCGGTGACGTCGCCGGCGGCAATCAGCTGCTCCACCGATTCCATGGCCAGGTACGGGTTGACGGCGGAGGCGCCGTAGCCGATCAGGACAGCCACATGGTGCGTCTCGCGGACGTCGCCGGCTTCCACCACCAGGGCAGTCTTGGTGCGGTTGGCGCTGCGCAGCAGGTGGTGGTGCACGGCGCTGACCAGCAGCAGCGACGGGATGGGCGCCCACTGGGCGTTGGAGTCACGGTCGGAGAGCACCACGTACTGCACGCCGCGGTTGATGGCACCGGACACCTGCTCGCAGATCTCGGTGAGCCGTGCGCGGAGTGCGTTCTCGCCGCCCTCGGGGCGGTAAAGCCCGCGGACCTTCATGGCCACCTTGTCGCCGTCGGCGTTTTCAATGTTGGCGATCTTGGCGAGTTGGTCGTTGTTGATCACCGGGAACGGCAGCTGGACCTGGGGCTGGCGGACCTGCTTGGTGTCCAGGAGGTTGCCGTTGGGGCCAATGGCACAGGTCAGGGAGGTGACCAGTTCCTCGCGGATGGCGTCCAGCGGCGGGTTGGTCACCTGAGCGAAGGACTGCACAAAGTAGTCGAAGAGCAGGCGGGGGCGCTTGGACAGCACCGCCACGGGCGTATCCGAGCCCATGGCGCCCAGCGGCTCGGCGCCGGTGCGGGCCATCGGGCCGAGCAGGATCTTCAGTTCCTCGGTGGTGTAGCCGAAGGTGCGCTGGCGGATGTTCACGGACGCGGCCGTGTGGACCACGTGCTCGCGTTCGGGGAGCTCGTTGAGGTCGATCAGGTTGTCCTTGACCCACTCCGCCCACGGGTTGGCGGCGGCGACCTCGGCCTTGACCTCTTCATCGTCGATGACGCGGCCGGCCTCGGTGTCCACCAGGAACATCTTGCCCGGGGACACGCGGCCCTTCTTGACCACCTTGGAGGCTTCGACGTCGATGACGCCCACCTCGGAGGCGAAGACAATCAGGCCGTCCTCGGTGATCCAGAAGCGTCCGGGACGCAGGCCGTTGCGGTCCAGGGTGGCGCCCACCAGGCTGCCGTCGGTGAACGAGACGGCGGCGGGGCCGTCCCACGGTTCCATCAGCAGGGAGTGGTACTCGTAGAACGCGCGCCGGGCCGGATCCATGGTGGCGTGGTTTTCCCAGGCCTCGGGGATCATCATCATGATCGAGTGCGTGATGGGGCGGCCGGACAGCCACAGCAGCTCGGCCACCTCGTCGAAGGACGCGGAGTCCGAGGCACCCGGAGTACAGATGGGGTACAGCTCTTCCGGAGTGTCGCCCAGCAGCGGGTTGGCCAGCTGCGACTGGCGGGCGCGCATCCAGTTCCGGTTTCCCTTAACCGTGTTGATTTCACCGTTGTGCGCGATGGTGCGGAACGGCTGGGCCAGCGGCCAGGACGGGAAGGTATTGGTGGAGAAGCGCGAGTGGACGATTGCCAGCTTGGTCTTGAAGCGCTTGTCCGAGAGGTCCGGGTAGAACGGCTCCAGCTGGGCGGTGGTGAGCATGCCCTTGTAGACAATGGTGCGCGAGGACAGCGACGGGAAGTAGACGCCGAACTTGTTCTGGGCGCGCTTGCGGATCCGCCAGGCGCGGGAATCCAGTTCATTGCGGTCCAGTTCCTCGCCGGTGGCGGATGCCAGGAAGGGCTGGGAGAAGTAGGGCATGCAGGCGCGGGCCATGGCACCAACCAGGTCCGCGACGATGGGCACTTCGCGCCACCCGAGGACCGTCAGGCCCTCGTCGGCCGCCAGGCCCTCGATGCCGGCCTTGGCGGCGTCGGCCTCGCGCTGTTCGGCGGGAAGGAAAGCGGTGCCGGCCACGTACTGGCCGGGAGCGGGAAGTTCGAACTCCGTGACCGCGCGGAAGAACTCGTCCGGGATCTGCATGAGGAGGCCTGCGCCGTCACCGGTGCCCTCGTCCGCGCCCACGGCACCGCGGTGCTCAAGGTTGCGCAGGGCGGTGAGGGCGGCATCCACGATGTCATAGCCGGGCTCGCCGCGGAGGGTGGCGATGATCGCAAGACCGCAGGCGTCCTTCTCCTGCTCCGGGTTGTAGAGCCCGGCCGCCTCCGGCAGGGCTGCGAAGCGCTTGAACGGCGACATGGCAGTCTCAGGCTGGTCCGGTTCTGACCAGCTGGGAGTGTGAAGAGTTTGGGTCATGGGAGACGTCCTTCCTCCTGATCGTGCGTATGGAAGGGACAACGTTGGCCCCACTCGTCGGCGCCGCTCTGATGGGCACAACAAAGTGTTATTTACTGGAAATTGTAGGTCAGCATGGCCTGCTGAACTAACAGTTACGCAGGCCCCTGCCCCGGGCAACACCGGACAGCAGCTCTATGCTGTCCAGGGTGGCCCCGCTGCCACGACGCTGTGGTGATTGGGCGCTTCGAGCGGTGGCTCTGCTGCCCTGCCTGGCCCGCGCGCTACTTGGTAGCGCCGGCCTCCGGCGCGGTTCCTGTGGCAGTGCTGCCGGACTTTCCGGCGGCCGTTGCATCCGGTCCGGGCGTGGTGCCCGCCGGCGCAGCCGCGGCCTCCTCCGTTGGCACGGAAGCACGCCGGGAACCGCTTTGGTTATCAGGGAGATTATCACGCGATTCACTATCTGAGACAACAGTGTCCGGATCACGGACCTCGTCGCCAGCGACTGCTGCGGCCTTCGGACCGTCAACCTTCTCCGGCTCACGGCCCGCCAAATACACGGTGTCCCGCCCGGTGCGCTTCTTCCGTCCCAGCAGGATGAAGGCCGCCAGGGCTGCCAGGAACACGAAGATGCTGGTCCAGACGTTCAGGCGGGTGGTGATGCCGAACAATTCAATCTGCTCGGCGTCATCGATCCGCATCGCCTCGATCCAGACCCGGCCCAGCGTGTAGTACATGGCGTAGAGCCAGAACAGCCTGCTGCGGCGGAAGTTGAACTTCCGGTCCAGTGCGAGCAGGAGGACGACGCCGGCCAGGTTCCACAGCGATTCGTACAGGAACGTGGGGTGGAACAGCGTGTCCGCCGGAGTTCCGGCCGGAAAGTTGGGGTTGTCGGCATCGATCTGCAGGCCCCACGGCAGGGTGGTGGGGCCGCCGAAGAGTTCCTGGTTGAAGTAGTTGCCCCAGCGGCCGATGGCCTGGGCCAGCAGCAGCCCGGGCGCGGCGGCGTCCAGGAAGGCGCTGAGCTTGACGCCGCTGCGGCGGCAGCCGATCCAGGCGCCCACGACACCGAGCACAACGGCGCCCCAGATGCCGAGTCCGCCGCGCTGGATCTGGGGAATGAGGGACAGGTCGCCGGTGCCGTCGAAGCCGGGGCCGAAGTAGGCATCGGGTGAGGACACCACGTGGTAGAGGCGTCCGCCGATGATGCCGAAGGGAATGGCCCAAACCACAATGTCCCAGACGCTGCCTTCAGGCGCGCCACGGCGTGCCCAGCGGACGGAGGTCAGCCAGAGGCCCGCCACGATGCCTGCCAGGATGCACAGTGCGTAGGCGTGGATGCGCAGCGTTCCCCAGGGAAGGGGAATATCGAACCCGGACCAGTCCGGGCTCGGAATGCTGGCCGGCACCATGGCGGCTGCCTGAAGGAGGGTCTGCATGGGTTTAGGCTTCTTCCTCTGTCAGTCCGGTGCGGCTCAGTCCGGTGCTGAGGTCCTTGGTGAGGGCGGCGACGGCGTCCACACCGCCGTCGCGGATTGCTGCCACCAGGGCGGTGCCCACGATGACCCCTTCGGCGTAGGCGGCGATCTCGCGGACCTGTCCGGCGTTGGAGACGCCGAGGCCCACGCACACCCGCTCGGCGCCGGCGGCGTGTGCCGCTGCCACCACGTCCTTGGCCGCGGTGCTGACGGAGGTCCGGGCGCCGGTGACACCCATGATGGACACGGCGTAGACGAAGCCCCGGCTGGCGTCCACCGTCCGCTGCATGCGCTCGGTGGTGGAGGACGGCGCAACCAGGAACACGCGGTCCAGGCCGTACTTGTCGGAGGCTTCCATCCATTCGGCAGCCTCATCCGGAATGAGGTCAGGGGTGATGAGCCCTGCTCCCCCGGCCTCGGCCAGGCGGCGGGAAAACTCGTCCACGCCCATCCGGACCACAGGGTTCCAGTAGGTCATGACCAGGACAGCGGCATCGGTCCTGCTGGTGATGCCCTGCACGACGTCGAACACCTGGCTGACGGAGAAACCCTTGGCCAGCGCCTCGGTGGTGGCGGCCTGGATGACCTGGCCGTCCATCACGGGGTCGGAGTAGGGAATGCCGATCTCGATGAGGTCGGCACCGTTCTCAGCCAGGGCGATGCCGGCGGCGATGGTCTCCTCGACGCTGGGGTAGCCGGCGGGAAGGTAGCCGATGAGGGCTGCCCGGCCCTCGGCACGGGCCTTGTCGATGGCGGCCGCTGATTTGCTGGTGGTCTGTGCAGTGGTCACAGCTGTTCCCCCTCTTTGCCGATTTCCGACTCGGCGGAATCCTTGTCCAACAGGTTGAACCATTCGGCTGCGGTGGCCACATCCTTGTCCCCGCGGCCTGAAAGGTTCACAATGACGATCTTGTCCTGCGCCGTCCCGCCGCTGGCCGCGGCTTCGGCGGCGAGGCGCTGGCCCACCTTGATGGCCCCGGCCAGCGCATGGGAGGACTCGATGGCCGGAATGATACCTTCCGTGCGGCACAGCAGCCGGAAGGATTCCATGGCCTCGCTGTCCGTGATGGGCTCATAGCTCACCCGTCCGATGTCCGCCAGGTAGGAGTGCTCGGGGCCCACACCGGGGTAGTCGAGGCCTGCGGAAATCGAGTGCGACTCGATGGTCTGGCCGTCGTCGTCCTGCATGAGGTAGGAACGGGCGCCGTGCAGCACGCCGGGCTTGCCCAGCGTGATGGTGGCCGCGTGGCGTCCGGTGTCCACGCCGTCGCCGCCGGCTTCGAAGCCGTAGATCTTCACGGACGGATCGTCAAGGAAGCCGTGGAAGATGCCGATGGCGTTGGAGCCGCCGCCGATGCACGCGCAGACGGCGTCCGGGAGCCGGCCTTCCTGCTCCAGGATCTGGGCGCGGGCTTCCTCGCCGATGACTTCGTGGAAGTACCGGACCATGGCCGGGAAGGGGTGGGCCCCTGCCGCGGTGCCCAGGAGGTAGTGGGTGTTGTCCACGTTGGCCACCCAGTCGCGCAGGGCGTCGTTGATCGCGTCCTTGAGGGTCTGCGATCCGCTGGTTACGGGGATGACGGTAGCGCCAAGGAGTTCCATGCGGGCAACGTTCAGCGCCTGGCGGCGGCAGTCCTCGGCACCCATGTAGACGACGCATTCGAGCCCCATGAGGGCAGCGGCGGTGGCACTGGCGACGCCGTGCTGGCCTGCGCCGGTCTCGGCGATGACGCGCGTCTTGCCCATCCGCTTGGCCAGCAGCGCCTGGCCGAGGACGTTGTTGATCTTGTGCGATCCGGTGTGGTTGAGGTCCTCGCGCTTGAGGAAGATGCGCACTCCCCCGGCGTGCTGGGAGAAGCGCTTGGCTTCGGTCAGGAGTGACGGCCGGCCGGAGTAGTTCTTGTTCAGGTCGGCGATCTGGGCCCGGAATTCAGGATCTTCCTTGGCCTTGTTGAAGGTTTCCTCGAGTTCGTCCAGCGCGGCGATCAGGGATTCCGGCATCCAGCGTCCGCCGTAGCTTCCGAAGTAGGGTCCCGGGGCGTGCTTGAGGGAGCCGCCCTGCAGGAATGCTTCGGCGGCAGTGTTGTCAGTATCGTTGTCGGCGTTGCCGGAGGGTGCTTCAGCCATCGGTCCCGTCCTGTTCCAGTTGGATGTTTCTCAAAGTGTGGTCCCCGCGGCCGGCCGGGCAGGACCAGCCGGCGGGGCCCAGCCCCGCCTTCTGGTCCTGCACCGTGCGTGCGTCAGCCGCGGGCGGCAATGGCGGCGGCGCCTGCCGCCTTGAACTCGGCGATCCGCTCCTGCGGTGTCGAGTGGCTCACCAGGGCCTCGCCGACGAGGACGGCGTTGGCGCCGCTGGCGGCGTAGTGCGTGACGTCGTCGGCGTCCCGCACGCCGGACTCGGCAACCACCACTGCCCCGGCCGGGATCTGTCCGGCCAGCGAGGCGAAAACGGAACGGTCGACGTCGAGCGTCTTCAGGTTCCGTACGTTGACGCCGATGATGCGCGCCTGCGCGGCAACGGCCCGCTCGATTTCCTCTTCGGTGTGCGTTTCCACCAGCACGTTCATGCCAAGTTCGCGGCTGAGGGCGCTGAACTCGGCGAGCTGGGCGTCGGAGAGCGCGGCAACGATGAGGAGGATCAGGTCCGCGCCGTGGGCGCGGGCTTCCCAGATCTGGTACTCGTCAAGCGTGAAGTCCTTCCGCAGGAGCGGAACGTCGACGGCGGCCCGCACGGCGTCGAGGTCCGCGAGGGACCCGCTGAAGCGGCGCTGCTCGGTGAGGACACTGATGACGGAGGCACCGCCGTCGGCATACTGCCTGGCGAGGGACGCGGGATCGCCGATAGCGGCAAGGTCTCCCTTGGAGGGGCTGCGGCGTTTGATTTCCGCGATGACTTTGAGCTCAGCCCGGGAGGGCGAAGGGCCGCCGAGCGCTGCCCAGGCGTCGCGGGCAGGTGCCGCGGCCTGCGCCAGGTCCTTCAGTTCAGCCAGCGAAACAAGCTGTTTCCGGGCCTCCATATCCTCCCTGACACCGGCGTTGATGTCATCGAGAACAGTGGACATCAGTGGCCGGAGTTCTTCAGCTTGCTGCCTTCAACGCCGTAGCCTGCCTTGCGCATGATGTAGCCCAGGATCAGGCCGAGCACCATGACGCAGCCGCCGGCAATGAAGATGGGGGTGTTGGCAATGACGAACGCGATTGACATGATCAGGGCGCCGACCAGCATCACGATGACGCAGGTCCAGGCTGCGGGGCTGTTGCCGTGGCCAAGTTCCTGGCTGTGGTCGATGACGCCCGGGGCTACAGTGCGGGTGCCGGACTTGGAAACGGACGCAGGTGCTTTGCTCATGGAAATCTCCTCAGGGTGAATACTGCTTACATTCTGCCATTTTTTGGCCCGCAACCGTTTATCGGGCGGCGCGCTGCCGGTGCCCGGTGTCCGCGCGGGGCGGGTCAGGTGGGATCGTCGCCGCGGGAGAGCCGGTCCCAGCTGTCGATCTCGTCGACGGGACCCGCGGCCGCGGGGCTGCCCGCCGCCGGCGCGTCATATTTCGTCCGGGCTTTCCAGTGCCGTCCGGCAGGGACGATCACCAGGGCAGCCAGCGCCAGCAGGCATCCGGCCACGACGGCGAGGACCGGGAATGCTGAGACAGCCACCTGGGCCTGGGATCCGGTGACACCGGTCGCTTCCGCGATGGATCCCTGGGCGGCCGCCAGCGGGCTGGTGAGGACCGTTGCGGCCGCAGCGACAATTCCGGCGGCGGCCAGGACGATGATGGCGGTGATGATCAACCGGGCAATCCGGCCGGCAATGGCGGCTGCAAGGCCCCCGGCGAGGGCCACCAGCGCCAGGGCCGTGACGGCGGTGGCCGCCTTGCTGCCCTGCACCGGGAGCGGTTCCTGGGCGGCTCCGCCCTGGCCAAGCTGGTTGGGATCGAGGGTGACACTGATCCAGGTCTGGGTGGTGGTGCCGAAGACCGCCAGCGCCAGCACGGCAATGAGCAGCACCAGCGTGGACCGGCGGGCCCACGCCGGCGCCGCAGGACCCTTGGCCGCAGCTGCCGCCTGCCCTGCGCCTGCCTGTCCTGATACGGGTTCCCGTGCTGCTGCGGGTTCCTGTGAGGCTTCCGGACGGGGCATCAGGAGTCCGACCCGCCGGGAAGCGAGTCCGCGGAGATGTTCTGCAAGGTGCCCGCGGTGTGGACCGCGCGGAGGGGCGCTGCGGCCTTGTTGACGGTTTCCAGGGCCTCGGTGTCGTTGACCGAATCAGCCACGATGCCGCCGCCGGCCTGGACGTAGGCGCGCCCGTCCCGGATCAGCGCGGAGCGGATGGCGATGGCCATGTCCATGTCGCCCGCGAAATCGAGGTAGCCCACCACTCCGCCGTAGATGCCCCGGCGGTGCGGTTCAAGTTCATCCAGGAGGCGCAGCGCACGGGGTTTGGGGGCGCCGGACAGCGTGCCGGCCGGGAAGGTTGCCTTCAGCACGTCATAGGCCTTGGCCTGCGGCGAAAGCTGTCCCACCACGGTGGACACCAGGTGCATGATGTGGCTGAAGCGCTCCACCTCCATGAACTGGGTGACGTCCACCGTCCCCGCCACGCAGACCTTGGACAGATCGTTCCGTGAGAGGTCCACCAGCATCAGGTGTTCGGCACGTTCCTTCTGGTCCGCCAGGAGTTCCTCGGCGAGTGCCTTGTCCGCCTCCACCGTCCGGCCCCGCGGCCGGGATCCGGCAATGGGGTGGGTGATGACTTCCTCACCGGTCACCGTCACCAGCGCCTCGGGCGAGGAGCCAACAATGGAGTACTCCCGGCCCTCAGCGTCCTCGAGGCTGAAGATGTACATGTAGGGGCTGGGGTTGGTGTTCCGCAGGACCCGGTAGACGTCCAGGGCCGATGCCTGGCACTCCATTTCGAAGCGGCGGGAGATGACCACCTGGAACACCTCGCCGTCCACGATGGCCTCCTTGCCGCGGTCCAGGGCAGCCAGGTACTCGGCCTCGTCCCAGCGTTCCTGGACGCTGGAGGCAAAGTCCAGTGCCGCGGGAGCCAGGACTGAGACGGGCTGCGCCACGGGAGTGCTGACCTTGGCAAGCAGCGCCTTGACCCGGGCCACGGCGTCGTGCCAGGCCTCATCCACGCGCTCGGAGCTGTCATCGAAATTGATGGCGTTGGCGATGAGCAGCACCGTGCCGTCCACATTGTCGTGGACCGCCATGTCCGTAACCAGGTTCAGCGCCATTTCCGGAAGCTGCAGGTCGTCCTCGGGCGGGCTGACCAGGCGTTCCCAGTGCCGGACCGTTTCCCAGCCCAGGAATCCCACCAGTCCGGAGGTAAAAGGCGGCAATCCGTCGAACCTGTCGGTGCGGAGGGCTTCAATGGTGTCGCGGATGGCGTCCACCGGGCTGCCGTCCACGGGGACGCCGGCGGGAGGCTGTCCCAGCCAGTGTGCGTTCCCGTCCTTGGTGGTCAGGGTGGCCCTGGACCTCGCGCCGATGAACGAGTAGCGGGACCACGCCCCGCCTACTGCCGCGGATTCCATCAGGAAGGTGCCGGGCTGGCCGTTGGCGAGCTTCCGGTACAGGCCGATGGGGGTCTCGGCGTCCGCGAGCACCTTAAGCCGGACGGGGATGACGCGGCTGTGCCCGGCCAGCTCCCGGAATTCCTCGAGGCCCGGGCTGATGATTCCAAGGTCCTGCATGGCTATGCTGTTCCGCCTGTTCTCGTTGGGCCGTCTGCGCCGGCGCCTGTGGGTGTGCTTGCGGAGGTGGCCGGCCCTCCCCCGCGTGACCGCAACTAGCTGCGGTTCCTGAAGATGTTCAGCCCGCCTGGCCGGTGGTGACAGCCAGGTCCCGGCCGTCGAAGCAGGTGCGGGTGCCGGTGTGGCACGCTGCGCCCACCTGGTCCACCCGCACCAGCAGCGCGTCGCCGTCGCAGTCCATCGCCACGGACTTGACCCACTGCACGTGCCCGGAGGTGTCCCCCTTGCGCCAGTACTCCTGGCGGGAACGCGAGTAGAAGGTGACCCGCCCGGTAGTCATGGTGCGGTGCAGGGCTTCGTCGTCCATCCAGCCCAGCATCAGGACCTCGTTGGTGTCGTATTGCTGCACCACCGCGGCCACCAGGCCGGCACTGTCACGCTTGAGCGCGGCGGCCAGTTCCCCCGGGAGCGGGCTTGGGGATGATGCGGCGGCCGGGCCGGGCGTGGCAGCCACAGGCACGGCGGAGCCGGGGTTCGGGACAGGGGCGGGGTACTCAGACATCAGGTCAAGTCTAGTGCCTGCACCGCGGCCCCTAACCTGTGTGAACAACGGCACGCCAGCAGGGGCGGCGGCGCTGCCCAACTCCGAGCCGGTCATGCTAGTTTCACAAGTGATGCATTTCGTCGAACCGTCCCGAGAAGTCCTGGCCGAGACCCTGCTTGCGGCCGGTCCTGATGCGCCCACGCTGTGCAAGGGCTGGCGCACCAGGGACCTTGCCGCGCACCTGTACCTGCGCGAACGCAAAGCAGCCGTAGGGCTGGGCCTGATTATCAAACGGCTGGCCAAAGCCTCGGACCAGGCCACTGCCAGGCTCGCCGCGAAACTGACCACCGCCGAAGCGTACGCAAGGCTGGTCAACACGTTCCGGGCAGGACCGCCTGCGCTGTCCCCGATGAACATCAAGGCCCTCGACGAGAGCTCCAACCTCATCGAATACTTCGTGCACACGGAGGATATCCGCCGCGCCGTTGACCGGTGGGCGCCGCGGGCACTGGACGAGGCGTACTCGGAGGCTCTCTGGGACGAACTGGTCAAGCGCGCCGCGATCCTTTACCGCGGCGTTGACCTGGGAATCGTCCTGGTTCGCCCGTCCGGGCCCCGCCACGTCGCCAAGCGCGCACCTGTTTCGGTGGCCATCGTGGGTGAGCCGGGCGAGCTGCTGATGCACGCCCACGGCCGCACCCGCCACGCCCTGGTGACCTTCGAAGGCCAGCCCGACGCCGTCGCCCTCCTCCAGTCAGCCGAAGTAGGCCTGTAACCCCAACTAAGTAGCGCTAAGTGTCGTTATGAGCCCTCAAAACGACACTTAGCGCTACTTAGTTGGGTTGGGACACGCTTTAGCGGACTTCGAAGCCTGCGTTCCGGATAGCGTCCTTGACCTGGGACATCATGTTGTCCGGTCCCCAGTGGAAGATCGATGCTGCCAGCACGGCGTCTGCACCCGCGGCGACGGCCGGGGGGAAGTGGGCAGGCTCCCCTGCTCCGCCGGAGGCAATGATCGGCACCTTAACCGCAGCCCGGACCACCCTGATGAGCTCCAGGTCGAAGCCGTCTTTGGTGCCGTCGGCGTCAATGGAGTTGAGCAGGATCTCGCCCACGCCGCGGTCCGCGGCTTCCCTGGCCCAGGCAATCGCGTCGATCCCGGTACCGGTCCGTCCGCCGTGGGTGGTCACTTCAAATCCCGACGGCGTGGGCTGGGAACCGGGGCGGGTGCGGCGGGCATCGAGGGACAGGACGAGCACCTGGGAACCGAAGTGCCGGGTGATTTCATCGATGACGTCGGGCCGGGCGACGGCTGCGGTGTTGATGGACGCCTTGTCCGCGCCGTACCTCAGCAGCTTGTCTACCTCGGCAACACCGCGGACGCCGCCGCCAACCGTGAGCGGAATGAAGACTTCCTCCGCAGTGCGGCGGACCACGTCGAAGGTGGTTTCGCGGTTCCCCGAGGACGCCGTGACGTCCAGGAAGGTCAGCTCGTCCGCGCCGGCGTTGTCGTAGCGGTGCGCCAGCTCCACGGGATCGCCGGCATCCCGCAGGCCCTCGAAGTTAACGCCTTTGACGACGCGCCCGGCGTCCACGTCGAGGCAGGGAATGACGCGTACTGCTACTGCCATGGGAGCTCCTGGAAATTCTGTCTTGTGCTGCGCTGGGTTGTTAGAGCGCGGGTTGGTACTGCGGGGGCCGGCTCAGATGCGGCAGGCGTGGATGCTGCTGACCAGGATGGCGCGTGCACCGAGGTCGTACAGCTCGTCCATGATCCGGTTGGTTTCCTTCTTCGGGACCATGGAGCGGACGGCCACCCAGTCGGAATCCCGCAGCGGGGAGACGGTGGGCGATTCCAGGCCGGGCGTCAGGGCGGCGGCACTTTCCACCAGTTCCTTGCGGATGTCGTAGTCCATCAGCACATACTGGCGGGCCACCAGCACGCCCTGGAGGCGGCGGATCAGGACCTCGATCTCCTTGGCGGTGCCGTTCGCAGCGCCGCCTTTGCCGGTGCGGCGGATCAGCACGGCCTCGGACTTCAGGATGGGATCGCCGAAGATTTCCATTCCGGCGGCCTTGAGGGTGTTGCCGGTTTCCACGACGTCGGCGATGGCGTCTGCCACGCCCAGCCTGACCGATGATTCAACGGCGCCGTCAAGGCGGACCACCTTGGCGTTGATGCCCTTCCCGGCGAGGTAGCCTCGGAGCAGGCCGTCGTAGCTGGTGGCCAGCCGCTTACCCTCAAGCTCCTCCACCTTGGCGAAGTCCCCAACGGGACCTGCAAAACGGAACGTGGACGCCGCGAAGCCCAGCGGAAGGAGTTCTTCCGCCTCCACCTCGGCATCCAGGAGAAGGTCGCGTCCGGTGATGCCGACGTCGAGCGTTCCCTGGCCAACGTACACCGCAATGTCCCGCGGGCGGAGGAAGAAGAACTCGATGTCGTTGTCCGGGTCCACCATGACGAGTTCACGGGTATCCCGCCGTTGGCGGTAGCCCGCTTCGGAGAGCATGGCAGAGGCGGCTTCGGACAGGGAGCCCTTGTTGGGGACGGCTACTCGCAGCATGGGAGGTCTTTCTGGTGTGGGGAGGTCTAGGTGTTCAGGCAATGCAGGCCACGGCGGGCACCGGCGGCGTGGAGCGCGCCGGACCGGTGGCTACAGATGCTTGTAGACGTCTTCCAGGGTCAGGCCTTTGGCGAGCATCAGAACCTGCAGGTGGTACAGCAGCTGGGAGATTTCCTCTGCCGCGGCTTCATCGGATTCATATTCGGCAGCCATCCATACTTCGGCTGCTTCCTCAACGACTTTCTTGCCGATGCCGTGGACACCGGAGTCCAATTCAGCGACGGTGCGGGAGCCTTCCGGGCGGGTGGCTGCCTTCTCGCTGAGCTCAGCGAACAGCGTCTCGAAATTCTTCACGCCCTCCAGCCTACTTGCTGCAGCCCGCAGGGCGCTTCCCGGGCCGTTGCATGACGGGCGCGATGTGAGCGAATACACAAGCGCGCCCGTCCTGCGGGCTCCGTTACTTGCCGTACTGCTTGAGCACGACGGCGGTGGCCAGCGCCGCGGTGACGGCCTCGTGGCCCTTGTCTTCCTTGGAGCCGGGAAGGCCGGCACGGTCCAGGCCCTGCTGTTCGGTGTCGCAGGTCAGGACGCCGAAGCCCACCGGGACGCCGGTGCGCACGCTGACGTCGGTGAGTCCCGACGTCGCTGCCTGGCACACGTAGTCAAAGTGCGGGGTTCCGCCGCGGATCACGACGCCGAGGGCAACAACGGCGTCGAAGTGCGGTGCGAGCCGGGCGGCAGCGACCGGCAGCTCAAAGCTGCCTGGTACGCGCAGGACGGTGGGCTCGGCGATGCCGGCGTCCTTCGCTGCCCGGAGCGCTCCGTCCAGGAGCCCGTCCATGATCTGGGTGTGCCAGCTGGCCGCCACAATCGCCAGCCGCAGCTGGGATGTTTCTGCGGGGTTGAGGGTGCTGAGGTCGATATCGGGGGCGCCGTGTCCGCTCATGGGTCAGTCTGTTCCGTTCAGTGGTGGTGTGTGTTGTCAGTGCCGCGGCCGGTGGGCAGGCCGCGGCCGGTCAGTCTTGTTCGTGGTCGAAGGTTTCCGGGGTGGTGACGGGAACCGCCACCACATGGGTGTCCAGCAGCAGCCGGTGCTCCATGCGGTCCTTCTTGGTCCGCAGGTAGCGGATATTCTCATCGCGGGACGGCACCTCTGTGGGAACCATCTCCACAACCTTCACGCCCGCCCGTGCCAGCCTGTTCTGCTTGTCCGGGTTGTTGCTCAGGAGCCGCACCTCATGGAGGCCCATTTCCGCAAGGACCTGCGCCGCGGCGTTGTAGGAGCGGGCGTCCACAGGGAGTCCCAGCTGCTCGTTGGCCTCCACCGTGTCAAAACCCGCCTCCTGCAGCGCGTAAGCCTTGATCTTGTTGGCCAGGCCGATGCCCCGGCCTTCCTGCCCCCGCAGGTAAAGCAGCGTGCCGCCGTTTTGCTGGATCATTTCCAGGGCGAAGGCAAGCTGCTCCCCGCAATCGCAGCGGTAGGACCCAAAAATGTCGCCGGTGAGGCATTCCGAGTGCAGCCGGACGAGGGGGGCCTTGCCGTCCCTGGGCGGGTTGGGGGAACTGACGGCCAGGTGCTCCACGCCGGTGACCAGGTCGGTCCAGGCCTGCGCCACGAAATCACCGAAGGCGGTGGGCAGCTGCACTATCGGGCCGCCGCTCACGGGGTGCGGGGCAACGCCGCTGCCGCTGCGCTCCTGACCGTTGGCGGAGGATCCGTGGCTTTTCGGGGAAGTCCCCAAACCGTCCCGGGAATTTCCGTGGCCGTTCGGCGAACCGCTGTCGCGGGCTGTCGAAGAGGTCATCGTGTCTCCTTCTTGCCGCCCGCAACCTCGCGGGCGGCCTCCATGGGCTGCCCTTCCCCCGCTGCGAGGTAGGCTGCCAGATCCTCAATGGAGATCAGGGGGCAGCCATGCTCTGCCGCGAAGGTCCGGAGCCCGTCCAGGCGCATCATCTCGCCGTCGTCGTACACAACTTCTGCTATCACGCCCACCGGTTCAAGGCCGGCCAGGCGGCACAGGTCCACCGCAGCCTCGGTGTGGCCGGGGCGTTCCCGCACACCACCGTCAACTGCACGGAGTGGAAATATATGCCCGGGCCTGGTCAGGGACGCCGGCACGGCGTGGGGGTCGGCCAGGACCCTGGCGGTAAGGGCCCGGTCCGTGGCGGAGATTCCTGTGCTGACACCCAGCGCGGCGTCGCAGGAAACGGTGTAGGCGGTTCCCTTGGCGTCCTCGTTGACCGCCACCATGGGAGGCAGCGCAAGGGCATCCGCCCGGTCGCCGGACAGCGGAACGCAGATGACGCCCGAGCTGTAGCGGATGGTCCATCCCATCAGCGCGGGGGTGGCATGCTGTGCCGCGAAGATAATGTCACCCTCGTTTTCGCGGTCCTCATTGTCCACCACAAGGACCGGCCTGCCGGCGGCCATGGCCTGCACTGCCACTTCAATCGAGTCGAGCCCGCGCGTATCGGGGGCAGGAACGACGCCTGCCGGCGCTGCCTCTGGTTCGAGCCGGAGCACGGCGTTCACAGTGCACCTCCGTCTGCAGCTGCCGGCGCCGAAGTCCTGAACGCAAGGAGGCGTTCCGTGTACTTGGCCAGGACGTCCACCTCGAGGTTGACCCGGCTGCCCGTGGTCTTGGAACCCAGCCCGGTTTCGGCCAGGGTGGTGGGGATCAGGCCCACTTCGAACCAGGGCTCGGGCTCGGCGGCCTCGCTCACGGCGGTGACGGTGAGGGAGACGCCGTCGATGGCGATCGAGCCCTTTTCCGCGATGTAGCGGGCCAGGTTGGCGGGCACGCCGAACCGGAGCCGCTCCCAGTTGCCCAGTGCTTCCCGTTCCAGCAGCGCGCCGACGCCGTCAACATGCCCCTGCACCACATGCCCGTCCAGCCGGCCGCCCGCGGGAACGCAGCGCTCAAGGTTGACGGAGTCGCCCGGCGCCAGTTCGCCGATGGTGCTGCGGACTAGGGTCTCCCCCATCACGTCGACGCTGAAGTCCGCGCCGTTGATCCCGGTGGCCGTCAGGCAGACCCCGTTCACGGCCACGGAGCCGCCCACGGCGAGCCCTTCAGTGCTGCCAGGCGCATGCAGCCGGAGGGTGGCGCTGGCGTCCCCGTCCCGCTCGACGGACAGAACGTGCCCTTGTTCGGCAATAATTCCGGTAAACATCAGTGGCCTTCCTAGGCTTGCTCCGCGGTTGCGCGGGATGGTTGGGGGTCTAGGGCAACGGTTCGTTGCGGTCTCAGGTGGAGTCTCAGGTCGCGGCCCAGCCTGCGCACGGCACCGCCGTCGGACTCATCCCATTCCCACTGCTGGGCGTCGGCGAGGGTGCTGATCCCGAGGCCGTCCAGGGCCGGTGTGCCGGAGCCGAGCAGGGTGGGCGCCAGGTACACGATGAGCTCATCCACGAGTCCGGCGGCAAGGAACGCGCTCAGGATGCGCGAGCCTCCCTCCACCATGAGGTGGCGGGTCCCGGACGCGTAGAGCAGGGACAACGCCTCGTGCGGGTCGCGGGTGCGCAGGTGCGTGACCCGCCCGTCAGCTCCGCGTACGGCGGCCCCGCCGGGGACGTCCCGCAAGCCCATGACAGCCCGGACCGGCTGGTTCGGCGCCGGTGTTCCCTGCGGGTCGCGGGCGGTGAGCCGGGGGTTGTCCACCAGGACGGTCTGGGTGCCCACCAGGATGGCATCGATCCGCCCGCGGATGGCGTGGTTGTCCGCGAGGGATTCCGGGCTGGATATCCACTGGCTGGTGCCGTCCTGGGCAGCGATGCGGCTGTCCAGCGTCTGGGCGATGTGGAGGGTGACGAAGGGGCGCTTTGCGGTCACCGCCTCGAACCACTGCCGGTTCAGGTCCAGGGATTCAGCGGCTCCCAGGCCGCTGCGGACGCGGACGCCGGCGGCCCGCAGCGTTGCTGCTCCACCCGCCGCAGGGTCGTGCGGATCGTCCACGGCGTACACCACGTCCGTTATTCCGGCGGCAATGATGGCCTGCGCGCACGGGCCGGTGCGCCCAAGGTGGTTGCAAGGCTCCAGCGTCACCACCATGGTGCAGCCTGAGAGATCCACGCCCGCTGCTGCCGCCTGGGCGATGGCATCGGCCTCCGCATGCGCGGTGCCGGCGCCGCGGTGGAACCCGGTGATCAGGTGGTTGCCCTCAGGATCGACGACGACGGCGCCCACCAGGGGGTTCGCCCCGCGCGGGCCCCGCAGGGCTGCTTGCAGCGCAGCCTCCATGGCCCTGGTCTCGCCTGCGCTGAAGGCGGTAACGACGCCGTCGGCGGGCTGGAGCGGGTGGCCCGGATGCAGGGCGGTGCCGGCTCCGGCACCAAGAGATTGTGTGGCCGCCGTCATGCCGCGACCATCGCCACGGCTGCGTCCTCCGCTGAAGCGGCGGGACGTCCGGCATCTAAGAGCCATCGCTTGGGGTTCATTCCGTGTCGTTCCTTCCCTCTCGAACCGCGATGGCTCCGGGGGTATACGACAGCAGAAGGCTGCGGGACCGGGACGGCCCCACAGGTACAGCTGTACGTGCTTCTCTCATCCAGACTTTAACTGTCGGTACCGGAATTTCACCGGTTCAACCGTCTGCCGGGCTTTCCTTGCGGAAGGCACCGGCTCGCGGGTCGCGGACTGTCACCGCCGGTTCGGACTTACACCGACCCCGGAGCACGTATGTGTGTTGCTATTGTGCCATAACCGGCACGGGCTCCCGCCTATTCCGCAGAAGCCGCACGTAACGAACCGCTGCCCTGCTCGCGGAGCCGTTCGATGGCAGCGGCGGGATCGTCAGCGCCATAGACAGCGGAGCCGGCAACAAAAACGGTGGCGCCGGCTTCGGCTGCCCTGACGATCGTTTCCTCCGTGATGCCGCCGTCCACCTGGATGGCCACGTCCGCTCCGGAGCCGTCAATGGCTGCCCTTGCCCGCCGGATTTTTGGCAGGGTGAGGTCCAGGAAGGCCTGTCCCCCAAACCCGGGTTCAACGGTCATGATGAGCAGCATGTCCAGCTCGGTGAGCATGTCCAGGTACGGTTCCACGGGGGTGGCGGGACGAAGCGCCATCCCCGCCTTCGACCCCCTGCTGCGGAGTTCGCGTGCCAGCTTCACCGGGGCGAGGGAGGCCTCGGCGTGGAAGGTGACCGAAGCCAGGCCGGCGTCGGCAAATCCCGGCGCCCACCGGTCGGCGTCGGCGATCATGAGGTGCGCGTCGAGGGGAATGGGGCTGACCGCCTGGATGCGCTGCACCACTGGCAGTCCGATGGTCAGGTTGGGAACGAAGTGGTTGTCCATGACATCCACGTGCACGGCGTCAGCGGTGCTGATGCGCTGCAGTTCGGCCTCCAGGTTGACGAAGTCGGCGGAGAGGATGCTCGGGTTGATGCAGCATTGCGTCACGGGGTTGCCTTTCACTGGGTCTGTTGTTCGCTTTCGCCTAGGACTTTTTATGGATGAGTGCCAGGAACATAGCATCCGTCCCATGGATGTGCGGCCAGAGCTGGGCCGTGGACTCGTGGCCCGCGTCCAGCTTCCCCGGAAGGCTGACGGCGTCCAGTGCTGCCCCGGCGTCCAGGAGCTCCAGGTCGTCACGCTTGCGGAGGGCATCGGCAACCACGGCGGTGGTCTCCGCCGGGTGCGGGGAACACGTCACGTAGGCCACCACTCCCCCGGGCCGCACGGCTGCCAGCGCCGAGGCGAGGAGCTCGCGCTGCAACGGGCCGAGGTCCGCCAGGTCCTTGGGCGACCGGCGCCAGCGCGACTCGGGCCTGCGCCGCAAGGCTCCCAGCCCGCTGCAGGGCACGTCCACCAGGACGCGGTCAAAGGAGCCGGGCTTTTCGGAGCCGAGGTCGCGGCCGTCACCGGTGCGGACCTGCCACGTTTCGGCCGGCACGGCCGAGAGGGCCTGGCTCACCAGCTTGGCCCGGTGCGGAGCGGGCTCATTGGCCAGCAGCGTGGCGCCCTGCTGTTTTGCCAGTGCGCCGAGCAGGGCTGCCTTTCCACCGGGGCCGGCACAGAGGTCCAGCCACGCCTCGGCGTGTCCGGCGCCTGTCCCGCCCTCAGGCCCGCCAAGATCGACGGCCGCCATGGCCCGGGCCACCAGCTGCGAGCCAACGTCCTGGACGCGGGTGGTTCCTTCCCGGACTGAGGAGAAGCGTCCAAGGTCACCACCACTGGAAAGAGCCGAACCCTCGACGAGCCCACCCGGAGTAGCGCCGTGTTCCAGGGCCTCGTCCAGGTTGCCGAGCCCCGGGAGGGCTACCAGGTTAACCACGGGGGCAGCGTTGTCCGCTTCCAGCAGGTTGTTGATTTCATCGGCGGATCGCCCGTGTGCAACCAGTGACTGGCGCATTGCGCGGACGATCCATTCGGGGTGGGCGTAGCGGAGCGCAGCGATCTTCGTTGCGTCGGTCTCCCCGGCCACGAGCTCGTCCAGCCACTCCTCCAGGGTATGCGCGGCAACTTTGCGCAGCACGGCATTGATGAGCGCAGACGGGCCTGCTCCGATCACGGCGCGCGCCAGCCCGACGGTCTGGTCCAGGGCGGCGTGCGCCGGAACGCGCATGGCCAGCAGCTGGTGCGCCCCGATGCGCAGGGCATCCAGGATGGCGGGATCCAGCTGGTCCAGGGGGCGGTCCACGCAGCGGGCCAGGATGGCGTCGTAGGTGCCCTGGCCGCGCAGGGCGCCGTACGTCAGTTCGGTGGCGAATCCGGCGTCGCGCTTGTCCAGCCCGTGGTGGCGGATCCGTGCCGGCAGGACAAGGTTGGCGTAGGCGTCCTCCGCCGCCACGGCGCGCAGGACTTCGAAGGCGACAAGACGGGCGGGATCCGCCCGGCGGGTGCGCTGGGACGGGGCGCTGTCCGTGAAGCTCCGCTGCGGACCGCGGTTGCGTTCACGGCCCTGGGCGTTACGGCGGCTGTTGTCCCGGGGTCCGCCTTTGCCGCGGCCCTGCCCGGAGTTGCCCTGCCCGCTGCCACGCCCGCCTGGATTGCCGCCGGACCCGCTCATTCGAACACCACGCTTTCAAGGGAAGCCATGCCGCGTGCCCAATCAGCCGCGGCCATCATCTTTTTGCCCGCCGGCTGGATCCGGGTCAGTTCCACCGCGTGGGAACCCGTGCCCACCAGCACGCTCTTGCCGTGCAGCGCCAAGGCTCCCGGAGCAAGCGTCGTGACATCCGGACGCAGCCGGACCGGTTCCAGCTTCACCCGCTGCTCGTCAAGCACGGTCCACGCACCCGGTTCGGGAGTGACGCCGCGGGCCTGCCGGCTGATGGCAAGGGCGGGATGGCTCCACTTCAGGTGGCCATCCTCAAGGGTCAGCTTGGGTGCCAGTGACACCTCGCCGGCCTGCGGCTGCGCCGAGGCTTTGCCTGCCCCCATGGCGGACAGCGTCTGGGCCAGGAGGACCGCGCCGCTGCGGGACAGTCTTTCCAGGAGTTCACCCGCGGTGTCCTCCGGACCGACGGATTCGGTCAGGGTGCCGAACACGGGGCCGGTGTCCAGCCCCTCTTCCAGCAGGAAGGTCACAGCTCCGGTGACGTCGTCCCCGGCCATGACGGCGCGCTGCACGGGCGCGGCGCCGCGCCACGCAGGCAGCAGGGAAAAGTGCAGGTTGATCCAGCCATGCCGGGGAACGGCCAGGGCGGCAGGCGGAACCAGCCCGCCGTAGGCTACGATGGCGGCCACATCCGGGTTTACGTCAGCGATCCTGGCGGTTGCCTCAGCGTCAACGCGGGCGGCGCGGATGACCTCGATTCCGAGTTCGGCGGCGCGCGCAGCCACGGGCGACGGCGTGAGGACGCGCTTGCGGCCCACAGGGGCATCGGGACGGGTCAGCACGGCAGCGACGTCGAAGCCTGCCTCCACCAGCGCATCCAAGGACGGGACGGCGACGGCGGGGGTTCCCGCGAACAGGACCCTCACCCGGCGTTACCGGCCGCTCCGGGACCAAAACTGGAGCCGGGCAAGGAGCCGCCGAAGCTGGATCCGACCGTCTTGGCGCGCTTGGCGGCTGTCCGCTCGGTGACCGAGCCGTAGTTGGCGTTACGGATGGACCGCAGGGCGGCCTTGCGGTCCTCCCCCTCCAGGCGGTCGGTGTAGAGGATGCCGTCCAGGTGGTCGTTCTCGTGTTGGAAGCACCGCGCCAGCATCCCTTCCCCTTCCACCGTGACGGGGTTGCCGTGCATGTCCACACCGGTCACACGGGTGGAGCGGAAGCGCCGGACGGGAAAGCCGAGGCCGGGGATGGACAGGCAGCCCTCCACCTGGTCGTCCTGGTAATCCGCGCTGTTTTCCAGGACGGGGTTGATGATGTGCCCTTCCACGCCGTCAATCCGGTAAGTGAAAACCCGCTGGCTGATGCCCACCTGGGGCGCGGCCAGGCCTGCGCCGTCCACGTCCTCCATGGTGTCGGTCATGTCCGCGACCAGCTTGGCCAGCTCCGGCCCGAAATCCGTCACGGGATCGGCCACTGTGCGCAGCACAGGATCGCCGATGATGCGGATATTCAGGATAGCCATGCGCAGTAATTCCTTACAGTTGGCGGAAAAGGGAACCTGTCCAGTTTAGGCGCAGTCATCTGGTCCGCAGACATACCAGATGCAGACAAAGCGCTAGGCAGTGCGCACCTGCGCCAGCGGCGGCGGGGCGACGGGAAGCAGCGCGGAACCGGCGCTGATGGTATCCGCGTTGAGCTCCCACACCCGTCTCAGGGCACAAAACTTCCACCAGTGGTGCTTGAGGACCTCGGGATTGGCCCGCACCGGACGCACTTCGGTTTCACCGATGGCCACCGCCAGGAGGACGGGGTTCTCCCCGTACTTCCATGGCTCCCAGGTCCCGGCCTCGGGATCAACAAGGCTCTCTTCCGCCTTCATCCCGGCGACAAGCTGCATCACCACCTTGTCATCGAGCGGTTTGACCAGGCCGTCCCGGGTGGTGCCTTTGGTCTTGTAGTCGATGAGGCAAACGCGGCCGTTGATGCGGGCCACCAGGTCCAAGGTTCCCGCATATCCCACTGCGTTGTTCCAGACCGTGATTTCCGGGGCAATGGGCTCCACCCGGAACAGCTCCCACCACTCGTCAAAACGCACCGCGAAGGCTTCTTCTCCGTTGGCTGCCAGGGCCTCACGGGTTTCCTTCATGGCGTGCGGGCGGCCCAGGGCGCGGAGCGCCACCTGTTCGCAGTAGTTGTGCACCCGGTCCCCGCGCTTGGCCGCTTCATCCCGGTACGTCTCAGCCGCCTTGGCTGCCCGGCTTACAGCCTGTTTGATCTTGGCAGGGCTGCCCAGGCAGTCCGCCAGCAGGGGATCGTTTGCCAGGCTGCTCGCGCCCATGAAGCCGAACCAGCCATCCAGTCCGTGCGGCTGCTGGCTGATGACGGTGGTGATGGACGGAACCGAAAACTGCTCCGACGTTGAGCGGGCGTACATCCGGCCGTATTCGGTGGCGTGGGCGAGAAGTGGAGCTGTCATGGAAAAACTCTTTCACAGGGGGCCGACAAAATCTGCGGGCACGAATCCGCATACAAAAAAGGTCCGCTTCCGCTGCGAGCGGAAACGGACCTTTGTGCGGTGGGCGATACTGGGTTCGAACCAGTGACCTCTTCGGTGTGAACGAAGCGCGCTACCACTGCGCCAATCGCCCTGATGCACTTGAATGCTAGCCGACGCCGCACCCAATTCAAAAATCGGCACGTTCGGCCCCATCCCCAGGCAGCCTGCAGGGGGCCGGCCGGCCCGGCACCCTGCCGGAGGGGGCACCCAAGGCACGCACCCGTCGTCGTAAATTACACAGTTGTAAGTAGGCCAAAACCGCGCCATTGCTGGGAAGAACGGACACAAAGGGCAATCGGGGCGCCGGCGATTTGGAGAATCCTTGAACCTCCTATATTGTTTTTACTCGTTGGAACGCGAGGAAATGCCGGGAACGGCAGGGAATCAGCCTCCAAAATGCGGACGTAGCTCAGCTGGTAGAGCACCACCTTGCCAAGGTGGATGTCGCGAGTTCGAATCTCGTCGTCCGCTCGCAGGACACTGTCACGGCAAAGGTTCTTCGGAACTAACGCTTACACGGTGGGTTGGCCGAGAGGCGAGGCAGCGGCCTGCAAAGCCGTATACACGGGTTCGAATCCCGTACCCACCTCGGTGAAAACCATGGTTTCCGGATCACCTCCGGATGGACATGGGCGATTGGCGCAGCGGTAGCGCGCTTCCCTGACACGGAAGAGGTCACTGGTTCGATCCCAGTATCGCCCACCAAGCAAGGAAACTTGCTTCATGCAGTTCGACCGGCCCCGGCCGGAACGCACTCCATATCTGCGGACGTAGCTCAGCTGGTAGAGCACCACCTTGCCAAGGTGGATGTCGCGAGTTCGAATCTCGTCGTCCGCTCTCTTGTTTCTTAGGATCCCATCAGCCGGTCTTCCGGTTCCGGGCGATTGGCGCAGCGGTAGCGCGCTTCCCTGACACGGAAGAGGTCACTGGTTCGATCCCAGTATCGCCCACAGGCAGCAGCTCTCCGGAGCTGCTTTTTTCTTGCCCGGCCACCGTGCGCGCTCTCGCCTGCGGTTCCCACGCGGTTTACATCAGAACCGCACCCGCTGCAGGCAATTGCGCATCCGCTGCGGGCGAACGCCCGGAACCCCTGATTTCCTTGGCAGGCCTTCCCGGCGGCGCTAGGATCGAACGCGGAGGAGCGACCTGGCTCCGCGATTGAAGGGAGGTGCTCGTGGGACTGATTGACGATCTAAAGGGCAAGGCTCAGGGTCTCATCCGCGGCAACGAGCAGGCCATCAAGAACGGCATCAACAAGGCCGGTGATTTTGTGGACACCAAGACCGGAGGCAAGTACTCGGGCCACGTCAACAAGGTCCAGGATGGCGCTTCCAAGCTCATTGACAAGAACGGCACCCCGGGACAGGCACCTGCCGCCGAGCAGGTTCCGCCGGTCACTCCTGTCAACCCGGTTCCGCCGGCTGACAGGACTCCGTAAACAGGATTTAGCCAGGGTCTTGCCCTAGCACGTCAAGGGGGTGCAGGTCCCGCCGGGAGGCGGCACCTGCACCTTTGGCGTTTAAGCGGCACGTCCAACCGGTGCCCAGGCCGATTGAGGCTTAGTGAAACAGGGCCGGTAACCTGCCCCTATGGCGAAGTCCCCCGCATATCCCACGGCACAGCAGTCACCCGGGCGGCACAAGCTCGATTCCCGGCCCGTTGTGGCAGGTATCGTCACCGCGCTGGTGGGATTTACGTCCTCCTTCGCAGTGGTCCTGGCCGGGCTCAGGGCGGTTGGCGCCAGCCCCGCGCAGGCGACGTCCGGACTGCTGGCACTGACCGTGGCCGTGGGCCTTGGGGTGCTCTGGCTCTCCTGGCGTTCCAAAGTGCCGGTGACGCTCGCGTGGTCCACGCCCGGCGCTGCCCTGCTGGCAACGTCCGGAACGGTCGACGGCGGGTGGCCGGCCGCCGTCGGGGCCTTCCTTGCCACCGGGGTGCTGATCGCCATGACCGGCCTGGTCCCGGCCCTGGGGCGGCTGATGGCAAGGATCCCGGCGACCCTTGCGCAGGCCATGCTCGCCGGCGTCCTGCTGCAGCTCTGCCTGGCACCGTTCAAGGCACTGGGGACAGTCCCGCTGTTCATTGCGCCGGTCATCCTGTGCTGGCTGCTGATGATGAAGCTGGCGCCCCGCTGGTCCGTCCCGGCAGCCCTGCTGGCGGCCCTGGCCGTGATCGGGATTTCCCTGGCCTCAGGGGGCACCTCCCTGGGGGAGGGCGAAATCCTTCCAGCCCTTGCCTGGACCACGCCGGCCTTCAGCCTGCAGGCCATGGCGGGTATTGCGCTTCCGCTGTTTGTGGTGACGATGGCATCGCAGAACGTCCCCGGCGTGGCAGTGCTCCGGTCTTTCGGCTATGACACCCCGTGGCGTCCCGCCATGCTGGTGACCGGTGCGGGCACCGCGGCAGCAGCGCCGTTCGGCGCCCACGCCGTTAATCTCGCCGCGCTCAGCGCCGCCCTGGCAGCCGGTGAGGAGGCAGGGCCGGACCGGCACCGCCGGTGGGTGGCCGGCTTCACGTCCGGGCTTGCCTACCTTGTGCTGGCTGCGTTCTCCGCTGCGCTGGTGACCCTGGTGACGGCCGCGCCGGCCGGCATGCTGGAAGCAGTGGCCGGCCTCGCACTCCTGGGGACCCTGGCCGGTGCCGTGTCAGCCGCGCTGGCCGATGCGGAGGACAGGATAGCCCCCGCCGTGACCTTCCTCATGGCGGCCTCGGGCCTTGCCTTCGCCGGTATCGGCTCGGCGTTTTGGGCACTCGCTGCCGGGCTGGCGGTCCGCCTGGTGCTAAGGCCGCGCAGTCCCGGAGCAGCAGGCTGACCGGGCCGGACCGCCGCTAGGACGGCTCGTGGTTCTGGCCTTCGCGGGCCAGTGCGGTAAGCC
Organism: Pseudarthrobacter sp. GQ63; assembly: GCF_059758765.1. Lineage (NCBI taxonomy): Bacteria > Bacillati > Actinomycetota > Actinomycetes > Micrococcales > Micrococcaceae > Pseudarthrobacter > Pseudarthrobacter sp. GQ63. The sequence continues at coordinate 81,631 of NZ_JCAXEF010000011.1, forward strand.
TGGAAACGGCGCGGAAGTACTTCTTCATGTAGCCGCCCGTCATCATTTCCTCCGTGAACAGCTGGTCGAACGGAACACCGCTGGCGAGGATGGGGACATCCTTGTCATAAAGCCGGTCAGCAAGCACCACGAACCTCAGCGCCACGGCCTGTTCGGTGATGGTGTGGACGTTGCGCCACACCACGCCGTCAATGCCGTCAATCAGCTGGCGGTAGCGGCTGGGGTGCACGCCTGCCAGGTGGTGGATCAGCGTGCTGAACTCGTCCTGGGCCACCGTCTTCCCGTCGAACTCCGCCTTCATGTGCGAGGACAGTTCGCTGTTCTTCAGGGGCGCCGGCGCTGCGGGCAGTCCGCGGTGCCGGAAGTCTTCGCCGTCGATCCGGAGGACGTCGAACTGGTCCGCGAGGACCTGGATTTCACGCTGGAAGTCGACGGCTGCGAACCTGCCGTCGCCCAACGATCCGGGCAGGGTGTTGGAGGTGGCTGCGAGTTTCACTCCTGCGTCGGCGAGTTCACGCATGAGGCGGGACATGAGGACGGTGTCGCCCGGATCGTCGAGCTCGAACTCATCGATGCACACAAGCTTGTAGCTGCTGAGCGCGTCCACCGTCTTGCGGAAGGACAGCGCACCCACCAGGTTGGTGTACTCCACGAAGGTCCCGAAGGCTTTGGGGCCGGGCGAGGCGTGCCACAGCGAGGCGAGCAGGTGGGTCTTGCCGACGCCGAACCCGCCGTCGAGGTAGATGCCGGCGCGGGTTTCGTCCTTCTTGGCGAAGAACTTTTTGAACAGTCCTCCCCCGCCCGCGGAGCCCACGCCGTCGGCAAAGCCCTCCAGTGCCCTGACGGCCGCAGACTGGCTGGGCTGCTTGGGGTCGGGGCGGTAGCTGGAAAAGGAAACCTGGCCGAACCGCGGCGATGGATAGAAACCTTTGAGGAGCTCATCCACCGAAACTGCCGGAGTGCGGGCGGCAAGCTGTTCGATCTGTACCAAGGGGGTCCGTTCTGCTGGTGGTTGGTCCCCAGAAAGAATACCGGCAATGCGGCACCGCGTTTCCGTCCCATGATGCGTCACACAGTGTGCCCACACACTGCGTCACAGGTTCCCGCCCGCGTAGCGTGATGAAGGCAACATGTCGTCCTGTTAACGGAATACGGACACCGGCCGGGGTGCTGGCTAGTGTGGAAGCAGGTCCCAATGCCGGCGCCGCCAGGTCCAGCAGGCTCCCCGTGTCCTCAATGAAAGGCCAAGATCATGCCCTACCCCGTTGAACAGAACGAGAAGTTCGCAGCCTACGCCCACCCGGAGCGGCTGGTCTCCACAGGGTGGCTCGCTGCCGCCATCGAAAGCGGCGCCGTCGCCAACGGTGAGCTGGTGGTGGTCGAATCTGATGAGGACGTGCTGCTCTACGAAACCGGGCACATCCCCGGCGCCGTGAAGATCGACTGGCACACCGACCTGAACGACGACGTCACCCGCGACTATGTGGACGGAGCCGCGTTCGCCGAGCTGGCGGCGTCGAAAGGCATCTCCCGTGACAGCACCGTGGTCATCTACGGGGACAAATCCAACTGGTGGGCCGCCTACGCCCTCTGGGTCTTCACGCTTTTTGGCCACCAGGACGTGCGCCTGCTGGACGGCGGCCGGGACAAGTGGATTGCCGAAGGTCGCGAACTCACCAGGGAGAAGCCGGCCCCGGCCAGGGGTGACTACCCCGTCGTCGAGCGCAACGACGCCCCCATCCGCGCCTTCAAGGAAGACGTCCTTGCCCACCTGGGCAAGCCGCTCATCGACGTCCGCTCCCCCGAGGAATACACGGGCCAGCGCACGCACATGCCGGCGTACCCGGAGGAGGGCGCCCTCCGCGGCGGCCACATTCCCACGGCTGCCTCCATCCCCTGGGCCCGCGCCGCCGCAGAGGACGGCACCTACCGCAGCCGCGCGGAACTTGAGGCTCTCTACCTCGGCGAAGCCGGGCTGGCCGAAGGCGACGACGTTGTGGCCTATTGCCGCATCGGCGAGCGTTCCAGCCACACCTGGTTCGCCCTCAAGTACCTCCTGGGCTTCGATTCCGTCCGCAACTACGACGGTTCATGGACCGAATGGGGCAACGCCGTGCGGGTGCCGATCGCCAAGGGTGCAGAACGCGGTTCTGTTCCTGTTGCAGTAGGATCCTGACGCAGCCTGTGCCGCAGCAATTGCGTAGACTTGAACCGATGACTACTCAAGCCCTGCCTTCCGCCCTCGCGGCCATCGTGGACGATTTCCAGGCCATGTCCGAACCCGAGCGGCTGCAGCTGCTGCTGGAATTCTCGGAGGGCCTGCCGGAACTTCCGGACCGGCTCAAGGACCACCCCGAGCTGCTGGAGCAGGTGGTGGAGTGCCAGTCGCCGCTCTTCCTCACCATTGAGACGGAAAAGGACGGCGGCCCGGCCGGTACCGTGCGGTTGTTCTTCAAGGCTCCGGCAGAGGCCCCCACAACCCGGGGGTTTGCCGGCGTGCTGCACGAGGGCCTGGACGGGTTGTCCGCGGAAGAGATCCTCTCCGTCCCGGACGACATGCCGGAACTTCTCGGACTCACCCGTGCCATCACGCCGCTCCGCATGCGCGGCATGACCGCCATGCTGGGAAGGATCAAGCGCAAGGTCGCTGCCGCGTCCGGCGTGCGCTCCTAGCCGCAGCCCGGACCAGCATCATGGCCCGCAGGAACGCATCACAGGGGACCCCGGCAACAGCGGCACTGACCGCGGCCGGGGTTCCCTTCGTCCTGCACCCCTACACGCATGATCCCTCAGCCGCCAGCTATGGGGCGGAGGCTGCCGAGGCCCTCGGCATTGATCCCTCACGGGTTTTCAAGACACTGATGGTTGAGGTGGAGGGCCGGCTGGCGGTGGGCATCGTCCCCGTCAGCGGAACCCTGGACCTCAAGGCGCTGGCCACCGCGCTCGGGGCCAAGAAAGCGGCGATGGCAGATCCGGCGGCAGCCCAGCGTCGCACGGGCTACGTACTGGGAGGCATCTCCCCGCTCGGCCAGCGGCAGCCCTCCCCCACCGTCCTGGACTCAAGTGCCCTGGCCCTGGAGACCCTGCTGGTCTCCGGCGGAAAGCGCGGCCTGGACATCGAACTGGCACCGGCTGACCTGGTCCACCTCACCCAGGCAGTCACGGCACCGATCGGTACGCCGGCCGCCTGACCCGGCTCAGGAACTGGTCGGGGCCAGCGCGCCCGGATTCAGCCTGGGCGCCAGCTGCTGCCGCAGCCACGCCTTGACCAGGCTTTCCCACCGCTCCGGATCGACGTTCCATTCCTTGGTGTGCCGTGCCTGGTGGAAGGGCTCGAAGGTCACCATCTCCGGGTTTCGCTCGGCCAGCAGGGCCGAGGGCCCGTACGGCACGTATTCGTCGTCGACACTGTGCAGCACCAGCGTGGGCGTGCGGAGTTCCACTGCACGCGACACCCAGTCCATCGCCTTCAGGTCAACCGGGGCGGACAATCCCGTGAGTCGCCTCCCCAGGGGATGGCCCAGCATGAGCTGGCCATACCGGCCCACCAGGGAGGGAATCCTGTTCAGCTGCGCATGGTGGGCCAGGACGTTCACCCAGTCAGTGACGGGCGCATCAAGCACCATCGCCCGGATCAGGTGCCGGCAGCGGGACAGGTCGGCCGCCTGCAGGCAGATGGCGCCGCCCATCGACCACCCGAACAGCACTATTTCTTCTGCACCGTTGGCCAGCGCGTACTCGATCGCCGCCTCGACGTCGCGCCATTCCGTGGAACCCAGGCCGTACCGGCCGTCGTCCGCGGAGGGGGCAAGGCCGTCGTTGCGGTAGGACACCAGGAGGCTGGTCAGCCCCAGCTCCAAAGCGGGGCCTACGGCGCGCAGCGCCTCCTGGCGTGTGGCTCCGCGTCCGTGCACCATGACCGCCCAGGTCCGGGCCGTACCGCCGGCGCGGACAAGCCACGCCGGGGCCTGCCCCCGGTCGACGTCGATCATGACCTCCTCATACGGAAGTCCGACGGCGGCGGGGTCCGGATGGACAGCCCCGCTCCACCAGCCGCGGCGGGCCGTGGAGAGGTCCCCGGCGTACACCGCTTCAACGTCCCGCAGGACGGTCCGCTCGGCGGGCGAATAGGAGACGATGCGGCCGATCCGCGCGTGCCCTTTGCCGCCGTCGAAGAAGAATCCGTAGACACCGTCCACCGTGGTGTCGTCCGTGGCGGCGAAGATCGCCTGCTGCCGCTGGCCGTCCCTGATGAGCGCGAGCATTTCCTGGTCTGCTGCGCGCTGCCGTGCCGGTGTGATGACCCGCCGCGCGAAGTACACGGCGAGGGCCGATGACCCTGTGGCCAGGAGTCCTGCCAGGCCGCCTCCGCCGATCGCTCCGCCGATTGCCCATTTGGCCCGCAGCGACATCCCCCCGGAATCGGGGCTGCTCTGGACGGGGGCGGGGCGGGTTCGCTGGAAAGATGCCATGAAACTATTCTTACCGGCCCGGGACCGAAGCCCGCATTCCGCCGCGTGCGGTCATCGCCTTCCGGCACCAACAGACGGCGCGGCTGCCCCTGCGCAGGGCAGCGCTGCAGGACTAGGCTAGGGCCATGAGTGAACCCATCGTCATCCTGACCGAAGAACCCCTGGGGGCGGACGACCGCCTGAACATCGAACGCCTCGTGGCCGGCGCGGATACCCGCCTGGTTGTCCTGGTGCCGGCAAACACCGAGCGGCACCTGCTGGTGGACTTCCTCGAAAACCTTTCGCTGCTGGACATCGCCAAGGCCTTCCGGGAGCTGACCTCCCACGCGCCGGATCCCTCCCAGGAACGAGCCCAGGCGGCGGAGACCCTGTCCGTGTCCCTGGCTGCCCTGGAAGGACTGGGCTCAGGCGTCACGGGGGAAGTCGTGGACGGCGGGGCCGTCAGTGGACTGGTCACCAAGGTACGGGAGACCGGCGCTGCGCAGGCAGTGGTGATTACGCGGCCGCATGCCGTGGCGGACACGTTCCACACGGACTGGGCCAATAAGGCACAGGACCAGCTGGGGCTTCCCGTGCTCCATCTGTACGCGGGCTCGGGATTTATTGGCGACTCGTGAGCGTTGACAAGGCTATGAGCATCTTCGGAAACAGCATCTTCGGACACAAAGCCCCAGACACAGCTCCGGGAGCGGCATCCGCCGTGGGCGGCAAGGGCGTTGAAAAGACCGATGCCCAATGGCGTGAGGAACTCACGCCGGAGGAATACCATGTGCTCCGCCAGGCGGGGACCGAGCGTCCGTACACCGGTGAATACTGGGACACCCACACAGCCGGCGTCTACCAGTGCCGCGCGTGCGGAACAGAGCTTTTCACCAGCAAGGAAAAGTTCGATTCCCACTGCGGCTGGCCGTCCTTCTGGGCCCCGCTTGCTGAGGGGAACGTCCGCTACATCCACGACCGCACCCTGGGGATGGAGCGGGTGGAGGTCCGCTGCGCATCGTGTGATTCCCATTTGGGCCATGTGTTCGAAGGCGAGGGTTTCGGAACCCCTACGGACCAGCGCTACTGCATCAACTCCATCTCCATCCGGCTGGTCCCGCAGGAAGATGCGCAGGTCAGCGGAACGGAGCCGGAGAACTGATCCCCCAGCTGCGGGCCTCCTCCCGTGGCAGATTGGGCACCTGAGCCCAACGCTTTCTTAGGCTCAAGCCCATTCGGCATTAGCCCTGCTGGTTGCTTGCTACGCTCGGCATCAGGTAGCAAGCAACCAGAAAGGCAGCCGACGATGACCGAAACCCTGACCACCGCCGTCACCGGGATTTCCGCAGAGAACCAGGACTGGAAGCGGCTCAAGGCCGCCGCCACTGCCCTGCAGGCCCTCCAGGTCCAGGACGGTTCCATCCCGGACGCCGCGCACCACTCCGACGCCGCCTCCCGGGTGGAGGACATCGTCAGCGCCGTCCGCGCCCTGGCTCCCGCCTTCCCGCACGACGCCGCCTACCTGGACGCTGTGTGCGCGGATTTTTCCAGCTGGGCCGGCACCGGGTTTGCCACTCCGGACTTCCTGTCCTCCCTCCTTGCCTTCCAGCCGCAGGAGCAGCGCCGGAACGGCCTCCAGCACCTGGTCGTCTTCCCCATGTACACGCAGAACGGCAGCAGCAGCCGCCTGGTGGAGGCAGTTCTGGTCGAGGTGATCTGGCCGGAGTTCATTGCCGGCCTCGAGGCGGGCGATTACTCGAACAAGCTGTTCGTTCCCATCCGCTTCGTGGACTTCACCGCCGGCTATGACACCAATTCCGCCGTGCTGTTCCCGGAGACCGTTGCGGTCAGCAAGACCCCCACCTTCACCTGGGGGGCCATCTTCGCGGACCGGGAAGCGGCCAGGTTCCGCCGCGTGCTCAAAGCTGCAGCCGAGACCACCTGCCTGGAACTGCCCGAAGGCGCAGCGGAGATGCTCGCCGACCAGGACCTGACCGAGGCCACGTTTGTCATGTGGGACCTGATCCACGACCGGACGCACATGCGTGGGGACCTGCCATTCGATCCGTTCATGATCAAGCAGCGGATGCCCTTCTTCCTGTACTCACTCGAAGAACTGCGCTGCGACCTGACGGCGTTCCGCGAATCCGTACGGATAGAAAAAGACGAAGACGCCGATCCCGAAGCCCGGCGCCACGCCAAACTGGTGCAGTACGCCATCCTCTTTGACCGCATCTTCCGGTTCGCGATCACCGGCAGCCGGATCCGGAACTACGACGGCCTGGGCGGCCAGCTCCTGTTCGCCTGGCTGCACCAGCAGCGGGTCCTGCACTGGACGGACACCCGGCTCACCATCGACTGGGACGAAGTGGCCAACGCCGTCATCGCCCTCGGCGCGAGCATCGACGAGCTGTACTGGCGCTCCATCGACCGGCCCAAGACTGCCCACTGGCTGGCCGCGTACCAGCTGATTTCCGCGACCGTCACGCCCCACCCGGCGTCCGTCTGGGCGAAGGGCCCGGAGGCCCTGCCGCTGGCCGGCCCGCCCCGCGGCCTCACCGACCAGGTGCTGGACGACGAATTCCCACTGTCCATGTTCTACGAAGCGCTGGAGAAGAAGATGCGCCCCGTCATCGAGTCCACGGCCGGCATCACCGGAGCCTCTGCCCTGTGACACAACGGCGGCTGAACGTACTGGTCACCGGCGGCAGCGGAGCGTCCGGCATTGCGGTGGCCCGCGCCCTCCGGGAAGCGGGCCACCGCGTCTTCACCGTGGGGTCGGACCAGGCCAGGATCAGTGCCGCGGCCGAACAGGCGGGCGACGGCGTTGCCCCCTTCGTGTGCGACCTCGCACGGATGGAGGAGGTGCGCCAGCTGCGGGCCGAGGTCTCCGCTGCTGCCGGGCCGATGGATGCGGTGATCCACCTGGTGGGCGGCTGGCGGGGCGCGCGCGGCATCACGGACCAGACGGACGAGGACTGGGACTTCCTGGAGCGGGGAGCCATCACGACGCTCCGCAACGTCTCGCGGGTTTTTTACGACGACGTCGCCGCCTCCCCCGACGGCCGCTTCGCCATGGTGTCCTCCACCGCCGTCGCCAAGCCCTCGGCGGCGGCGGCCAGCTATGCCGCAGCGAAGGCAGCCGCGGAGGCCTGGACCATGGCCGTGGCGGACGGTTTCCGCCGGGACGCCGGCAAGGTCGACGGCGCCGCGGCAGCCGCCGTCGTCCTGGTGGTCAAGGCCCTGGTGGATGAGGGGCTGCGCCGCAGCCACCCGGAGCGTTCATTCCCGGGGGCGACGGACGTCGGGGACCTGGCGCGCGCCGTCGTCGGCCTCTTCCACGCCCCCGCCGCCGAACTGAACGGCAGCCGGATGCTGCTGGCGCCCTGACCTACCTAGACTGAAAGCGTGAGCAAACCCATGACAACAACTGCTGAAACCGCCGCCGGGATCCGCCTCCACGATCCGAACGTGCGGGGCTTCGCCTCGGACAACTATTCCGGGGTCCACCCGGAAGTCCTCGCAGCGCTGGCTGCCGCGAACGACGGCCACCAGGTCTCCTACGGCGAGGACGACTACACAGCCAGGCTGCAGGAACTGATGGAGGAACACTTCGGGCCCGGGATTGAGTGCTTTCCGGTCTTCAACGGCACCGGCGCGAACGTCCTCTCGCTGCAGTCGCTGCTCCCCCGCTGGGGGGCGGTGGTCTGTGCCTCCACGGCCCACATCAACATGGACGAAAACGGCGCCCCCGAGCGCGTCGGCGGCATCAAGCTGCTGCACGTTCCGACGCCCGACGGCAAGCTCACGCCCGAACTCATTGACCGGGAGGCCTGGGGCTGGGGCGACGAACACCGTGCCCAGCCGCTCGCCGTCTCCATCACCCAGACAACCGAACTTGGCACCTGCTACACGCCGGAGGAAGTCCGCGCCATCGCCGACCACGTCCACGCCAGGGGCATGAAGCTCCACATGGACGGTGCCAGGCTGGCCAACGCCGCAGCCCACCTCCAGGTTCCATTGCGTGCCTTCACCCGCGACGCCGGCGTGGACATCCTGTCCTTCGGCGGAACCAAGAACGGCCTGCTCTTCGGCGAAGTGGTGGTGGCGCTGAACCCGGAAGCCGCGCACGGGCTCGTGTACCTGCGGAAGATGAACATGCAGCTGGCGTCCAAGATGCGCTTCATGTCCGCGCAGTTCATCGCACTTCTGGAGGGCGACCTGTGGCTGCGCTCCGCCTCCCACGCCAACGCCATGGCCGCCCGGCTCCGCGCCGCCGTCGACACCATCGACGGCGTCCAGCCCACCCAGAAGACCGAGTCCAACGGTGTGTTCGCCATCCTCCCCGAAGGCGTGGCTGACAGGCTGCGCACGTCCTTCCGCTTCTACGACTGGAATGAGGCCGCCAGGGAGGTCCGCTGGATGTGTTCCTTTGACACCACCGAGGAGGACGTCGATACCTTTGCCGCCGCCATCCGCCGGGAACTCCAGCAGCGTAAGGGCTGACGCTTCCCGCAGCCAGGGCAGGGGGCGGGCGGCGAGCCTACCCGCCCTGCCCCGCCCCGTTGCGTAACCTGCGAAGGTGAACGCACTTGACCAGGTTCCCCCGGAGTTTCTCCACGCCTTGGGAACCCTCAGGAAAGCCCAGTGCCGCCGGGAGCTCCGCCTGGCGGAGATTCCGGCGCCTGCCCGCCTGGCGCCATTTGCCGTGGCCCTCGGTGCCGAGGTTTACGCTCCCGGCGCCAGCACGGCCGGAACGCCGCTCCACGGCCCGGCTGCCATGGCACTGGCCGCCGCGTCGGGAACGGAAGACGACGGCGGCACGGAACTGGCAACGGGCCGCTTCATCCTCCTGCATGACCCGGACGGGTCGGAGGTCTGGGGCGGGGAGTTCCGCATCGTCACCTATATCCGCGCGGAACTGGAGCCCGAGATGGGCAACGATGAGATGCTCGGAACAGTCGCCTGGACCTGGCTCGTGGAGGCACTGGAGAACCACAAGGCACCGTACCGGGCAGCGGGCGGTACCGCCACGCGCGTCCTCTCCGAAAGCTTCGGCACCCTCTCGGAGCGTCCTGGCTCCATTGATATTGAACTCCGTGCCTCCTGGACCCCTGCCACATCCGATGTCAGGGCCCACCTCGAGGCGTGGTCGGACATGGTCTGCACGTTCGCCGGCCTCCCGCCCCTGCCCGACGGCGTCACGCCGCTGACGCACCGGCGGCGGAACTGAGGTCCCTTGCCGGTGGCGCACAGATGGCGCCCGGGACGGAAGGCAGCACTTTGCAGGCCCGCACGATGGCCCGCACGCAGGCGCGGACCGGCCGGCCGGTAAACTGAAGGCATCATGACCCCAAACATTCCGGATAACACCACGGCCGGCGTCCCGGCTGCTGATACCGCACCCCACATCACGGTGGAAGGCTTTGACAGCCCCGTCCCCGAAATCGTCGAACTTGCAGCACCCCGGGACGGCGTTCCCCTGGTGATCGAAACGCAGTCCGGCCTGGAGCGCTGCGCTGCGGCCATAGCGGCAGGAACGGGGCCCGCGGGGGTTGACGCTGAGCGGGCTTCCGGCTTCCGGTACGGGCAGCGGGCTTTCCTTGTCCAGATCCGGCGTGAAGGCGCCGGGACCTGGCTGATCGACCCCGAACCCTTCGGGAACCTGGACATCATCAATGACGCCCTGCGCGGCGTCGAGTGGATCCTGCACGCCGCCAGCCAGGACCTGCCCTGCCTCTCCGAACTGGGCATGTGGCCGGACAAGCTCTTTGACACCGAACTCGCGGCACGACTCGCCGGGCTCCCCCGCGTGGGACTCGCCGCCGTCATCGAACAACTTCTGGGCTTCGGGCTCGCCAAGGAGCATTCCGCCGCCGACTGGTCCACCCGTCCCCTGCCCGAACCCTGGCTGCGGTACGCCGCACTGGACGTTGAGGTCCTGACGGAACTGCGGGAGGAGCTGATCGAACTCCTGGAGGCCGACGGCAAGCTGGAGTACGCCGAGCAGGAGTTCGCGGCGATCCTGGCCGCAGGACTGCCGCCGGCCCGCGTCGATCCCTGGCGGAAGACCTCAGGGCTCCACCAGATCCGGGACCGCCGCCAGCTTGCTGCCGTGCGGGAGCTGTGGCTGGAACGGGACTCACTGGCGCAAAAGCGGGACGTTGCGCCCGGCAGGCTGATCCCGGACTCTGCCCTGGTGGCAGCGGCCAAGGCGATGCCGTCCACGGTGCCCCAGCTGCTGGGGACCAAGGGCTTCCACGGCCGGGCTGCCCAGCGGGAGGCTCCCCGCTGGCTGCGGTGCATCGCGGCAGCCCGGGACCTGAATGAGCTCCCGCCGCTGCACCTGCCCACCAATGCGCCACCCCCGCCGCGCGTGTGGGCCGACCGCGATCCGGCTGCAGCTGCCCGGCTGTCCACCGCCCGGCCGCTGCTGCAGGCACGGGCCGAGGAGTTGAACCTGCCACTGGAGAACCTGCTGACCCCCGACTACCTGCGGCGGGTGGCCTGGCGGCCACCGGCGGATGTCAGCGAGGACGCGATTGCCGCGGAACTGCGCTCGCTGGGGGCACGGGACTGGCAGGTGGAACTGGCGGCCCCCCTTATCTCCGACGCGTTCCTGCATCCCCAGCCGCTGCCCGCCAAGGAACCCAAAGCGGACGCAGCTCCGGCCGGCCAGTAGCCGCAGCCAACAACTCCCCAATCGCTCTCTCACTCGATGCCGGCCCAACCCCAACGCTCTCTCACTCCATGTCGGTCCAACCCCAACGCTCTCTCACTCGATGTCGGTCCAACCCCAACGCTCTCTCACTCGATGTCGGTCCAACCCCAACGCTCTCTCACTCCATGCGACTTTTGGCGGCGCTCTCTCGCTTTAGTTGACGTTCAAAGTGAGAGAGCGTTTGTCAATAGTGCTCATTAAGTGAGAGAGCGTCCCATCAATTCGGGGGGCCTTGCGGGCTAAGTTACTCGCGAGTAACATCGAAGGTATTGCCGCCAGGCTGGCTGCCGCATCCCGGCACGCAACCGGCGCCTACGTCTCGATGAGGAGTTATACGTGAGCCACCAGGAAAGCGGCGCATCCATGCGCACTGTCCGGGACGTCGTCTTTGTGGACGGCCTCCGCACACCGTTCGGCAGGGCCGGGGAAAAGGGCATCTACGCGGGCACCCGGGCTGATGACCTGATGGTGAAATGCATCCGTGAGCTGCTGCGCCGCAACCCCTCGTTGCCGCCGGAACGGATTGATGAGGTGGCGATCGCTGCCACCACCCAGACCGGAGACCAGGGCCTCACCCTGGGCCGGACCGCCGCGCTGCTGGCCGGCCTGCCCAGGACGGTCCCCGGCTTCGCCATCGACCGGATGTGCGCAGGGGCCATGACTGCGGTGACGGCTGTGGCCGGCGGAATCAGTTTCGGAGCCTATGACGTGGCGGTGGCAGGGGGCGTGGAGCATATGGGCAACCACCCCATGGGTTCAGGCGCTGATCCGAATCCGCGTTTCATGTCTGAGCGGCTGGTGGACCCCGCCGCCCTCAACATGGGAAACACCGCAGAGAACCTGCACGACCGCTTCCCGTCCATCACCAAGGACCGCACGGACACGTATGCCGTTGCCTCCCAGGACAAATATGAGGCGGCCCGCCGCAGCGGCCGCATCCAGCCGGACCTGGTTCCGGTGGCAGCCATGAAGCCTGGCCAGGGCTGGACGCTGCACACCGTGGACGAGCCACCGCGGCCCGGGACCACCCTGGCCGACCTCGACGGCCTCCGCACTCCGTTCCGGGCACACGGGCGGGTCACCGCGGGTAACGCCGCAGGCCTGAACGACGGCGCAACCGCCGCCGTCCTGGCATCCTCCGACGCCGCAGCGGAGCTTGGACTGCCAGTCAGGATGCGCCTGGTCAGCTACGCCTACGCGGGTGTTGAACCGGAAGTCATGGGCATCGGCCCGGTGCCCGCCACCGAGAAGGCCCTGAAGAACGCGGGGCTGGCTATCGGGGACATCGGCCTCTTCGAGATCAACGAAGCCTTCGCCGTCCAGGTACTGAGCTTCCTGGATCACTTTGGCATTGCCGACGACGACCCCCGGGTCAACCGCTACGGTGGTGCCATCGCCGTGGGCCACCCGCTGGCCTCCTCCGGCGTGCGGCTGATGACCCAGCTGGCCCGGCAGTTCGAGGAGGACCCTTCCGTCCGGTACGGCATCACCACCATGTGTGTTGGCCTTGGCATGGGCGCCACGGTGGTCTGGGAAAACCCCCACCACGCCGACTACAGCGGAGCCCGGACGGCAAACTCCGCCACCCACACCGTTTCCGAAGGAGCCGCATGAGCGCCGAAGATTTCACCCGACTTGCCGACCTGTTCCCCAACGAAACAGTGACGCATTCCTACGTCCAGGACATCGAACTGCCCGCACCGGCCGGGAAGCCAAGCCCGGGCACGTTCGCCCTGATCACCCTCGACAACGGCCTGGACCACTCCAAGCCCACAACACTGGGGCCCAACACGCTGGTGGAGCTCGGCAGGGTCCTGGAGGGCCTGCGGGAACGCGCTGACCGGGGTGAGATCGTCGGCGTCGGAGTAACCGGCAAGCCTTACTACCTGGTGGCGGGCGCCGACCTGTCCGCCGTCAAGAACCTGGACCGGCGCGAGCACGGGCTGTGGATGGCGCAGCTGGGCCACGACGTGTACAGCACGCTGGCCGGCCTGGGCGTCCCCAGCTTCGCCTTCATCAACGGCGCGGCACTGGGCGGAGGGCTGGAGATTGCCCTCCAGTCCACCTACCGCACGGTCTCCAGCGGCGCGGGCGCACTTGCGCTGCCTGAGGCCGTCCTGGGCCTGGTCCCGGGCTGGGGCGGCGTCTATATCCTGCCCCGCCTCATCGGCCCGGAAAACGCCGTGAAGGTGATGATTGAAAACCCGCTCAGCAACAACCGGACTCTGACGGGGGCCCAGGCGTTCGGCCTCGGCATCGCGGACGCCCTGTTCGAGCCTGCGGATTTCCTGGAGCAGTCCCTTGCGTGGGCGGCCGGCGTCATCTCCGGCGCCGTAGTTCCGGAACGGGCCAACGCCGTCGATCCCGCCGACGCCGCAACCGCTGCACGGTGGGATGCCGCCGTCAAGGCCGGGCGGGCCTTCGTGGACGCGAAGACGTCCAATGCGGCACCGGCGCCGGGAAAGGTCCTGGACATCCTCGAGGCAAATCGCACCATGACGCAGGCGGACTCCGCTGCCCTGGAGTGCGAAACCCTCGCCGACCTCATGCAGACCGACGAGTTCCGTGCCACCGTCTACGCGTTCCTGGACCTCGTCCAGAAGCGCTCCAAGCGCCCCGCCGGCGCCCCGGACCGCAAGCTCGCCCGTCCTGTCACGAAGGTGGGCGTTGTTGGCGCAGGGCTGATGGCCAGCCAGCTGGCACTCCTCTTTGCCCGCCAGCTCAAGGTCCCCGTAGTGATGACGGACATCGACCAGGCCCGGGTGGACAAGGGCGTGGGCTATGTCCACGCCGAGGTGGACAAGCTGCTGGGCAAGAAGCGCATCAGCCAGGACGCCGCCAACCGGACCAAGGCCCTGGTGACCGGGTCTGTGTCCAAGGACGTTTTCGCCGACGCCGACTTTGTGATCGAAGCCGTCTTCGAAGAACTGAACGTCAAGAAGCAGGTCTTTGCGGAACTCGAGGCAATCGTCACACCGGACTGCATCCTTGCCACGAACACCTCATCACTGTCCGTCACTGCCATGGCGGAGGACCTGCAGCACCCCGGCCGCGTTGTGGGCTTCCACTTCTTCAACCCGGTGGCCGTGATGCCGCTGCTGGAAATCGTCCGGGCCCCAAAGACCGACGACGCCGTGCTCGCAACCGCCTTCGAGCTGGCCAAGGGACTGAAAAAGACGGCTGTGCTGGTCAAGGACGCCGCCGCGTTCGTGGTCAACCGCATCCTGCTCCGGCTGATGGGAGAGGTGACGGCAGCCTTTGACGAGGGCACCCCCGCTGAGGTGGCGGACAACGCCCTGCGGCCCATGGGCCTGCCCATGACGCCCTTCACCCTCGGCGCCATGGTGGGGCTCCCCGTGGCCCAGCACGTCCAGGAGTCGCTGCACGCGGCCTTCGGCGAACGCTTTGCCGTGTCTGCCAACCTGCAGAAGCTCATCGACAACGGTGTGAAGAGCCTGTGGGCAACAGGACCGGACGGTTCGCAGGAAATTCCGGAGTCCACGCTGGCACTGATGTCCTTCGGCACCTCCCCTTCAACGTCGGAACAGGTGCTGCGGCGCACGCAGGATGCCCTGGCGGAGGAAATCGGCCTCATGCTCGCTGAGGGCGTGGTTGCCGCCCCTGAGGACATCGATCTTTGCATGATCCTGGGCGCGGGCTGGCCCATGTTCCTGGGCGGCATCACGCCCTACCTCGACAGGGTGGGTGCTTCCGAGCGCGTCAACGGACAGCGTTTCCTTCCGCCGGGAGTGGCATCGCGCCCGGCCTGATCAGCCGTCCAGCCGGCCGCCGTCGAGCATCACCACGCGGTGCGCCGCTGTCCTGGCGTAGTCAAGGTCATGCGTGACCAGCACGACGGCGGCGCCCTCCCCTGCCGCGGAACGAACCGCAGCGTCCAGCAGGGCGAGGCCGCCGCCGTCCAGCGCCACGGTGGGTTCGTCCAGGGCCAGGACTGAAGGTTTGCGGGCAAGGACAGTCGCCAGGGCGAGGAGGCGCTGGCCTGATGCGGGAAGTTCGGCGGGGTGCGCGTCGGACGCCCCCGCAAGGCCGACGGCGGACAGCGCCTCCAGGGCACGGCCGGCGGCCTCGTCGGGGTGGAACAGGCGGTCCAGGCCGAAACGCACTTCGCGGAGGGCGGTCCGCTCGAACAGCTGGTCCCGGGGCTGCTGGAACAGCAGTCCCACGGAACGTGCCGCCTCGCCGGCCGACTCCCCTGCAATGTCCCTGCCGTTGACCAGCACGCGGCCGGCGGTGGGCCGCAGGAGACCGTTGACATGGCGCAGCAGCGTTGATTTTCCTGCTCCGTTGGGGCCGGTCACCGCCACGATCTCGCCGCGCCGGACGCGCAGGCTGATGCCTTGAAGCACCTGAGCGGAGGCATGGGCTGCAGTGCTTCCGCCCCGGATCCGACGCCAGGTTGTCCTGCCGTTTGCTGCGTTGCCCCTGGTGCCGTAGCCGAAGCAGACCCCGCGGAGTTCCAGCGCAGGGACACCGGCGCCGCCGCGTGGCAGCAGACGGTCCGCGTGTGCCGCCCCGTCATGGTCCACGGCCGGTGCAGGCGCGCCGCCGGAGGCCCGAATTCCGGGCGGCAGCAGCCCGGAGCCGGCCTGCAGCCCGGCCGGGGTGCCGCTTCCAGTGACGCTGCCGTTTTCCAGGACAACCCAGGTTCCGGCGGCCAGGAGCGGCGCGTCGACCACCTGGCTGAGAACCACGACGGCGGTTCCGAGCCTCACGAGGTCCTGCAGCAGGCGTGCCAGCCCGGCAGTTCCCGCAGTGTCCAGCGACGCAAAGGGCTCATCCATGATCAGCACCCGCGGCCCGGCGATAATGGCGCAGCCGATGGCGAGGCGGCGCATTTGCCCGCCGGAAAGCGAGCCCGGATCCCGTTCCAGGAACTCCGTGAGCCCGAGGAGGGCTGCAGTGTGCTCCACCGCGGCTTTCATGGCCTGCCGCTCCACTGCCGCGTTTTCCAGCCCGAACGCGAGTTCTTCCGCCACCGTTGCCCGCACCGTGGACAGGGCGGCGGCGGGGTCCTGGGGAACGAAGCCCACGTGGCGGCCCCATTCCGCGGGGTTGATCCGCGGGTCGCAGCCAGCGCCGAAGTCCAGGCGCGTGCCCGCGAGTTCGAGGAAGCCGCGGAGGGTGCCTCCGGTTCCGGGCGGAAGCCATCCGGACAGCAGCCGGCCCAGGGTGGACTTGCCGCTTCCTGAGGCTCCGAGGACGGCAGTCAATGTTCCCAGAGCGAGATCGAGATCAATTCCTTCCAGGACGGGAACCCCATCCCCGTGGTACGTGAAGCTCCGGATGCCGGCTGAGAGTATCGGCTTGGTTTCTGTTGAGTGGTGGGCGGCGGACATGGCTCAGCTTCCTGCCTGTGTCAGCAACAGCCGCGCCGCGACAGCGGCCGCGGCGGCCGCCAGCAGGGCGGCCCGGAGAACGCGCTGGCCCCGCGGATCCGGAACGTCCCGGTAGCTGGTCCGGGGCCCGGGATTGCTGAAGCCCCGCGCTTCGAGGGCCGCCGTCCGGGTGCCGGCGTCCTCGATCAGCGACAGGACCAGCGGCACCGCCTGGAGCCGGAACGCGGCCGCGCGGTGCAGCGGTCCGCGGCGGACCACCAGTCCACGGGATTCCTGCGCCTGCCGGATCTGTTCCACGCGGGAAATGATGGCCGGCAGCAGGGTCAGGGTGGAGGCCAGTACGAACGCGAACCGTCCGTGGACACCGCGGGAGGACAGCACCGCCACCAGGTCCGGCACGCTGACGCTGAAGGAGAACACCAGGAGCGCAAGGACCACCGCCCCCAGCTGCGCTGCCCGCTCCAGGGCGAAGGCAAGCCCCTCCGCGGTAACGCGGGCCACTCCCCACTCGGCCAGGACTGTCCGCCCCTCGGGGAAGAAGAGCCCGTGCATGACCAGGAGCGACAAGCCCAGCGGGAGCAGCACTGCCGCTGCCGCGGGCAGCAGCCCCCGAGCCGTACCGCTCCGGGCCGAGAGGACCACGGCCGCGCCCATGACGGCGAGGGACAGCGGCAGGCTGGCTGCCGCCGTCGTGATCACTGCCGTGCTGCAGGCGGCGGCCAGGGAGGTCAGCGGGTGGAGGCGCATGGGCAGGGTGGTCAGGAGCCCTGTGCGGGTGTCGTGCCGGCCAGCACGCGGTGCCGGCGGACAAACGGGAACTGCAGGCGGGCGCGGCGGGGAAGGGCGTAGGCCAGGACGGCCACCACGGTGAAGACGATCGCCTTGTCCATGGGATCGGAGATGAGCGCCTGCTTGGTGATGGCGGCCAGCAGGGTGTCCCCCATGGACCGGAAGGCGCTGACGATGGCCCCGGTGGCAACGCCGGACGTGCCGCCGAAGACGAAGGCCGCCACCGGCGCGGACACCACGCCGCCAATGATCCCGGTGGCGAAACCGGCAACGGGGGCGAGGTAGAAGCGGCGGAACATGCCGTGGCGCGCGGCGAGTCCCGCCAGGCAGCCGATCAGTGCGGCCCCGGCTGCGAAGGGCAGCACCGTGGGGTTGAAGAAGGACCAGACAATGCTGCTGAGCGCTCCGGTTGCGGCACCTGCGGCCGGTCCTGCCAGCACGGCGATGAGGACCGTGCCGATCGCGTCGAGGTAGAACGGGACCAGGGTGCTGCCCACGAACTGACCGAGGATGATGTTCAGCACCAGTGCCACGGGGATCAGCACCACGGTGGAGGCCGGCAATGCCGGGAGGACGGCCACGACCAGTAGGATGGCGCCCACCAGGAAGCCGGAAAGGGCAATGAGGGCGGATGCGCTGCCGGGCCCGCCGGTGATATCGGCCGGCTGGTTGAGCACAAGGTAGATGTAGGTGGCGGCGATGGCTGCTGCGCCGAGGATTTCCAGCAGGCGGCGTTTTCGGGCGGCGGCCGGTGCCGGGGCGGGCAGCGTCAGGGAGGGCGACATGGAATTCCTTCAGGGTGCGCGTGGAGGCCCGGGAGTCCGGGCCGGTGGAACGCTGCGTATGTCACCTCGGCAGCTGGCGGCAGGCTGCTGCGCCTGTTCCGTCCGCGATTATTCTACTGGCGGCGCACTGCTGCCGGGGCATCCGGTCCCGGACTGCCCTAGACTGCCCGGACAGGCAAAATCCGCCTGCCGTTGCCCGTGGAAAGACCTGCCATGCCCCACTATGACCTTGCCATCATCGGATCCGGCTCCGGCAATTCGCTGATCACGCCGTACTGGGACAACAAGCGGGTGGCTCTCATCGACGGCGGCGTGTTCGGCGGCACCTGCCTTAACGTGGGGTGCATTCCCACCAAGATGTTTGTGTATCCGGCCGGCCTGGCTGCGGCGCACCATGAGGCAGCCCGGCTCGGGGTGGACCTCAGCCTGGACAAAGTGCACTGGAACGGCATCCGGGACCGGATTTTTGGCCGGATCGATTCCATCTCCTCGGCCGGGCGGGACTACCGGGCAACGGAGCTGGACCACGTTGACCTCTATCAGGACCATGTGCACTTCACCGGCCCGCGGGCGCTGCGGACCGAATCCGGTGTGGATATCACGGCCAACCAGGTTGTGGTGGCTGCGGGGTCCAGGGCGGTCCTGCCCGACGTGCCGGGAATCGAGCTGCCGCAGGTGCACACCTCGGACACCGTGATGCGGATCGACGGGCTGCCGGAAAGGGTGGTGGTGGTTGGCGGCGGATACATCGCGGCTGAGTTCGCGGGGATCTTCCACGGCTTCGGTTCACGCGTGACCCAGGTCAACAGGACGAGCCGCCTCTTGCGCGGGCACGACGCCGACATCTCCGGGCGGTTCGCCGAGGCGGCAGCAAGCCGCTGGGGGCTGGAACTGGGCTTCTCGCTCCAGTCCATCCAGGACAATGGCAACGGCACCGTTATGGTGAACTTCGCCGATGCCGACGGCCGGCCCCTGCGCATCCCTGCGGATGTTGTGCTCCTGGCCACCGGCCGGGTTCCCAACACGGACCGGCTGGGCGTGGAGGCCGCCGGGTTCGACGTTGACGACGACGGCACCCTCGCCCACGATGCCAACCTGCGGATCCTCTCCGGCGGCACGCCCCTGGACGGCGTCTACGCCCTGGGCGACGTAGCCAACCGGTACCAGCTCAAGCACGTGGCCAACCGGGAAGCCCGCGTGGTGGCGCACAACCTGGAGCACCCGGACCGGCTGCGCCGCATCGACTACACCGCAGTGCCCGCCGCAGTCTTCTCCAACCCGCAGGTGGCATCGGTCGGCCTCACCGAAGAAGAAGCCCGGTCACGGGCAGCCGCGGGAACCGACATCGTGACGGCCGTCCAGGACTACGGCACCACCGCCTACGGCTGGGCCATGGAGGACGGGGAAGGAATCGTCAAACTTGTGGCCGAAAAGTCCTCAGGCAGGCTGCTGGGTGCCCACATCCTGGGCCATGAAGCATCCATCCTCCTCCAGCCCCTGGTACAGGCCATGGCCGGGTCGGTGCCCGTCCATGAGCTGGCCCGTGGCCCGTACTGGATCCATCCGGCGCTGACCGAGGTGGTGGAAAATGCCCTGCTGGCACTGGACGTCGACCTGCCGGAGGACGCCCCGCTGTAGTTCCGCCGTCGAAAGCGGCCGCTAGGCGAGCCGGGCGGCGAGGCCGCCGACCGCTGAGACCAGCTCGGTGAAGGCCGCTGCGGGATAGTTGGCGGAGACCACGCGGGCGTTCGGCGGTGCGCCCCAGAGTCCGCGGAAGTCTGCCACCGTGGTGCCCGCCAGGAGCGGCGACCCGGTCTCGACGTCCACTGTGGCTGGACGGGCCTCAAACTCCAGGGTGCCCGCTGCCACGCCGGCGGCGAAGAAGTCGTGGACGTGGGCCAGGTATCCCTGGTCGTAGTGCCGGTGGAACTCGAAGTAGAACCTCAGGGCGTCGGACAGGTGCCGGATGAGGGTGTTGTCCGAGGTGCTGCGCAGTCCCTCCGGTTGTCCGGGCAGCACCAGTTCCGGGATGCGGGCACCGGCCGCTTCTGCCAGCCGGCGCACGTGGTGGGGGTGCATTTCCATCCGCTCCGTGGTGTCCAGGGAGCAGATAATGGGAAGTTTTTCCGGTGCCCGGCCCCGGAACGCCGCGTACACTTCCTTGGCGGCGTGCGGGTCCACGTGCGTGTTCCACTCCGCAGTGGGCGTGGTGTTGCCCTGGTGGTAGAAGCTGCCGCCCATGATCACCACCTTGGCGAGCAGTTCGGGAAGTTCCGGTTCCTGACGCAGGGCCAACGCAAAGTTGGTCAGCGGCGCAGTGATGAGGGCGGTAAGCTCCCCGGGCCGGTTGCGGGCGTGTTCAACCCAGAGGTCGACGGCGTTCCGCTCCGACACTGCCCCTGCCGGCTGGGGCAGGACCGCGTAGCCAATTCCCTGGGGTCCGTGGGTCTCGGGAGTGGTGAGCAGCGGTATGGCCAGGGGTTCGAGTGCGCCGATGGCCACTTCCACTCCCGGCCTGCCGCACAGTTCGAGCAGTGCCAGGGTGTTGAGCGCCACCTGGTCCGCGTCCACGTTCCCAGGGGTTGCGGTGACGGAAACGAATTCCGTATCGGGCAGCGCGGAAAGGTAGGCCAGGGCCAGGGCGTCGTCGATGCCCGTGTCCACGTCCAGCAGGAAGGCGGTCATCCCGGTCCTAGAACAGGGCAACCCTGGGAGCGGCAGGGAAGATGCTGTCCAGCTCCGCGAGGTCCTTCTCCGAGGGGGCCCAGCCGGCTGATTCAGCGTTCTGGCGGACCTGTTCCGGCCCCGTGGCTCCGGCGATGACGCTGCCAACCGAGGGCTGGGCTGCCAGCCAGGAGAACGCAACCTGGATTTCGGTCAGGCCACGTTCCCGCGCGAAAGTGCTGAACCTGCCCAGTTGGTCCCAGTCGGCGTCGTGGACCAGATGCTGGCGGGTGTGGCTGAGGCGCGATCCGTCCGGGGCATGGCCGGGCGAGTACTTGCCGGTCAGCAGTCCGTTCGCGAGCGGGAAGTAGGGCAGGACACCCAGCCCGAACTCCTCCGCTGCCGGTGTCACCTCAAGTTCGGCGCGCCGGTCAAGGAGGTTGTAGTGGTTTTGCGTGGAGATGAAGCGGGCGCACCCCAGTTCCCGCGCAACGTACTCCGCCTGGGCGATCTGCCAGCCGGAACGGTTGGAGTGCCCGATGTAGCGGACTTTGCCGCTGCTGACGAGGGTGTCCAGTGCGGACAGGGTTTCGTCGATAGGGGTCAAGGGGTCCGGCGTGTGGAACTGGTAGAGGTCTATCCAGTCGGTACCCAGCCGCCGCAACGAGGCCTCCACAGCCTGGATGATGTAGCGGCGTGAGCCGCGGGCACCAAAGTCCGGGCCGCCGGCACCCTTCATGTCCATGCCGAACTTCGTGGCCAGGACGATGTCCCCACGCCTGGTGCCGAGCGCCTTCCCGAGCATCGCCTCGCTGAGCCCGGGTTCCCGCCCGTACGTGTCGGCGACGTCGAACAGGGTGATCCCGGCGTCGATCGCTGCGTGGACCACGCCGTCCGTAGCCTCCTGGGATTCGGTGGCGGTATTGGCGCGGCCGAGATTGTTGCAGCCCAGGCCGACCGTGGACACGGTCAGGCCTGACTTGCCGAGGCGGCGGTACGTGGGCATTGTGCTCCTAGAGGCTGAAGCCGGCAGCGGGCTTGGCGGAGTGCTTGAGCTTGAAGTTGGTGGGCTCGGTGAAGGGGGCGGCACCGATGCTCAGCTTGGTGAAGTCCAGGTCCTCGCCGCGAATGCAGACCTTGACGGCGTTGACGGCCTTGTTCACGTCCGGGCAGAGGCAGAAGATGTTGAGCTTGTAGTCCGTGAATTCGGAGCGTTCCACCGTCCCCAGCCCGCGCCAGGCCAGGTGGCTGATGAGGGCGTCGGTGGCCTTTTCCTCCAGGTAGCGGTCCCTGTCGGTGCCCTCCCGGGTCTTCAGCGCGAACTGGGCCACCACCCAGGATTGTTCCTGCTCCGCAATTTCGGCGTAGCCGTCCTCGGCGCACTGGGCTGCGAAGGCGTCCAGGAGGCTCTCCGCCGCCTCGGGCGTGGCGACGTCCGTTTCCTCGGTTTTGCTCTGGTGCCCCACGGCGCCGTAGTTCATGACGAACTGGCCGTAGTCCTCGTCGTACCAGGCCTCCCGAAAATGGAGGGTGCCCTCTTCGTCGCGCTTGTAAACCCTGACAATTCCGCTCATGACCGTCCCTTGGTAAACCATTCGGCGTCGGTGCCGTCGAACGGTGCGTGCTGCGCCTTCACGGCCTGGTAAAGCTGGTCCGCCGATGCCTGGAGGGATTCCACCAGGACTGCCGGGTAATCCATGGCAACGCGGTGCTCCGCGAATTCGTCCTCGTCGTCAATGAACACGCCCCTGCTGGCCGTATGGACGACGTCCAGGTCCATGTCGATGACGTGGAATTCAGAAACTGCGGGACGGATGGTGCTCCACTCGTGGGCTACTGCCAGGTCAATGTAGAGCCGAACCCCTCCCGGATGGGCGTCGTCGTAGAAAGTGGCCACCCAGTCGCCTTCGCGCGGCACCAGGAGCACGGCGTCCGATTTGGTGTAGAACGCCGCTCCCGGGCGGGAACAGAATTCATTGGTGCCCTGAAAGATCCACCAGCCATGCCGGTCCTCGCCGAGGTAGCGTCCGGGTACCACCCAGTGGGCTTTGCCGTTCCATTTACGGTTCCGTGCCACCACCAGCTGGCCGGGCTTCAGGTTCTCCGGTACCCGCGTTGCTCCCGGGTGGCTCTCCCCTGCAGGCTCCCCCAGGACGCCGGGGTATTTCAGCTCAGCCTCTCCCCTCACAGGATCGGAAGGCTGCCGGTGGTGGGGTGCTGCTGGCCGGGCAGGGGACGCGCAAAGGGGACCTTTGTGCCGAGGACCTGCGCAACGACGTCGTGCGTGATCTGCTGGGCGGTCAGGCCGACGCGGTCCAGGATCTGGGCGCGGGTGCCGTGGTCCAGGAATTCGACCGGCAAGCCTACCTCGTTCAAGGCCGTGTCCACGCCGGCCGCCCGCATTTCCTGGCGGATCCGCGAACCGACGCCGCCGGCACGTACACCGTCCTCGATGCAGATCACCAGGCGGTGGTGCGATGCCAGCGCGATGATGGAACGCGGAACGGGCAGGACCCAGCGCGGGTCCACCACGGTGGTGCTGATGCCCTGCGCGCCGAGGCGGTTGGACACGTCCAGCGCCAGTTCGGACATGGCGCCCACGCTGACGATCAGGACGTCGTTCTCTGTGGAACCGCTGGGCCGCCGGGCCAGCACGTCCACGCCGTCGCTGAGGCGTTCAAGGGCTTCCACTTCCGCCCCGACGGATCCCTTCGAGAAGCGGACCACGGTGGGTGCGTCGCCGATTGCCACAGCTTCGCGGAGCTCCTCGCGCAGCCTGCTGGCGTCGCGGGGTGCTGCCAGGTGGAGTCCGGGGACGATCTGGACCATGGACATGTCCCACATGCCGTGGTGGCTGGCGCCGTCCGGCCCGGTGACGCCTGCACGGTCCAGAACGATGGTGACGCCGGCCTTGTGCAGGGCCACGTCCATCAGGAGCTGGTCGAAGGCCCGGTTCAGGAAGGTGGCGTAGACGGCAACCACCGGGTGCAGGCCGCCGAAGGCCATGCCGGCGGCGGAGGTGAGGGCATGCTGTTCGGCAATTCCGACGTCGACCACGCGGTCAGGGTGCCGGGCCGCGAATTTGTGCAGGCCCACGGGAATGAGCATGGCTCCGGTGATGCCGACGACGTCCTTCCGCTCATCCGCGATGGCCGCTATTTCGTCGGCGAAGACCGAGGTCCAGGACTGGGCGCCGGCGGCGCCTGTGGGCTCACCGGTTTCGGGGTCGATGATGCCGACGGCATGGAACTGGTCCGCCTCGTGGGCGCGGGCGGGTGCGTAGCCGTGGCCTTTTTCGGTCATCGCATGCACAATGACCGGCCCGCCGTAGTGCCTGGCTGTGGACAGGGCATGCTCCATGGCCTGGAGGTTGTGGCCGTCCACGGGGCCGATGTACTTCATGCCGAGGTCCTCGAACATGCCTTGCGGGGCCCACCAGTCCTTGATGCCCTTTTTCATGGCGTGCAGGCTCTTGTAGGTGAACTGGCCCGCCGGTCCCCCGTTTTGGAGTTTCTTCTTCCACCACTCCAGCGCCACCTCGTAGGCCGGTGCCGTCCGGAAAGAGTCAATCGTGGGGCGCAGGGACGCGAGGTAGGCCGCGAAGCCGCCGACGGTGGGGGCGTAGGACCTGCCGTTGTCATTGACCACTATCACCACGCGGCGTTTCTTGTCCGCGGCGATGTTGTTGATGGCTTCCCAGGCCATGCCTCCGGTCAACGCACCGTCCCCCACCACGGCCACGACGTACCGGTCGCCTTCACCGGTGAGCTGGCGGGCGCGGGAGATGCCGTCCGCCCACGACAGGGAGGACGAAGCGTGCGAGCTCTCGACGATGTCGTGCTCGGATTCGGCCCGGGAAGGGTATCCGGAGATTCCGCCCTCCTGGCGCAGCGTGCTGAAGTCCTGGCGCCCGGTCAGCAGCTTGTGGACGTAGGACTGGTGCCCGGTGTCGAAGACGATGCTGTCACGGGGCGAGTCGAAGATGCGGTGCACGGCAAGGGTCAGTTCCACCACGCCAAGGTTTGGTCCGAGGTGCCCGCCCGTCTGGGAGACGTTCGTGATCAGGAAGTCCCTGACCTCCGAAGCCAGCTGCTTCAGCTGGTCTTCGGACAACTCGTTCAGGTCCTGCGGATTCCGGATGGTCTCCAAGATTCCCACTGACCCCTCCTTCAGGTGGTAGACGTGCCGTTTAACTCTAACGCCTTGGCCCGCGGGACAAGGCTCACCTGCACAGCCGAAGCCCCGGCTGGTCGGTGACCGGCCGGGGCTTCGGGAGGTGGTGCCTGCTGCCAGGAACCGCTAGTTAGCGGAGATCTGGCGCAGGACGTACTGCAGGATTCCGCCGTTGCGGTAGTAATCCGCTTCACCGGGGGTGTCGATGCGCAGGACGGCGTCGAACGTCGTCGAGCTGCCGTCCTCGGCAGTAGCGGTGACCTTGAGGGTCTTGGGCGTGGTGCCCTCGTTCAGGGCGGTGACGCCCTCCACCGAGAACGTCTCCGTGCCGGACAGGCCCAGGGTGGCTGCGGACTCTCCGGCCGGGTACTGCAGCGGCAGGACGCCCATGCCGATGAGGTTGGAGCGGTGGATGCGCTCGTAGCTCTCGGCGATAACGGCCTTGACGCCCAGCAGGGCGGTACCCTTGGCAGCCCAGTCACGGGAGGAACCGGAACCGTACTCCTTGCCGGCCAGGACCACCAGCGGGGTGCCGGCTGCCTGGTAGTTCTGCGCCGCGTCGTAAACGTAGGCCTGCGGGCCACCGTCCTGGGTGAAGTCGCGGGTGAAGCCACCCTCGACGCCGTCCAGAATCTGGTTCTTGATGCGGATGTTCGCGAACGTTCCGCGGATCATCACCTCGTGGTTGCCGCGGCGGGATCCGTAGGAGTTGAAGTCCTTGCGCTCCACGCCGTTGGCCAGGAGGTACTGGCCGGCAGGGGTGTCGGACTTGAACGAACCGGCCGGGGAGATGTGGTCGGTGGTAACCGAATCGCCCAGCTTCAGGAGCACGCGGGCGCCCGTGATGTCCTTGACCGGCTCCGGCTTGGCCTGCATGCCCTCGAAGTACGGGGGCTTACGGACGTAGGTGGAGTTCGGATCCCAGGCGAAGGTGTCGCCGGCAGGAGTGTCGAGCGCCTTCCAGCGGTCGTCACCCTCGAAGACGCCTTCGTAGCCCTTGGCGAACATTTCCTTGTCGATCGAGGAATCGATGACCTGCTGGACCTCAACCGGGTTGGGCCAGATGTCCTTCAGGAAGACGTCGTTACCGTCCTTGTCCTGGCCGAGGGCGTCGGTTTCGAAGTCGAAGTCCATGGAACCGGCCAGGGCGTAGGCGATGACCAGCGGCGGGGAAGCCAGGTAGTTCATCTTGACGTCCGGGTTGATGCGGCCTTCGAAGTTGCGGTTGCCCGAGAGGACTGCCGCAACGGCGAGGTCGTTGGCCTGGATAGCTTCGGAAACTTCGGCTTCCAGGGGGCCGGAGTTGCCGATGCAGGTGGCGCAGCCATAGCCCACGATGTAGAAGCCCAGCTTCTCCAGGTAGGGGGTCAGGCCGGACTTCTCGTAGTAGTCGGTGACAACCTTCGAGCCGGGTGCAACAGAGGTCTTGACCCACGGCTTGGACGTCAGGCCCTTGTCCACGGCGTTGCGTGCCAGGACCGCCGCGGCCAGCATGACCGAGGGGTTGGACGTGTTGGTGCAGGAGGTGATGGAGGCGATGGTGACCGCACCGTGGTCCAGCTCGAACTCGCGACCATCGGCCATCTTGACCGGAACCGGCTGGGAGATGCGTCCCGCTCCGCCGTGGCCTGCCGAGTACTTCGGTGGTTCGCGGTCGGTGTCGGAGATGTGGGTCGATCCCGCCGTGAAGGAAGGCGCGTCGGAGGCCGGGAAGGACTCCTCGAGCGACTCGTCCAGGGTGCCGGCGTCGGCATCGTGGGCGACGTAGTTCTTCAGGTCGTGGCGGAATTCGTCCTTGGCCTCGGTCAGTTCAATGCGGTCCTGCGGGCGCTTGGGGCCAGCGATGGACGGAACAACCGTGGACAGGTCCAGTTCCAGGTACTCGGAGAACTTGATCTCGCGGGAAGGATCGTGCCAGAGGCCCTGTTCCTTGGCGTAAGCCTCCACGAGTGCCACGTTCTGGTCTGAACGGCCGGTGAGGCGCAGGTAGTCCAGGGTGACGTCGTCGATGGGGAACATGGCAGCCGTGGAACCGAATTCCGGGCTCATGTTGCCGATGGTGGCGCGGTTGGCCAGCGGCACAGCGGCAACGCCTTCGCCGTAGAACTCCACGAACTTGCCCACAACGCCGTGCTTGCGGAGCTGCTCGGTGATGGTGAGCACCACGTCGGTGGCGGTGGCGCCGGCCGGGATGGAGCCGGTCAGCTTGAAGCCCACAACACGCGGGATCAGCATGGAAACGGGCTGGCCCAGCATGGCAGCCTCGGCTTCGATGCCGCCGACGCCCCATCCGAGGACACCCATGCCGTTAACCATGGTGGTGTGGGAGTCAGTACCGACGCAGGTGTCCGGGTACGCACGGAGCGCGCCGTCAACTTCGCGGGTCATGACCGTGCGGGCCAGGTATTCAATGTTGACCTGGTGCACGATGCCGGTTCCCGGCGGGACAACCTTGAAGTCGTCGAACGCGGTCTGGCCCCAGCGCAGGAACTGGTAACGCTCCCCATTGCGCTGGTATTCGATCTCCATGTTGCGCTCCAGTGCGCCGGAGTTACCGAAGGCGTCGATCTGGACCGAGTGGTCAATGACCATCTCGGCAGGCGCCAGCGGGTTGACCCGCTTGGGGTCGCCGCCCAGTTCCTTGACCGCTTCACGCATCGTCGCCAGGTCAACCACGCAGGGCACGCCGGTGAAGTCCTGCATGATCACGCGTGCAGGCGTGAACTGGATTTCTGTATCGGGCTGGGCATTGGGATCCCAGCCTGCCAGGGCGCGGACGTGATCGGCAGTGATGTTCGCGCCGTCCTCGGTCCTCAACAGGTTTTCAAGCAATACCTTGAGGCTGAACGGAAGGTTTTCTGCACCTTCAACGGAGTTCAACCGGAAAATTTCGTATTCGGTTCCGGCTACATTAAGTTTGCCTTTTGAACCGAAGCTGTCCACAGTGCTCATCGCAGGACTCCTCTCGCAACAGTTTCATCTTTGTCGCGCGGTTGACCGCCTGCTAGTTAGGAAGCCCTAATTAGATCCGGGCCCGAAAATTGCACACGGCCGGCCGTGATTACGGAGCGCGACGTGGGACTACTACGGCCATCGTAGTCGAAAACAGCGGTGGCATCATGGACCGTTCCTCAGGCGCGCGGCGTCAAGAGGGCCACTGTCTCCAGGTGGTGGGTATGCGGGTACAGGTCGAAGGCCCGGAGGCCTGACAGGTCCCACCCGGCCTGGCGGAAGTACCCTACGTCCCGGGCGAACGACGCCGGATCGCAGGATACGTAGGCAATGGCGCGGGGCTGCGCCTCAAGCAGCTGCTCCACCACGGCCTTTCCCGCGCCTGCCCGCGGCGGATCAAGGACCAGGGCGTCAAAGTTCCGCGGTTTCTGGCGGAGGACCCGCTCCACCCGGCCCTGGACGATCTCCACCTGCGGCGCTGCGTGCAGGTTCTTGCGGGCGTCCCGGCTGGTTCCGGGGGCCCCCTCCACGGACAGGACAGACCCCGTCTCCCCCACGGCGTCGGCCAGGACGGCAGTAAACAGTCCGGCGCCCGCATAGAGGTCGGCCACCACCGCGCCGGGGTGCAGGAAGCCGCCGTCCTGGAGGAATTTTGTGACGCCCCCCACAAGCGCCCCGGGCGCGTCGCGGTGGATCTGCCAGAACCCGGCGCCGGTCACCCGGTAGTCATGGCCGGCCGCTGTTTCCTGCACCCAGGTGCGGCCCCGCAACTGGTGCACCGCGTCGGTAGCGGGGTCGAACGTGGCTACGGACACTTCGCCGGGCAGTTGGGCTGCGACGGCGTTAAGCCGCTTGGGCTTGGTTCCCGAGCTTGGTGCCAGCAGCACCAGCGGACGTGAGCCGTTGGCCGGGGCCGCCACTTCCACCCGGTCGATGCCCTGCAGGTCGAGGTCCCAGAGGCGCAGGGCGTTGATGGCATCGACGGCGAGGGGCATCTCCCGGACGGGAACGATGTGCGTGGAGCGGTGCGCGTGCATGCCGAGCTTCCCGCCGGGGGTCACCGAGAAGCTGGCGCGCGTCCGCCACCCGAGGCCGTCACCGCCGTCGGCCTGTCCGCCCACTGCTTCGACGCTGTGAACGGCTCCGTCCGGCAACTCTTCGACGCCGGCAAGGCGCGTGAGCTGTTCAGCCAGGACTTCTGCCTTGAGGCTGCGCTGCCGGGCCAGCGTCATGTGGCCAAACTCCGCTCCCCCCACCGGGGGATGCCCGTGGCCCCACGCCCGCAGAGAATCGGCAGCATGCCAGAAGTGGTCCACGCGGTCCGGGGAGGCGTCAAGAACCTCCACGACGTCCGCCCGCCAGAATTTGGCCTTCTCTTCGGCGTCCGTCAGCCGTACCCGCACCTTCTCGCCGGGAATGCCGTGGCGGACGAAAATTACCCGCCCCTCGTGCCTTGCGACGCAGTGGCCGCCATGGGCCACCGGGCCGACATCGAGCACTACTTCTGTGCCGGCTGCTCCGGCGGGTGGCTGGTGAATCGTGTGCAACGGGGCCTTCGCAATCATTGGACGTCCTGCAGGTTCTTGGCTTCTTCGGATGATTTCAGCTGCCAGGGGACGCTCGCCACCATGACGCCTGGTTCAAAGTGCAGCCGGGTCTTGATGCGGAGGGCTGTCTGGTTGTGGACCAGCTGCTCCCACCATTTGCCCACCACGTATTCGGGGATGTACACAACGATCAGGTCCCGGGGCGAGTCAAGCCGCATCTGCTTGACGTAGTCCATGATGGGCGTAACCGTCTCGCGGTAGGGGCTTGCCAGTACCGTCAGCGGCACGGGGATCTCCAGCTTGTCCCAGTCGGCCACGGTCTGCGCGGTTTCCTCCGGATCGATGTCCACGGTGACGGCGTCAAGCCGGGAGGGCCGGGAAGCCCTGGCATAGGCAAGGGCCCGCAGCACGGGCTTGCGGACGTGGGACACCAGCAGCACGGCGTGCACCCGGGTGGGGAGGGCACGCGGCGAGGCGTCCTCGTCCACTGCCAGTTCCCTGGCCACGTTGTCGTAGTGGGCTTTGATGCTCCACATGATCAGGAACAGGATGAACATGGCCAGCAGGGCAATCCAGGCGCCCTGCTCGAATTTGGTGACCAGCACGATGACGAGGACCGTGGCGGTCATGCCGAAGCCGATGCTGTTGATGACGCGTGACTTGGCCATGCGGCGCCGGGCGGCTTTGTCCCTGGCCAGTTTGAGCTTCCTGCCCCAGTGCCGGATCATTCCCAGCTGGCTGGCTGTGAAGGAGATGAAGACCCCCACGATGTAGAGATGGATGAGTTTGGTGACGTCCGCGTTGAACGCCAGGATCAGCACCAGTGCACCGGCGGCGAGGGCAAGGACGCCGTTGCTGAAGGCCAGCCTGTCGCCCCTGGTCCGCAGCTGCCGGGGAAGGTATCCGTCCTGGGCGAGGATGGAACCAAGCACGGGGAAGCCGTTGAAGGCCGTGTTGGCCGCGAAGACCAGGATGACGCCGGTTGCGGCCACCACGATATAGAACGGTATGGATCCCGGCCCGAAGATGGTGTGGGCGATCTGGCTGATGGCCGGCGTCTGGATGTACCCCTCGGGCAGCGGGTTGCCGTTGAGGAGGAACTCCGTTGCGGGGTCGAGGACGATGTGTACCTTGGTGGCGTTGGCCAGGTACATGATGCCCGCCAGCATGGTGGCGCCGATGACGCCCAGCAGCAGCAGCGTGGTGGCCGCGTTCTTGCTTTTCGGCGGACGGAAGTTGGGCACGCCGTTGCTGATGGCTTCGACGCCGGTCAGCGCCGCAGCTCCTGACGAAAAGGCGCGCAGCAGCAGGAAGGCGCCGGCAAGCCCTACCAGCCCTTCGTCGAACCCGGGGGCCGGGACGATCGTGAACGCGGCGGAGGGCGCCTCCCCCAGCTGTCCGGTGGCGGCCTGGAATATGCCAACAGCAGTCATGCCCAGGATGGCTGCCATGAAGAGGTAGGTGGGAATGGCAAACATGGTGCCTGCCTCTTTCACGCCGCGCAGGTTCACCAGGGCGAGGATCGCAACGCCGACGGCGGCAATGGCCGCCTGGTTGCCGTGCAGCGACGGGACGGCGGTGGTGAGGTACGTGGCGGCCGAGGAGATGGACACCGCGACGGTCAGGACGTAGTCCACCAGCAGCGCCGAGGCTACGGTGAGTCCGGCGTACTTGCCGAGGTTTTCGCCGGCGATTTCGTAGTCGCCGCCGCCCGATGGGTACGCGTGGACGTTTTGCCGGTAGGACGCCACAACGGTGAGCAGGACCACCATGACGGCCAGGCCCACCCAGGGTGAGAACGCAACGGCGCTGACGCCCGCCAGCGCCAGGGTGAGCAGGATCTCATCGGGTGCGTACGCCACGGATGAGAGGGCGTCGGATGCGAAGACGGGAAGTGCAATCCGCTTGGGAAGCAGCGTATGGGCCAGCCGGTCATTTCGGAATGGCCGGCCCACCAGCACACGCTTGGCGGCGTTCAATATTGTCAGCACCCCACAAAGCTAGTCTGATTCCCGGACTATGTCATGACGGGCGGTGGGCGGCTGCAGCCCTGACGCTGGCGGTAGAGTTCTAGCAGCAGGACCTTGACAGGATTACAGAGGAGAAACACCGTGGCGCATTTCGTGATCATGGGATGTGGCCGGGTGGGGGCGACGCTTGCTCACACGCTGGAGGACGCCGGGCATTCTGTGGCCATCATCGATCAGGACGACCGCGCCTTCCGCCGGCTCCGGCAGGGGTTCACAGGCCGCAAGGTCACCGGTGTGGGCTTCGACCGGGACACCATGAAGCAGGCGGGGGTCGCTGAAGCGTACGCCTTCGCGGCGGTGTCCAGCGGCGACAACTCCAATATCCTCGCCACCCGCGTGGCGCGGGAAACGTTCCACGTCCCCCACGTCGTCGCCCGGATCTACGATCCCGGCCGTGCCGAGATCTACCAGCGCCTGGGCATTCCCACTGTGGCGGCGGTCCGCTGGAGCGCCGACCAGGTGCTCCGCCGCATCCTGCCCGAACAGCATCTCGCCGGTGATTTCCGGGAGCCCTCCGGCCGCCTGGTGCTGGCCGAACTGGACCTCGACGCCGGGTGGATCGGACACTCGGTCAGCAGCATCGAAAAAGCCGCCGATATCCGGGTGGCGTACCTCACCCGCTTCGGTGAGGGGATCCTGCCGGCTGCGGGTACCGCGTACCAGGACGGCGACACCGTGCACGCCATGCTCCCGGTGGACCGCAGCTCACAGGTCGCCCAGATCCTGGCCAAAGCCCCTGCCAAGGAGTCCCAGTGAAAGTCGTGATCGTTGGCGCGGGAAGCGTCGGATCGTCCATTGCCAGGGAATTGCTGGCGCACAAGCATGAGATCCTCCTGATCGACCTCAAGCCGGAAGTGATCGGACGGAGCGGCCTGCGGGGGGCGCACTGGCTGGTGGGCGACGCCTGCGAGTTGAGCACGCTCCAGGGAGCCAAGGTTGAGGACGCGGACGTGGTGGTGTCTGCCACCGGTGACGACAAGGTCAACCTGGTGGTCTCGCTGCTGGCCAAGACGGAGTTCGGGGTGGGCCGCACTGTAGGGCGGGTCAACAATCCCAAGAATGACTGGATGTTCAATGATTCCTGGGGCGTGGACGTTGCCGTTAACACCCCGCAGCTCATGACTGCCCTGGTGGAGGAAGCCGTGGAGATCGGCGACCTTGTCCGGCTGCTGACGCTCCAGACCGGGGTGTCCTCCCTGGTGGAGTTCACCGTCCCGCACGACTCTCACGTCATCGGCAGCACCGTGGGACAGATCCAGTGGCCGGAGGACTCCACGCTGGTGGCTATCCTTCGGGACCACGCCCCCATCACGCCGAGCCGGGATGACGTGATCGACGGTGGGGACGAGCTGTTCTTCGTGACGACTATCGCCGCCGAGGACGAACTGCGCGCGCTGCTTTCCCCCGACTCCTCAGAACCGCAGCCCCGGCCCGCCGACGACGCCGGCCACCTTGAGCAGCAGGGCCCGGAGGCCGACGGCTTCGACGGCTAGTTTGCCGCAGCCGGGCCGTCCTTCGGCTGGGGCTTTGGCCCGGACTCGGCCGGGGCGGGCCGCGTGACAAGCCAGGCGATCCAGACACCGAGGATGTACAGCGGCGCGCCCATGATGAGACGGGTGGTTGCCAGGGCAGCAAGTCCGTCCGGTCCCATGAGGTAGAGCGGAACCTGTACCGCGAGCCGAAGCGCAAGGACCGCAACGATGATCCAGGTGCCCAGCTGGTAGGCCTTGACCCGTGCCGGGTCCTTGCGCCAGTCGAGGCCTTCGTTCCGGATGAAACCGAAGAGCAGGCCCGCTACCGGCCATTTGAGGAAGATGGAGAGGACCATCGCCAGGATGTACCCGGCATTGGTGAAGAACCCGGGCAGGTAGAAGTCCTCTGCTTTGCCGGTGGTATTGGCCAGCCAGGCCGAGATGCCCACGCCCACCACGCCGGCGAGTGCCTGCGTCAGCGGCTTGCGCTGGACCAGCCTGACCACTGTGAAGACGGCTGCGGCGGCAAGGGCCGCCACAAGGGACAGCGTCAGTTCCCGGGTCACGGTGAAGGCAACCAGGAAGACGAGTCCCGGAGCGATGCTCTCGGCAAGGCCCTGGATCCCGCCGGCGCTCCGGAGGACGTCCACGCGGCCGTCGTGGGTCCGGTGCAGTCCTGCCTTGGCGGCATATTCCGCTGCGAGGCCCGCCATGGGGGAAGGCTCCTGCGCCGGGCCCGGCTTTCTTGCGTGGCCGGGAGTATCCGGCCCCTGGGATCCGGCGGAGGGGTCGGGCTGGGGCGCGGTCATTCGTTCTCCTGGCGGGACAGTATTTCGTAGCGTGGGTTGAACATGGTGGGCAGTCCGTTGTTCGTGGAAAGCATTCCGTCCAGCCGGATCTCCGCGCCGGCTTCAATGCCCGGCACGCGCCGGCGCCCCAGCCACACAACGCGGAGCCTCCCGCGCCGTGCACCAGCCTGGGCGGAGGCTTTTCCCGGCTCGGCGTCGGAGACCATGGCGCTGAAGGCGGCAGCCTGGTCTGCCGGGAGGAAAGTCACCGATTCGATGCGCCCCCGGCAGGTGACCCGGCCCTTGTCCGGAAGCTGGCTGATGGGGAGCGTCCCGGCGTGGTGCCGGGGCACGCCGTCCGGTGCAGGATCAGCCAATCTGTGTGGTTTCCGGGCCACGTTCCGGCTCCTGGAGCGCGGGGGCGGGCTGCGCGGGGGCGGGCTGCGGGGTGGCGGACGGCGGCGGGGTGGCGGTTGCGTCCTTCGGCAGGCGGAGCTGCAGCAGGTCCCGCGGCGGCATGGGGCTGCCGCCCCGGATCACCACAACCTGCCTGAAGAGGGCTTCCAGCGGCTCGGCAGCAGCCCGTTCCAGGGCCGCAGGGCCTCCCAGCACGCCACGAAGGAACCAGCGGGGACCGTCCACGCCAACAAAACGCGCCACCCGGTATCCCTGGCTGCCGTCGGGCAGCCCGGCCGGCAGTTTCGCCACGAGTTCAGTGCCGAAGCCTCCCTCGACTTCCTCGACCTGGCCGCCCTGCGCCCCGACGGACTGGCCGATCTGCTCACGGATTTCGTCCCACAGCCCTTCGGTCTTGGGGGCGGCGAATGCCTGCAGCTGCAGGCTCGACCCGTTGAGATCCAAGGTAACGGCCACCACGCGCTGGGTGGCTTCTTCAACCTCGAGGCGCAACTGCAGGCCCTCACTGGGTGCGATCAGCAGCGCGCCGAGGTCCACGTAGCCGTCGCGGCTGGTGATTTCGGTTTCATCAAACGGTCCGTTGGCGCGGACGCCAGAGCCTGCCGCGGTGTCCTCCGTGGACTCAGCGGTGGTCAGGGAGTCATCCGGTTCGGATGCTTCTTCCTTCTTGGCTTTCCTGCCGAGCCCAAAGACCATGAGGGTGTCTCCTTAGTTGTGAAATGTGCCGGTCCGCCCCTGAGCGGGTCCCGCCGTCGTGCTCTGCCGCTTGCCGGCAGCAAGCCTGCCGGAACGGAAAAATCCTTGTCTCAGGCCCCGGGCCGCTTGAACCCGCCGGTGGACCCGAATCCCCCGGTGCCGCGCACGGACCCGCTCAATTCGTTGACGGGGATGAACTGGGCGTACTCAACACGCTGGATCACCATCTGGGCAATTCTATCGCCGCGGTGCAGCTCAATGGGCTGGGTGGCATCGGTGTTCAGCAGGGTGACTGCTATTTCCCCGCGGTACCCGGCGTCCACCGTTCCCGGGGCGTTGACGATTGTCAGCCCGTGCCTGGTGGCCAGTCCGGAGCGGGGGTGGATAAGGGCCACGAATCCCTCAGGCAGGGCAATGGCCACTCCGGTGGGCACAAGCTTGCGCTCTCCCGGCTGCAGGACCACGTCTTCCCTGGCGCGGAGGTCAGCGCCGGCGTCGCCCGGGTGGGCGTACGAGGGCGCTTCCAGGCCCGGGTCCAGCATCTTCAGCTGGACCTGCAGGGTAGGGGCCGAGGCCAGGGGCTCATCCCCGGCAGGCGGTGCCGGGGGAAAAGTGTCTACTGCTGCGGATTGATCAGTCACAGTCACTCACTCTAACCCGCGCCCGCGGATGGGACCTAGGCCGCGGGCGGCGGCCCGCGGCCTACAGCGGGCCGGGGAACCTGCCGGGCCGGACCTCCCAGCGCGGTGCCGCGCTGGGAGGCACCGGCCGGCACAGCCGGGACAGCGGGCACAGCCGGGACAGCACCGGCCGGGATGAAATAGCAAGGGAAAGGTGGAAAGCTTGATCCATGCCCGAATCCAGTTCCGCCGCGTCCGTGCCCAGTACTCCCCCAACCGAAGCTGAGGTGACCTATCGCGAAAAGTTGTGGCCGAACGTATGGATCTGGATCATCTCGGCAGGCGTTTCCGGCGCGGGAATCCTGGTGTTCGCCCCGATCAGCGCGGCCGCCGGGTATACGGCCGCAGTGGTGCTTTTTACCATCATCGCCGTACTCCTGGTCCTTTCCACCCCGAGCATCGTGGTGACCCGGAAAACCCTGACCGTGGGGCGGGCCACCATCGAGCGCCGCTTTGTGGGTGCCGTCCAGCAGTTCCGCGGCGGGGAAGCGACGGCGGAACGCGGCACCCGGCTGAACGGGCTGGCCTACCTCTGCATCCGGGGCTGGATCGATCCGGTGGTCAAGGTTGGGATCACCGATCCATCAGACCCGACGCCGTACTGGCTGACTTCCACCCGCCGCCCCGATGAGCTGACGGCAGCCCTCTCCACGCACTAGCCGGCAGGTCCCCTTCCACCCGGATCTCCCGGAAAATCGCGGCGCGCCCTGCCCCTTGAGCCAAAACCCGGCCGCCGGATGGCAAAGTTTCGAGTGATAGCAATGCCAGGGTGGAGGATTTGTATGCAGGATCTACGGCTTGTAGGCGTACACGACGACGGGACTCACCTCCTGTTGAGCGGGGCCGGCGGCGAGATGTTCCAGCTGCCGATCGATGAAGCGCTGAGGACGGCCAGCAGGTCCGCGGTTAAGCCGCGGGTCGAGCGGCCTGCCATTCCCATGTCCCCGCGGGACATCCAGGCCCGGATCAGGGCCGGAGCCACGGCGGCGGACGTAGCCGAGGCTTCCGGGCTGCCACTGGCCAAGGTTGAACGGTACGAGGGCCCGGTCCTCGCAGAACGGGAGTACGTGGCCCAGCAGGCCCGCAAGGTGGAAGTGGCCGCGCCGTCGCCCGGGCACGACATCTACCGCTCAGCATTCGGTGACAACCCGGCCACGTTGGGCGACATGGTGGCGCACCGGCTTTCGGCGCATGGCATCGACCCCGCCTCCGTGGAGTGGGATTCATGGCGCCGCCAGGACGGGACCTGGACTGTGTCTGCCACCTTCGAGGCGAAGAACGGTGGCGCTCAGGGAATCGGCGAGGAGCCGCCCGCGCTGTGGACCTTCAGCCCGGCCCGGAAGTCCCTGCATAACGCCAACCGCTGGGCCCAGCAGCTCAGTGAGCTGGAACCCCTGGACGGACCGGTCCCGGCGCGCAGGTTGTCCGCCGTCTCCGACCGGCCCTTTGATTTTGAGACCGATGCCGACTCCGCTTCCGGCAACCAGGGCGGCAACGCCGGCCCGGCAGCAGGCAAGGATAAGGAATCCGACGGCCTTCTGGACATGCTGCGCTCGCGACGGGGCCAGCGGCTTGGCGTGGATGAGGATTCCGACGACGCCCTGGCACTGCTCCTGACCAACGGCGTTCCTGCCGCCCACCCCCGGCCCTCAGAGGTCACCCCGGAAGCGGAAGAACACGACGCCGGGCAGGAACCGGACCGTACCGAAGCTCCTGCTGCCCAGGGTGACTCCTTCGTCCGGCGGCGGGATGCCCGGCCGTCCATGCTGTCCCGGCTCAGCCTCCTGCCTCCCCAGCACGAACCCGCCGACGAGAACCTGCGGCTGCATAACGGCGTCAGCACCGATACCCGGGAAATCACCATTGTGGCTTCACCGCAGCGGGCCTCCGGCGCCGCGGCAGCCGACGCAGCACAGGGCAACGGGAACGGCACATCCGGTGGCGCGGGACTGGACGAATTGCTGGGCGGCGCCCCGAAGCGCCCTGCGCCCCGGACCGACGATTCCTCCCCCACCACCGGCCAACTGCCGGAGGCGGGCACTCCCGAACGCCAGCCCGCCAGGCCCAAGCGCTCCAGCGTTCCATCCTGGGACGAAATCGTCTTCGGTA
The DNA here is from genome assembly GCF_059758765.1 of Pseudarthrobacter sp. GQ63. Taxonomy (NCBI): domain Bacteria; kingdom Bacillati; phylum Actinomycetota; class Actinomycetes; order Micrococcales; family Micrococcaceae; genus Pseudarthrobacter; species Pseudarthrobacter sp. GQ63. The sequence continues at coordinate 119,262 of NZ_JCAXEF010000011.1, forward strand.
CCCGCGGGGACTAACTCTCCAGGGCCGGCGGTGCTGGCTCCCGGGCCGGCGGCCCGCACCGCCGGAGGAACTGTC
>NZ_JCAXEF010000012.1:0-101142 GCF_059758765.1 Pseudarthrobacter sp. GQ63
CCCGGCACCACCAGCACAAAAACACCGTGGATCGCTCCGGAGCAACTTCACAAACTTACCGGCTGCCTTCTCACTTGTCAAACCGGCGTCCGCGACTCTTTAGCCAGAGGCTTGAGTGTCGGTTTTTCCGTCTGACTCCGTGGAGCAGCGCGGAAATAAACTCTACCACCACTTTTTCCAGAAGGCCAACCGGGCAGCGAGCCCTCCCCTTCACCCCGCCAACAGGGCATGAAAAAGCCCGGAATCACGCGGATTCCGGGCCTTCCCACGAGCAAGGGCTAACTTGCGGCGGAAGCTCCGGGCTTGAAGTAGGCGGCGCCCAGCGGAGGCAACGTGACGCTGAGTGTTGCCGGCTGTCCGTCCTGCCCCTGGTCCGTAGCCTTCAGCTCCCCGGAGTTGAGGACACCGGATCCGCCATAGGTTGTTGCGTCTGTATTCAGCACTTCCGTCCAGGCCCCGGCTTCAGGTACACCAAGGGTGTAGCCAACGTGGGGTGCTCCCGAGAAGTTAATGGCGCAGACCAGCGGGTTGTTCTCCTTGTCCCAGCGGATGAAGGAGAGGACGTTCCGGTCGGCGTCTCCTCCGTTGATCCACTGGAAGCCGCCCGGCTCGTTATCGCGGGTATAGAGCGCAGGGGTGGATGCATACAGCTCGTTGAGGTCCTTGGTCAGAAGCTGCAGTCCCTTGTGTGCCGGGATGTCGGCGAGCCACCAGTCAAGCCCGTGCTGTTCGGACCACTCCGCTTCCTGGCCGAATTCCGTGCCCATGAAGATGAGCTGCTTGCCCGGGTGCGCCCACTGGTATGCAAAGAAGGCACGCAGGTTGGCAAGCTGCTGCCAACGGTCGCCCGGCATCTTGCGCAACATGGAGCCCTTGCCGTGAACTACCTCGTCGTGGCTGATGGGCAGCAGGAAGTTTTCCGTGAAGGCGTAGACCAACGAGAAGGTGACTGTTCCGTGGTGCCACTTGCGGTTGATCGGCTCCTCGGAGGCGTACTTGAGGGAGTCGTGCATCCAGCCCATGTTCCACTTCAGGCCGAACCCCAGCCCGCCGTGGCTGGTCGGCGCGGTAACACCGGGGAACGCCGTGGACTCCTCGGCGATCATGACAGCGCCGGGGTGGGTCTTGTACACCGTGGCGTTGACTTCCTGCAGGAAGGAGATGGCCTCGAGGTTTTCCCGGCCGCCGAAGCGGTTGGGCTGCCACTGCCCCTCTTCCCTGGAGTAGTCCAGGTACAACATGGAAGCCACAGCGTCCACGCGCAGGCCGTCAATGTGGAACTCGTCCAGCCAGTACAGGGCGTTGGCCACCAGGAAGTTCCGGACCTCAGTGCGTCCGAAGTCGAAGATCAGCGTTCCCCAGTCCGGGTGCTCGCCCAGGTTGGGATCCGCGTGCTCGTACAGGGGCTCGCCGTCGAACTGGGCAAGCGCCCAGGCGTCCTTGGGGAAGTGGGCAGGAACCCAGTCCAGCAGCACGCCGATGCCCGCCTGGTGCAGGGTGTCCACCAGGTAGCGGAACTCGTCGGGGTGGCCGAAGCGTGAAGTGGGCGCAAAGTAGGAGGTGACCTGGTAGCCCCACGACCCGCCGAACGGGTGCTCGGCCACGGGCATGAACTCCACGTGGGTAAACCCGAGCCACTTGACGTACTCCACGAGTTCCTTGGCCAGTTCCCGGTATCCAAGGCCCAGGCGCCAGGAACCGAGGTGAACCTCGTAGACGCTCATTGCCGAATTGTGCGGGTCCCGCTGGGCGCGGGCCTCCATCCACTCCTGGTCCTTGAAGGCGTAGGAAGGCTCCACCACCCTCGACGCAGTCAAGGGCGGCACCTCGGTTCCGAAGGCCAGGGGGTCGGCCTTTTCCACCCAGTGGCCGGCCTTGGTCCGGATTTCGAACTTGTAGCACGCCCCTGCTACAACACCCGGAACGAAGATTTCCCACACTCCCGAGGAGCCCAGTGAGCGAAGGGAGTTCTCCCGGCCGTCCCAGGCGTTGAAATCGCCCTTGACCCGGACAGCCTGTGCGTTGGGCGCCCAGACTGCGAAGGAGACACCGTCCACATCCCCCATCGCGGACTTGTAATGCTGGACGTGGGCGCCCAGGACTTCCCACAGTTTTTCGTGGCGGCCCTCACCGATGAGGTGCAGGTCCACTTCGCCCACCGTGGGCAGGTAGCGGTAGGGATCGTCCACGGTAACCGGATCCGCGCCCGGGTACGTGACGGAGAGCCTGTAGTCGGGAACGTGTCCCTGCTGCAGCGGCTCGAGGACGGCAACCCACACGCCGTGTGCCTCATGCTCCATCGGGACCTCGCCTGCCGGCGTGAGGACGGAGATTGCTTCCGCGAGGTGCTTCACCGTACGGATAGTGACGTGGCCGTAATCGTCAAGGTGCGCGCCCAACACAGAGTGGGGGGCGTGGTGTTCACCGTTGGCGATCCTGCCAAGGGTGCCTTCGTCGACCTTCAGCGGCACCCCCGGCCGGTCAGTTTGTGCTGAGCCTGTCATTTCGTTACCTTCCGATGCTGCCCCGGCGTTGCCGCCGGCGCCATTGCTGCCCAGGAGCCGCCTGGAGGCGTTCACGGGGATCGCCAGCCAGTCGGGCCTGTTACGCATTTCATAAACTACTTCGTACAGTGCCTTGTCCAGCCACAATGCCACAAAGAGCGGCGACTCCCTGTCCACCGTTCCGGGAGTGACCCCCGCGTACCCGGCCAGGAAGGCCTCCGCACAGTCGTCAACCCAGCCTGCCGGCACCTGCGCGCCCTCCTGTTCGCGCTGGGCCGCGCCGGCCGCGTAGTCGAAGGATCGCAGCATGCCGACGACGTCCCGCAGGGGAACATCCGGGACGTTCCGCTCGGCGACGGGCCGCAGCGGTTCACCCTCGAAATCGAGGATGGCCCACCGGGCAGGGCTTCCCGAATGCCCGGGAACCTGGAGTATCTGGCCCAGGTGGAGGTCCCCATGGATACGCTGCAGCGCGCCTGCGGGCGCATGGTCAAGGCGGTCCAGGAGCGCGTTCAACGCGTCGTCGTAAGGTCCGACGGCGGCACCGGCTTCTGCCCACGCCTGGCGGACCCGCTGGGCTACTGCGGGCGCAATGACCTGTCCAGGTTGCGGCTCGGCGGAGTGCCCCAGCGCCTGGGCCAGACGCTGGTGCACAGTGGCCGTGGCGGCACCCAGGGCATGCGCTTCTGCCGTGAAGTCGGTGCCCGAGCGGGCGGCATCAACAGCAAGGCGCCATGCATCGCGGCCGCCGGCCAGGAACTCGTGCGCTACCGCCAGCTCGCCCTGGACGTACCGGGGCCCCTTGGCCGTGGTGGACGCGGGCAGGCCCTGGCCGAGCCACTCGCCGCGCACCCAGCCAAGGGTGGCTGGAACTTCAGACGTGCCAGCAGCCGTGAGGGCGGCACCCACCTCAACTTCGGGATTCGTCCCCTCCGAAAGCACGCGGAAGAATTTCACGATCGCCGCGGAGTCGCCGTCGTCCACAATGACTGAACTGTTGGACTGCTCACCGGACAGCACCTTCACAACTCCGCGGGCAGTAGGGAGCCTGAGCTCCCCGGGGACGCGGAAGCCTGCTGCAATGCCGTTGGGGGCCTTCCCCTCCTGCCGGATGAGTTCCAGCCAGCTGCCCACGAAGTCGGGGTCGTGGACGGCGTCGTAGACCCAGGTCCTGGACGGGTCCATCCCGGCGGCCTGGCCAACCAGCGCCCGCTCCATCCCGGCTGCCGGCGCGTGCCGGAAGCTCAAGGGAACCTGGACAACGGCGGTCCGGGTGCCGCCGTCGGGCGTTTGTGTGGTGACGCGAAGGAGGAACACTGCCAGCCCGGCGTGGCCGGACGGATCTTCCAGCCCGAGGCTGCCGGCCTGGGACATCTCGAAGTCGGGCGTCTTGACCGGGAACCAGCGCTGCCGTGGCAGCCATTCCTGGAGCAGGGCGGTAAGGGCGGGGGTAAGTATGGGCTGGTTCATATCAGTTCTCGATCGACAGAATCGGCATCGCCTGCGTGTACGGAGACGATGGGTTGGAAGCTGCTGAACGGATCCGCAGCCAGAAGAAGTCGTGGCTGCCGAGCGTCAGGGTGAGGGTTCCGTCCTCGCTGATGCCGGGGAACGGCTGGCCGCCGAAGACGTCGCGCAACCCGCGCCCGGCGAACTGCGGGACCCGCAACTGGGCCGCCACCGGATGCTGGGAGAGGTTGAACGCACACAGGATGGCCTCCCCGTCGACGCCGGCCGAATTGTCCTTGGGCAGCTCGCGGAGGTAGGCCAGCACGGCGTCATGGTCCGCCTCAACGTGTTTGAAGGCACCCAGGCCGAACGCGGGGTGGTTCTTGCGGACACTCAGGATCTGCCTCGTCCAGCGCAGCAGTGACCCTGAATGGGCGGCCTCTGCCTCCACGTTGGCCATGGCGTAGTTGTACACCAGGGACTGGATGGGAGGCAGGTAGAGCTTGCCCGGATCCGCGTTGGAGAAGCCGGCGTTCCGGTCCGGGTTCCACTGCATGGGCGTGCGCACGGCGTCGCGGTCTTCAAGCCAGATGTTGTCCCCCATCCCGATCTCGTCCCCGTAGTAGAGGAACGGGCTGCCCGGCAGCGAGAGCAGGAGCGCGTTGATCAGTTCGATTTCGGCGCGGGAGTTGTCCAGCAGGGGCGCGAGCCTGCGCCGGATTCCGATGTTGGCCCGCATGCGCGGGTCCGGGGCGTACCAGCCCAGCATGGCGGCGCGTTCATCTGCCGTGACCATTTCCAGCGTGAGCTCGTCATGGTTCCGCAGGAAGGTGCCCCACTGTGCCCCGTCCGGGATTTCCGGAGTGTCGTGCATGGTTTCGATAATGGGGGCGGCCTTCTGGTCCCGCAGCGCGTAGTACAGGCGCGGCATGATCGGAAAGTGGAAGGCCATGTGGCATTCGGGCTCTTCCTCCGTCCCGAAGTACTCCACCACTTCGTTCGGCGGCTGGTTGGCCTCGGCAATGATGACCCGGCCGGGGTAGCTTTCGTCCACCATGGTGCGGAGCTTGCGGAGGAACTCGTGCGTGGCCGGAAGGTTCTCGCAGTTGGTCCCTTCCTCCTCAAACAGGTATGGAATGGCGTCGGCACGGAAACCATCGATGCCCTGGTCGAGCCAGAACCGGACAACATCGAACAGAGCCTCAATGACCTTGGGGTTCTCGAAGTTCAGGTCCGGCTGGTGGCTGAAGAACCGGTGCCAGAAGAACTGGCGGCGGATGGGGTCGAAGGTCCAGTTGGATTCCTCGGTGTCCACGAAGATGATGCGCGCGTCCTGGTACTTCTCGTCGGTATCGCTCCAGACGTAGAAGTCGCCGTAGGGGCCGTCCGGGTCCTTTCGCGATTCCTGGAACCAGGGGTGCTGGTCCGAGGTGTGGTTGAGGGGCAGGTCGATGATCACCCGCACACCCCTCGCATGGGCCTCCGCCACCAGGCGTTTGAAGTCGCTGATGGTGCCGAACTCATCTAGGACCGAGTTGTAGTCCGAGATGTCGTAGCCGCCGTCGCGCAGTGGCGACTGGAAAAACGGCGGCAGCCACAGGCAGTCCACACCCAGCCACTGGAGGTAGTCAAGCCTGTCGATGAGTCCGGAGAAGTCACCGGAACCGTCGCCGTTCGCATCCGCGAAGGCCCTCACAAGTACCTCGTAGAACACCGCCTTCCGGTACCACAGCGGATCATGCTGCAGGCCCGGGGCATTTAACTCAAACGTGCTCTTTGGGGTGAAATGCTGGCCGGAACCCTGCGGGTTGAAATTCACTGATGCATTCTCCTCACGCGCAGGATGTGTGCGGGCTCGACATGCGGATCAAGGCGGACGTAGTTGTACTCGCCCCATTCCCAGCTCTCCCCGGATACGAGGTCATCAACGTGGAAGCCTCCATTGTGGGTCAGGTCCTGGGGATCGAGTTCCAGCGCGGCCAGGTCAAGCGAGACGGTGCTTTCCCTGGTTCCATGCGGATCAACGTTCACCACAATGATGAGGGTGTCCTTGGACCCGTCCGGAAGGGTCTTGTGCTTGGAATAGACCACCGTGGCGTCGTCGGTGCTGTGGTGGACCGTCAGGTTCTGCAGGTCCTGCAGCGCCGGGTGGGCGTGCCGGACCTCGTTAAGCCTGGTGATGTACGGGGCAAGGGTCCGGCCAGAGTGGGCGGCAGCGTCCCAGTCACGTGCCTTGTACTCGAACTTTTCGTTGTCGATGTACTCCTCTGCACCGGGCCGGGCCACGTGCTCGTAGAGTTCGTAGCCGGCGTAGACGCCCCACAACGGGCTGGCCGTTGCCGCCAGCGCGGCCCTGATCTTGAACGCCGCAGGCCCGCCGAACTGCAGGTATTCCGTAAGGATGTCCGGGGTGTTGACGAAGAAGTTGGGACGGAAGAACGCCGGGGACTCGTGGCTTACTTCCGTAAAGTACGCCTCGATTTCCTTCTTGGTGTTGCGCCAGGTGAAGTAGGTGTAGGACTGCTGGAACCCTGCCCGGCCGAGTGCGTGCATCATGGCAGGCCGCGTGAAGGCCTCGGCCAGGAAAACCACCCCGGGAACCTCTTTGTTGACCTGCGCAATTAACCATTCCCAGAACCACACCGGCTTGGTATGCGGGTTATCCACCCGGAAAATCTTTACGCCGTGGCTTACCCACAGCAGCACAATCCGCAGAATTTCATTTGAGAGGCCCTCAGGATCATTGTCGAAATTCAGCGGATAAATGTCCTGGTACTTCTTCGGGGGATTTTCCGCGTAGGCGATAGAGCCGTCCACGCGGGTGGTGAACCACTCGGGGTGGGACTGCACCCAGGGGTGGTCCGGGGCGGCCTGGAGCGCAAGGTCCAGGGCCACCTCCAGGCCCAGCCCGTTGGCCCGCGCCACGAAGGCATCGAAGTCATCGAACGTGCCAAGGTCGGGGTGGATGGCGTCGTGGCCGCCTTCCGCTGCCCCGATGGCCCAGGGTGACCCGGGATCGTTCGGCCCTGCGATCAGCGTGTTGTTGGGACCCTTGCGGTGCTGCACGCCGATCGGATGGATGGGCGGCATGTAGATGACGTCAAAGCCCATGGCCGCCACAGCATCAAGCCGCTGGGCAGCGGTGCGGAAGTTGCCGGAGGTCCAGGCGCCCGTGGTGTGGTCCTTGACGGCGCCTTCGGATCGGGGAAAGAACTCGTACCAGGCACCGCGCCCGGCGAGGTCACGCTCAACCAGCAGGGGGAACCGCCGGGACACGGTCACCAGTTCCCGGATTGGCTGGCGGGCAACGATGTCCGCCACCTCCGCGCTGAACCCGGCGCCCATGCGTTCCTCGGTTGTCAGCGACGCATCAGCAAGCGTGCCTGCAGCCCGGCCCAGGGCTTCCCGGTCCGCTTCGTTCCGGGAGTCGTCGCCGGATGCCTCGGCCAGCAGCGCCGACCCTTCGGCTAGCATGAGCTCCACGTCGATCCCGGCGTCCACCTTCACCTCGGCATTGTGGTGCCAGGTGCCGTAGCGGTCGTGCCAGGCTTCGATCGCAAAGGACCAGTCACCGGCGTCCGACGGCGTGAGCACGCCTTCCCAGCGGTCCGTCCCCATGCCGCGTTCCCCGCGCGGCGGTGCGAGCCTGACCCGCTGGCGTTCGTTGCCTTCGGGGTCAAAGAGCACGGCGCTGACGCCCAGCTGGTCGTGTCCCTCGCGGAAGGCGGTGGCTCCCACCACGATTCCTTCGCCCGGCAGGGCTTTGGCAGGGAACTTGCCATCCTCCACGACCGGCTGCACGGCGGTGATCGGAAATCGTCCGAACCGCAGCCCGTCAGTGATGGGGCCCTTCGACATTTCCATTGATGCGGCACTGGTTCCTGATGTAGTCGTCACAAGCTCGACGTTAGCGAGAAATGGGCAGGAATGCTAAGGCTGCGCACTAAATTCGGCGCGTCAGTCGTCATTTCCTCCGCGCCATCTGTCATTTACCCAAAAGAGACCCGAAGCTGGTTCCGGCCGCGCATGTTGTCGGTTAGTGTGACGCAGGTGAAGGCAATCCGCAGATTTACCGTCCGTACAGTCCTCCCCGAGCCGATCCGTCCGCTGGCCCGTCTGGCAAGCAACCTGCGCTGGTCCTGGCACCGCCCCACGCGGGAACTTTTCGAGGGTTTGAACCCCCGCCTCTGGAAGGAAAGCGGCCAGGATCCGGTGGGCTTCCTGGGGATGGTGAGCCGCGAGGAATTCCAGCAGCTCGCTGCTGACCGCGCGGTCGTGGAGCGGGTAAGGGCAGCCGAGCAGGACCTGGACCGCTATCTTGAGGAACCGCGCTGGTACCAGGGCCTGGGTCCCGATGCGCCTGCGTCGATCGCGTACTTCTCCCCGGAGTTTGGCATCACCGAGGTGCTGCCGCAGTACTCCGGCGGACTGGGGATCCTGGCCGGCGACCACCTTAAGGCAGCCTCGGACCTGGGCGTGCCGCTGATCGGTGTGGGCCTGCTGTACCAGGCGGGCTACTTCAAGCAGTCGCTGTCCCGGGACGCGTGGCAGCAGGAGACCTACCCGGTCCTGGACCCGGACGGCCTGCCGCTCACACTGCTGCGGGAGCCTTCCGCGGACGGCATTGGCCGTCCCCTGCAGATTGCACTCCCCCTGCCCAACGGCAGGCGCCTGCTGGCACACATCTGGCGCGCCGACGTCGGACGCGTTCCCCTGCTGCTCCTGGACTCCAACGTCCCCGGGAATGACGACGCCGCCCGCAGCATCACCGACCGCCTTTACGGCGGCGGCGGCGACCACCGGCTGCAGCAGGAGCTGCTGCTCGGCATGGGCGGGGTCAAGGCGCTGCGCGCCTTCCAGCAGCTCACCGGCACTGCCGCTCCGGAAGTGTTCCACACCAATGAGGGGCACGCCGGCTTCCTGGGCATCGAACGCATCCAGGAACTCATGGCCGGGGAGCAGGCGCTGACGTTTGATGAAGCCCTTGCCGCCGGGCGGGCTTCCACTGTGTTCACCACGCACACGCCGGTTCCCGCAGGCATCGACAGGTTCGAGATCGCCCAGATCCACCACTTCTTCCAGGCCGGCCTGGCACCGGACGTGCCGGTGGACCGCATCCTTGAATTGGGGCGTGAGAACTACGCTGAGGGCAACCCCTCGGTCTTCAACATGGCCGTGATGGGCCTTCGTCTGGCCCAGCGCGCCAACGGCGTGGCCAAGCTGCACGGGGAGGTTTCCCGCGGCATGTTCTCCGCACTGTGGCCGGGCTTCGACCACTCCGAGGTGCCCATCACGTCGGTGACGAACGGGGTGCACGTGCCCACCTGGGTGGACAGCCGCATCTCCAAGCTGGCCCGGGACCAGTTCGGCAGCGAGGCCGAAGCCAACGGCCGCTGGGATCTCGCCTATAACGTCAGCGACGCGGACGTGTGGGCGCTCCGGCGTGAGATGCGGTCAGCGCTGGTTGACGATGTCCGCCTCCGCCTCCGCGCTGCCTGGAAGAAGCGCGGCGCGGCAGATGCCGAGCTGGGCTGGACGGACAAGGTCCTGGACCCTGACATCCTGACCATCGGCTTTGCCCGGCGCGTGCCCACCTACAAACGACTCACCCTGATGCTGCGCGAACCGGAACGGCTCAAGGCGCTCCTGCTGCACAAGGAACATCCCATCCAGCTGGTCATCGCGGGCAAGTCCCACCCCGCCGACGACGCCGGAAAGAAGATGATCCAGGACCTGGTCCGCTTCACGGACGATCCTGCTGTCCGGCACAGGATCGCGTTCCTGCCCAACTACGACATCGCCATGGCCCGCACACTGTTCCCTGGCTGTGACGTCTGGCTCAACAACCCGCTGCGGCCCCTGGAAGCATGCGGCACCTCCGGCATGAAGGCCGCGCTCAACGGCTCGCTTAACCTGTCCGTCCTGGACGGCTGGTGGGATGAAATGTACGACGGCGAGAACGGCTGGGCGATTCCCACCGCCAACAACGGTGCGTCCCCGGAGGAACGGGACGACATCGAGGCCGCCGCGCTGTACGAACTGCTGGAAACGCAGGTTGCCCCGCGTTTCTATGGCAGCACGGTGTCCGCGGGCGCGGGTGCTGCGGGTCCCTCGACGTCGGAGGCAGAGAAGGTGCCGACGCACTGGGTCTCCATGATCAAGCACACCCTCTCGCACCTTGGACCGGCAGTTTCCGCGGAACGCATGCTGCGCGACTACGTGAACATCCTCTACCGCCCGGCGGCGGAGGCGGGGCGGAGCGCCTCCGCCAATTCCTACTCGCAGGCCCGCACCCTGGCGGCCTGGACGGCGAAGGTGCGTTTGGCCTGGCCGCTGGTACACGTGGAGCACGTGGACTCTGTTGGTGTGTCCGAGGATCCCCAGATCGGGGACATCCTCCAGGTCAACGCCTATGTGGCCCTGCACAACCTCACCCCGGAGGACGTCTCCGTCGAAGTAGCCTACGGCCGGGCCGAGGAGAGCGACAGCCTGACGGACATCACGGTCATGGAGCTGAAAATGCAGGAGGACCTGGGCAGCGGGCGCCACCTGTTCAGCGGTTCCCTGGTGATCGACCGCTCGGGACCGTTCGGCTACACCGTCCGGGTCCTGCCGCGGCACGACGCCCTCGCCTCCAAAGCCGAACTGGGACTGATCGTCAACGCCTAGACAACAGCAAGCGCCTACGCCCAGTGCCTGACCACCCGGGAGGACCTCATGACCGAACGCACGGTGGCCGATGTCATTGTGGAACGCCTCGGAACTTGGGGGGTCACCCGGGTTTTCGGCTACAGCGGCGACGGGATCAACGGTTTCATGGGGGCCCTGCGGAGGGCCGAAGGACGCGTTGAGTTCGTGCAGGCGAGGCATGAGGAAACCGCTGCCTTCATGGCAGTGGGCCACGCCAAGTACACCGGCGGGGTGGGGGTGGTCACCTCCACCCAGGGGCCTGGTGCCGTGCACCTGCTGAACGGGCTCTACGACGCCAAGCTCGACGGCGTTCCGGTAGTGGCTATCGTCGGGCAGCAGAGCCGCACGGTGCTGGGCTCGGCCTACATGCAGGAAATCGATCTCATGTCCCTGTTCAAGGACGTGGCTTCACAGTTCGTCCAGCAGGTCAACGTTCCGGAACAGCTGCCGATGGTCCTGGACCGGGCGTTCCGCACCGCCAAGGCGACCTCCTCGCCGTGCGTGGTCATTGTTCCGCATGACATCCAGTCCGCCCCGGCGCCGGAACTGGACCAGGAGCACGGCATTGTGGTCACCGCACCGTCGTGGAGCACGTCTGCCAAGACTCCCCGGGACAAGGACCTGGAGGTGGCGGCAGCACTGCTGAACTCCTCGCAGCGCGTTGCGCTGCTGGTGGGCCAGGGAGCCCGGCACGCTGTGGACGAGGTTGTGGCAATCGCGGAAATGCTGGGCGCCGGAATTGCCACCAGCCTGCTGGGCAAGCCCTATGTGGACGAGACCCTTGCCTTCGCCGCGGGCACCATGGGACACCTGGGGACCACCGCCAGCGCGTACCTGCTCGGCAACTGCGATGCGCTGCTCATTGTTGGCTCCAACGATCCATGGACGGAGTTTTATCCGCCGCCCGGGGCAGCGCGCGCCGTCCAGGTCGACATTGACGAGCGGAAAATCGGCAACCGGTACCCGGTTGAGGTTGGCCTGGCGGGTGATGCGGCGCTGGCGCTCCAGGCCCTGATGTCGCGGCTGCGCCCGCGTCCCCGCGGGCAGTGGCAAACGGACGTTGAGCAGGAAGTTACCCGCTGGCGGGCCTTGACTGAGGAACGGGCGGCCGTGCCGGCCGTGCCGGTGAATCCTGAACGGGTGGTCCGCGAGCTGAACGGACGTCTGCCCGGTGACGCCTTGTTGAGTGTCGACGTCGGCAGTTGCGTTTACTGGTATGCCCGGCAGCTGGTGCTCCCGCCGGGTGTCCCGGCCCATCTGTCCGGGACGCTGGCCAGCATGGGGTGCTCCCTCCCCTACGGCATTGCGGCAAAACTCGCCCACCCCGACCGTCCGGTCGTGGCCCTGGCCGGCGACGGCGCCATGCAGATGGCGGGCATCGCCGAACTGGTGACGGTGGCCCACCGGTGGCGGCAGTGGACGGATCCCCGGTTCGTGGTCTGTGTGTTCAACAACCGGGAACTCACGGAGGTGACGTGGGAGCAGCGGGAGTCGGAGGGCGAACCACGCTTCGCAGCAAGCCAGGAGCTTCCTGACTTCCCGTTTGCCGGCTACGCCGACCTACTGGGCCTTAAAGGCATCCGGGTGGAGGATCCGGAGCTGATCGGGGACGCCTGGGACCAGGCCTTCGCGGCAGACCTCCCCGTGGTTATTGAAGTACTCACGGACCCCGAGGTCCCGCTCCTGCCGCCGTTCCCCGCCGGCAGGGAGAAGGCGGAAAACATGCGCAAAGGCCTGGCGGCAGAGGACGACGGCGGCCGGGCAACGGAACTGCTTAGCACCTACGTCTCGCATGAAGAGCGCGGCGGGTAGGGCCCGGAAGGCTGGCTAGAGCAGGACGGCGGTAACGGCCAGGTCTTTGCCTGCGTAGCGTTCAGCGTCCTGGAGGATTTCGCACATGATCCCGAAGGACCTGTCGCTGCGGAAGGGAGCGGCCACCAGCCACAGCACGGTAACGGGAGGATTGCCGTTGTCCGTGATGCTGTCAGCAAAGTCGTGCAGCGAATCGTTCAGCGCATCGAGGTTTACCCCGTAGTGTTCCGGGAAGTCCAGGACCTCGCCGAAGGCCTCCAAGACCGCTTTCCTGCTGTCCGCAGCGGGGACCACCAGGCTGCGGCGGCCGGCGTCGGCCACCTGTTCCTGCAGTTCCTCCAGGGTCCAGGTGTCTCCGGAGTAGATCTTCATGGTTCTGCTCAGCTGCCTTCCACAATGAACTTGAACGACTCGTAGTGGTCGTCGGTGTAGTACTTGTCGCCGCCGGCCCCGGCCACGATGCGGCGTGCTCCCCTGTCCGACTCGCCAGGCGTTGGCACGGTGTACTCACGGTAGTAGCCCCTGTCCTGCCGCGGCAGGAGGCGTTCAAAGTTGCCGAACGTCTGGTCGTCCTGGCCGTAGCGGTACGGTCCGCCGGCACGAATCAGGTTAAGCACCCTGCGGCCCTCGGCCGGAAGCGCAGAATCCCGAATCTCCGGCAGCCCGGAAGGATTCTCCGGCGCGGCCATGGGCGGAGCCGGGGTTTGTGGCGCCGGCTCTCCGGAAGCTGCACTCGGCGCAGGCACGGAACTGGAGGTGGCCTCCGGCGTCGCGCCTTCCGTCAGCTGGTCCAGGAATCCGGTGCCGCCGAAAGCAAGCAGCGCCAGTACCACCATGCCGGTCAGCAGCAAGGGCAGGATGGAGCGATTGCGCATTCTCGTGGTCCCCGGGGCCTAGGTGCGGTAGATACTGATGGAATGGGCCTCGACGAGGTCCTTCTCCCCTGACGCAACCCGGCCGCCCTGGCGCAGCTCGTGGAGCGGCGAGGTGGTCAGGCGGAGCTCGAACATCTGAGGGTGGGTGCCTTTTGCGGTGACCCGGGGCAAGGAGATCTGGACGTCGGTGTTACTGCCGTTCACCACCATCAGGCCGGCGAGGGCGCCGTTGTCGGATCCGAGCAGGAGCTGCACCACGCGGTGATGGGGATCGTTCCAGCGTTCCATGGACATGGGATGGCCGTCCTGGTCGAACCAGTGGAGGTACGACTGCTCGTCCCGGACGGGGAAGTCGTGGGGCTGCGCGGCCAGGAACTCCTTGCGCAGGCGGATGTACCGCTTGGTGCTGCGGAGCATTTCGTGTGATTCCGGCGTCCGGGTCCAGTCCAGCCAGGCGATGGGGTTGTCCTGGCAGTAGGCGTTGTTGTTTCCCTGCTGGGTCCGCGCCAGCTCATCGCCGGCGGTGATCATGGGCACGCCCAGGGAGATGAGCAGCGATGCCATGAGGTTGCGGCGGGACTGGGCCCTCCTGGCCAGGATGACGCCGTCCTCCGTGGGGCCTTCGACACCATGGTTGTAGCTGCGGTTGTCTCCGTGCCCGTCCCTGTTCTCCTCGCCGTTGTCCTCATTGTGCTTGCGGTCGAACGAGACGAGGTCATTGAGCGTGAAGCCGTCGTGGGAGGTGATGAAGTTGACCGATGCCAGGCGGGAACGGCCGGAGGCCTGGAACAGGGCAGCGGAACCGGACAGCCCGTCCGCGAGTTTGGACAGGGACCCGCCGTGGCCCCCGGCTTCCAGGGCAGCCCGGTCCGCCAGCCAGAATGACCGCAGCGCGTCACGGAAGTGATCGTTCCAGTCAACCCAGCCGCCCGGGAACCGCCCGGTCTGCCAGCCGCCATAGCCCACATCCCAGGGCTCTGCAATCAGTTTGACGTCCGAAAGGACAGGGTCCGCGGCAATGGCAACGAGGAATGGGTGCCGGGGGTCGAAGTCGTTGGCTGCATTCCGGCACAGCGTGACGGCAAGGTCGAAACGGAAGCCGTCGATGTGGAACTCGTCCACCCAGTAGCGAAGGGAGTCCAGCACCATCTGGACCACGCGGGGTTCACCAAAGTTCAGGCTGTTTCCGCAGCCCGTGGTGTCCACGTATTTTCCGTGTCCGTCCGTCCGGTAGTACGCCTGCTCCCCCAGCCCGCGGAAACTGATGGTCTGGCCGTCGGGGCCGCCCTCCGCCGTGTGGTTGTAGACGACGTCGAGGATGACTTCCAGCCCTGCGGCATGGAGGAGTTTGACCATGCCCTTGAACTCGTCCTGGACGGCCTGGGGGCCGGCTTCCTGGGCTGCGCGGGTGGCGTAGCCGGGATGCAGGGCGAAGAAAGCCGCCGTGTTGTAGCCCCAGTAGTTGGTGAGTCCCAGGTCCTGCAGGTGGGGTTCATCCATGTGGAAGTGCACGGGCAGCAGCTGCACCGATGTGATGCCCAGGCTGGTGAGGTGTTCGATGATGGCAGGGTGGGCCATGCCGGCGTAGGTGCCGCGGAGCTCCTCCGGAACATCGGGGTGGAGCATGCTTTGTCCGCGGACGTGCGCTTCGTAGATGATCGTGTTGCGCCACGGCAACCGGAGGCGTTCGTCAGTTCCCCAGTCAAAGTCCCCCGCCATGCGCACGCTGGTCAGGAAGCCATCGCGCTGGTCCACGGCCCTGCCGTACGGATCAAGCAGCAGCGGCTGGCCGCCGTCGTCATCAACGTCCGCGGTGGGCACGGCAAAGGGCAGGGACTGCTCGCTGGACGCCGCACGGAACCCATAGCGGGATCCGTACGGCAGGTCCTCAACGATCCCGTGGTGGACGCCATGGGTGACGTTGGGCAGCGACTGGAGTTTCCACTCCCCGCCAGGTGCGATGTATGCGATTTCCAGGCTGGAGACACCCGGCGCGTAGCAGGCCACGTTGGCACGCCCGCCTGCCCGGTGGCGTGAGCCTCCCGAATCGGCGCGCGGAACACTCACACCGAGCGGAACGGCCGTGGAGGCGTCCATGGTGGAAGCAGTGTCGAAGAGCGGCATGACCATCACCTAAATATTAGCCGCCAGCGGCACGTGTCCTGCCCGGACGCCTTGGCTGCGCCGGGTACTGCTCAGGGAAGGGATTTTGCAGCGGGGAGGTGCCCGCCCGCTCCTACTTGGCTGCCCGCTGCCGGGAGACTTCGTAGAGGGAGATGCCCACGGCCATGGAGGCGTTCAGCGATTCCATGGCGGAATCAATGGGAATGGACACGATCTGGTCGCAGTTCTCGCGGACCAGCCTGCTGAGGCCCTTGCCTTCCGAGCCCACCACGATGCACACGGGTTCGGTGGCAAGCGTCAGGTCAGGCAGGGAAACGTCGCCGTCGCCGTCCAGGCCGAGGACGAAAATCCCCATGTTCTTGAACTGCTTCAGGGCGTTGTTGAGGTTGGATGCCCGTGCCACGGGTACGCGGACTGCGGCACCGGCACTGGTCTTCCACGCCGAGGCGGTCACACCCACGGAGCGGCGTTCGGGGACGATGACGCCGTGGCCGCTGAAGGCGGAAACCGAGCGGATGATGGCGCCGAGGTTGCGGGGATCGGTAATGCCGTCCAGCGCCACGAAGAGCGGCGCATTGGAGATGTGCCCCTTCTTCCACTTGTCGACCGTGTCTTCAGCCAGTTCGTAGGCATCCTGGTAGTCATAAGGCGGAATCTGCAGCACCAGGCCCTGGTGCACGGCGTCATCGGTCATCCGGTCCAGTTCAGGCTTGCCTGTTTCCAGCAGCGGGATGCCGCGCTCGGCGGCCAGCTTCAGCGATTCCTTGACGCGGTCGTCCATTTCGATGCGGATGGCGACGTGCAGTGCCTTGGCCGGGATGCCGGCGCGCAGGGCTTCCACGACCGAGTTGCGGCCGGTGACGACTTCCTCGGTGGCGCGGCCCTTGGGACCGGACCGGGCTGCCCCGGCGCTGCGGGCGCCCGGGTTGCGCTTGGCTGCGGACCGTTCCGAGAGCTGCTTGGCCTTGTGCGCTTTGTGGTACGGGCGGTCCTCCGCCTTGGGCGTGGGGCCCTTGCCTTCCAGGGCCTTGCGGCCGTGGCCACCGGTCCCGATGGTTGGGCCCTTCTTCGCTTTAACCGATCGGCGACCATTGTTGGCCATTGTGTTCCACCCTTGATTGTGTTGACTGAGTCTGCCTACCAGTCTACTGAACCAGGAAAAATCGCCCGCTCCGGAGCCAAGTGCCTGCTGGCGGCGGCCCGGTCAGTCCCGCTTCAGGCTCCAGGTGGGACCGTCCGGTCCGTCTTCCACCACCACGCCGGCCGCGGCCAGGGTGTCCCGGATGGCGTCCGAGGCGGCCCAGTCCTTGGTGGCCCGTGCTTCGGCGCGGGCGGCGAGCTGGGCTTCAACGAGTACACCCAGGGCGGCGTGTTCCGTGCCGCCGCCCTCGAGGGGCTGCTGGACGGCGTCGAGCCCAAGGACTTCAGTCATGGTCATGACCGCTGCCAGCGCGTCACGGCCGTCCTGGTCGGAGCCTTCGGCAAGGGCCGTGTTACCGGCGCGCACTGTCTCATGCAGCGCAGCCAGGGCCCGCGGGACGTTGAGGTCATCGTCCATGGCCTCGGAGAACGCCTGCAGCGCGCCGGCGGCGGTGCCGGTGTTGCCCTCGACGAGGCCGGCGCCGGATCCAAAGCGTGTAGTGGCTTTGGCAATGAACCCATCAATGCGTTCGACGGCGGCCGCGGCCTCCTGCAGGGAAGTGGGACGGTAGTCCAGGACGGAGCGGTAGTGTGCCTGCCCCAGGTAGTAGCGGACCACCCGCGGCGATGCCAGTTCGAGCATCTCGGCCGGGCTGATGGTGTTGCCGATGGACTTCGACATCTTTTCGCCCTCGTACGTCACCATGCCGTTGTGCATCCAGAAGCTGGCGAACGGGTGGCCTGCGGCCTGGGACTGGGCCATTTCGTTCTCGTGGTGCGGGAAGCGAAGGTCAAGGCCGCCGCCGTGGATATCGAACTCGGTGCCAAGGTATTTGGTGACCATTGCGGAGCATTCCAGGTGCCAGCCCGGACGGCCGGCGCCCCACGGGGAGGCCCAGCTCGCCGTCGTCGGCTCTCCCTCTTTGGAGCCCTTCCACAAGGCGAAGTCGCGGGGGTCCTTTTTCCTGTTGCTGAATTGGGCCTCGACGTCCGGCGCTGCCTGCATATCGTCAATGTTCTGCCGGGTCAGGGCACCGTACTTGCTCCAGGAACGCACATCGAAGTACACGTCTCCGGAGCCATCCAGGGCGGGGTAGGCGTGGCCGCGGTCGATCAGCTGGCTGATCAGGGCGTGCATCTCGGGGATGTGGCCGGTGGCGCGCGGCTCGTAGGTGGGCCGGGAGACACCCAGGGTGTCGTAGGCCTTGAGGAATTCCTGTTCGTAACGGTAGGCCAGCGCCCACCACTCTTCCTCGCGCACCGAGTCAGGTCCGGAGTCGAAGCCGGGTTCGAAGGACTCTGCGGACTTGGCCAGGATCTTGTCGTCGATGTCCGTGACATTCCGGACCACCGTGACCCGGAAGCCGCGGTAGGTCAGCCAGCGGGTGAGCTGGTCGAAAGCGATGGCTGAGCGGATATGGCCCACGTGGGGCATGCCCTGCACCGTGGCCCCGCAATAGTAGAGGCTGGCCTTGCCCTCGACGAGGGGCACGAAGTTCCGGACTTCGGCGGAGGCAGTGTCATAGAAGCGCAGGGTCACCGCTCCAGATTAGCTGATGGGAAGGTGCGGCCTTGGATACACCAAAGCGGTGGCCACTGCGGAGATGCCTTCTCCCCTGCCGGTGAATCCAAGGTGGTCGCTGGTGGTGGCCGTGACACTCACCGGCGCGTCGGCGGCGTCGCTCAGGACCTGCTGCGATTCCTCCCGGCGCGGCCCGAACTTGGGCCGGTTGGCGACGAACTGGACGGCAATGTTGCCGATCTCGAACCCGGCAGCGCGGACAATCCGCGCAGCCTCGGCCAGCAGCGTGGTTCCTGCGGCGCCGGCGAACTCGGGCCGGTCCGTTCCGAAGTGCGTGCCCAGGTCCCCCAGCCCGGCGGCGGAGAACAGCGCATCCGCAGCCGCATGGGCCACTGGATCACCGTCGGAGTGCCCGGCGAGGCCGCGCTCCCCCGGCCACAGCAGTCCGCCAAGCCACAGCGGGCAGGGCTGGTCTTCGGGGGCATAGGCGTGTACGTCCAGGCCGATGCCGGTGCGGGGAATGATCATTTCCGCAGGTTCCATTTCTAGCCTTCCACCCAGCGCGCACCAAGCGGGCCCTCCAGGAGCCCTTCGGCGAGGATGAGGTCCAGCGGAGTGGTGATTTTCAGGGATTGGGTGGACCCCCTGACCACGTGGACGGGGATCCCGAGCATTTCCACGAGCATTGCGTCATCGGTGACCGCTGCTGACTCGTTCTGGTCCAGGCTCCGCGCAGCCTCGTGCGCTTTCAGCAGCGTGTCGAGGTGGAACCCCTGGGGAGTCTGCACCGCACGGAGTTCCTCGCGGGGCGCTGTTCCCGTCACCACCTCCGGCGCCAGGTCGGCGTCCTTCCCCGTGGTGGCCGCGACTGTCTTGACGGTGTCCACCACCGCTACGGCAGGAATGACTGCAGCGGCCCCTGCGGCAAGTGCGTCAGTGACGCGGTGGAAGACCGACTCGGGCGTGAGGGCACGGGCGGCATCGTGCACCAGCACTGCCTCTATGCCGTCCATCAGGGCCGCCATGCCGGCGCGGACGGACTCTGCCCGGGTGGCGCCGCCGTCCACAATGGAAAGGAGGGGACCGCCGTCGGCCAGTTCCTGCCGGAACTCCTCGCACAGCCTGCGGAGCGTATCCTCTCCGGGGGGCAGCGCGATGCACACCTGGCTGCCGGTTCCGGAGGCCACAATGCCGCGGAGGGCATGCATCAGGATAGGTTCGCCGCCCAGCGGAACCGCCGCTTTCGGGATGCCGTAGCCCAGCCTCTGCCCTGAACCTGCTGCCACCAGGATCACTGCGGTGACCGGGCGGGTGGGTGTTTCGCTCATGCGGACTAGCCTACGTCCCTGCAGGCCGCCGGCGCCTGAACACCTGGGGTTGAATCTTCAGGGGCAGGATTTTGGGCAAAAAGAAGCCCCGGCACCACGTGGGTGACACCGGGGTTCAATTCTTAGGAAGCCAGGACCTCGTCGAGAACGCTTGCAGCCTTCTCTTCGTCGGTCTTCTCAGCCAGCGCCAGTTCTGAAATCAGAATCTGCCGGGCCTTGGCCAGCATTCGCTTCTCGCCTGCGGAAAGGCCCCGGTCGTGATCGCGGCGCCACAGGTCGCGGACGACCTCTGCAACCTTGATGACGTCACCGGAAGCAAGCTTCTCCAGATTTGCCTTGTACCTACGTGACCAGTTGGTGGGTTCTTCCGTGAACTCAGCACGAAGCACATCAAATACGTGCTCCAGGCCTTCCTTGCCCACTACGTCCCGAACCCCAACAAGGTCAACGTTCTCTGCTGGAACTTCAATGGTCAGATCACCCTGGGCCACCTTGAGCTTGAGATACATTTTCTCTTCGCCCTTGATGGTGCGCATCTTGATTTCTTCAATCTTCGCAGCACCGTGGTGAGGGTAAACTACTGTCTCGCCGACCTCAAATACCATGTGGACATTTCCCCTTTCCCGCTGACCAGTTTATCACGATTCAGGCATATGACCGGCCGGGAAGAGGGCCGGGAACCGCAGAAATACGCGGAAAATAGGCCTAATCGGCCCCCTCCACCCCCTTGACGAACACGGATAATAGTGCATGCAGAGGGCCTGAAGGAAGGGTGATGTGACACCGCCGAATCCTCGTTTGGCCTGCTTTGCGGATAGGCTATGCGTGATTAATGTTTCAAGACTCTTGAGGAGTACGCGACGTGCGTTTCACTGCGATGACCCGGGCCCAGCGCGGCAAACTGGCACTGACGGCAGCCGCCCTTGGCGTGGGCCTGCTGGCGTCGGGCTGCGGGTACACCAATTCCCAGCAGACCACCGCCCGGTACCAGGCGTCGGACGGCATCATCGCCGACCTCGGCCCGCTCCAGCTCCGCAACATCCTGATCGTCTCCGCGGGCGAGGACCAGCCGGGCCGCCTGATCGGCGCCGTCTACAACTCCTCCTCCCAGGACGTGACCCTCACGGTCAACGGCGCGGAAGGTTCGCAGACCGAAGTTCCCGTCAAGGCCAACTCCTCCACCCTGCTTAACGAGAGCTCCGACGAAGCCATCCTCAGCACCACGGGCGGAATCCCGGGCTCGCTCGTGGACGTCAAGATCAGCGAGGACGGCACCAACGTCAGCAACACGGTGAAGGTTCCCGTGCTGGACACCACGCTGCCCGAGTACAAGGAATACCTGCCGGCCGGGAGCACTCCTGCACCCACCTCCGCCAGCCCGTCGCCGTCCGAATCCGAAGAAGCCGCCGGGGGCGACGACCACTAGGCAGCCGCGCTGGCCGCCAGCAGTCAAGCACACAAAAGGAGGGGCCTGGCGGCCCCTCCTTTTGTATGTCATTCGTAAACTGTTTCCTGTCCTGCGGCACGTCCGCCGGCGCCTTACGGCTCGAACTTGTAGCCCAGCCCCCGCACGGTGACCAGGAACCGCGGGGCTGAGGGATCCGGCTCGATCTTGCCGCGCAACCGCTTCACGTGGACGTCCAGGGTCTTGGTGTCCCCCACATAGTCGGAACCCCACACACGGTCGATCAGCTGGCCGCGGGTGAGCACCCGGCCCGAGTTGCGCAGCAGCATTTCGAGGAGCTCGAACTCCTTCAGCGGCAGCAGCACCTGTTCTCCGCCCACGCTGACCACATGGCGTTCAATGTCCATCCGCACCGGCCCAGCCTGCACGGTGGAGGAGACGAGTTCCTCCGGTTCGCCCTGGCGCCGCAGTACTGCCCTGACCCTTGCCACGAGCTCGCGGGACGAATAGGGCTTGGTGACATAGTCGTCGGCGCCAAGTTCCAGACCCACCACTTTGTCGATTTCGGCGTCTTTGGCCGTCAGCATGATCACCGGGACGCTGGACCGCTGGCGGAGCTGGCGGCACACTTCCGTGCCGGAGAGTCCGGGAAGCTGCAGATCCAGCAGCACCAGGTCCGCGCCGTTCCGGTCGAATTCGGTGATGGCGTCCAGGCCGTTGTCCACGACCTCCACCTCAAAGCCTTCCTTGCCCAGCAAATAGGACAGGGGATCGCTGAACGACTCCTCATCCTCGACAATCAAGATCCTGCTCAAGCTGTTGCTCCTCGTTCTGTTGCGCCGGCGGCGCCGGGTCCTTGGGTGACATGTGGCTCGTCCGGGCTCGTCCGGGAGCCCGCGGCGGCGGGGGCAGCGGGGGCGGCGGCAGGATCCGGCTGTTCCCCGCCGTCCTGGCCTTCCATTTCGGGAAGCCGGAGGGTGAACGTGGATCCCTGCCCTGGCTGGGACCACAGGGTCACCTCGCCGCCGTGGTTGGAGGCCACATGCTTGACGATGCTCAGGCCCAGGCCGGTGCCGCCGGTATGGCGGGACCGTGCCGAGTCCACCCGGTAGAACCGTTCAAAGACGCGTTCCTGGTCCTCGGGGCTGAGTCCCTCACCCTGGTCCGTCACAGAGATGGAGACCAGGCCTTCCCTGCTGCGGACGCCGATCCCCACCCGGGTGTTTTCCGGGGAGTAGCGGATGGCGTTGTCGATCAGGTTACGGAGCGCGGTGACCAGCAGGTCCTGGTCCCCGAAGACCTTCGCGTCGGTCCGCCCGCCCACCACGATCCGGATGTTCTTGCTCTCCGCCGGAAGCTGGGAGCGGTCCACCGCCTCGGCTATGACGGCATTGACATCAACCGGCCTGCCCTGCTGCGCCACGCTGGCCCCCTGCAGCCTGGACAGCTCGATGATGTCCTGCACCAGTGCGGCCAGCCGGCCTGACTCCTTGTGCATGCGTTTAGCGAAGCGCCTGACCGCAAGTTCGTCATCCGCCGAGGACTCCAAGGCTTCAGCAAGCAGCGAAATGGCACCCACGGGGGTTTTCAGCTCATGGGAAACGTTGGCTACGAAATCGTTCCGGATCTCTTCTGTCCTGGTGATCTCTGTGCGGTCATCCGCGAGCAGCAGGATGTATTCCTCACCGAGCATCGCGGCCCGGATCTGGACGATGATGGTTCCCTGGCCGAGCGGGCCGCGGGGAAGCTCCAGCTGCTTCTCCAGGATGACGCCGTCGCGCCGGACGCCCGCCGTCATGTCCAGCAGTTCCTTGTGGACCACGGTGTGGCCGCGGACAAGGCCGTAGGCGTAGGCTGCCGGGCTGGCCCGGACCACGCCGTCCACAGCGTCCACCACCACGAAGGCGCGGCCGACGACGGCCAGCACCTCGGCAGCGCCCGGCGGCAGGGCCGGTTCTTCGGTGTCCACGTCCAGCAGTTGCCGCTGCCGCTCGCTGACCCGGTACGCGAGCACGCCGAACGTGCCGAGCGCCAGGCCGACAAGGCCGGCCACCAAGCCGATGAGCATAGGATCCACAGCTCCACCTTATGCTCTGGAAGGCGCTGATCGGCGCGTCCGGGCCTCCTCTTGCGACGGTTCAACTAACGTTCACCTTCAAGGGCCTCGCCGTTCACCCGGCGCTGGCAGAGTAGCCAGTTGGAGTGCCGATTGGCGACGCGATTCCCGCTGCCCGGACTTGGGCCGGCGGGAGTTACAAGGAAAGGACGCCCACGTGCGTAAGGTTTTTCAGGAAGAGCTGACCCAGGTCGGCGACCAGCTCGTGGAGATCTCCCGGCTGGTCAGCGAAGCGATGGACAAGGCCACCACCTCCTTCGAAGTGGCTGACGTGGACCTTGCGCAGGACGTCATCGCTGCGGATGCCCGCATCGACTTCCTGCAGAACAGCCTCGATGAGCGCGCCATCGACATCCTGGCGTTGCAGGGGCCGGTGGCCAGCGACCTGCGGATGATTGTGGGCTCGCTGCGGATGAGCGCTTCCCTCGAGCGGATGGGAGACCTTGCCCGTCACATTGCCCAGCTGGCACGCCTGCGCTACCCGTCCACTGTCATTCCGGAATCCATGACCGGCACCTTCAAGCGCATGGCCGAGCTGGACCAGGAGATCGCCGACAAGCTGACCGTCCTCCTGGAAACCCGCGACCTTGAGGTGGCGAGGGACATCCTGAAGGCGAATACGGCCATCAACGACCTCCACCTCAGCGTCTTCAAGGCCATCGCGGCACCGGAGTGGAAAGAATCGCCCGCCACCACGGTGGATGTTGCACTCGCCAGCCGCTACTTCGAACGCTTCGCGGACCATGGCGTTTCAGTGGCCCAAAAGGTCACCTACCTGGTGACCGGCGCCTGGCAGCCCACCGGGACAGAACACAGCTAAACGCTCTAAACCCTCGGGAGTTTTACGGGAACAGACGACGGCGGGCTGGTCACCTGAGGTGACCAGCCCGCCGTCGTTGTTTAATGCCTTACTTCTTGCCCTGGTTCGCTAC
Organism: Pseudarthrobacter sp. GQ63; assembly: GCF_059758765.1. Lineage (NCBI taxonomy): Bacteria > Bacillati > Actinomycetota > Actinomycetes > Micrococcales > Micrococcaceae > Pseudarthrobacter > Pseudarthrobacter sp. GQ63. The sequence continues at coordinate 23,898 of NZ_JCAXEF010000012.1, forward strand.
CGCCAGGATGGCCTGCTCCGCGGCTTCCGGGTCAAGGTAGGTGCCGCCGGGCTTGATCGGCTGGAAGTTCTCATCCAGGTCGTACACCAGCGGGATGCCAGTGGGAATGTTCAGGCCGGCGATGGCTTCGTCGCTGATACCGTCCAGGTGCTTGACCAGGGCGCGCAGGGAGTTGCCGTGGGCCGTGACCAGGACGGTCTTGCCGGCTTTGAGGTCCGCCTTGATGTCCGATTCCCAGTACGGCAGCAGGCGGACCAGGACGTCCTTAAGGCATTCCGTGCGCGGGAGTGCGTCACCCAGGTCCGCGTAGCGGGGATCGTGCGCCTGGGAGAACTCGGAGTCGTCGTCCAGGGGCGGCGGAGGGGTGTCGTAGGAGCGGCGCCATTCCATGAACTGCTCCTCGCCGTACTCTGCAAGGGTCTGGGCCTTGTCCTTGCCCTGCAGGGCGCCGTAGTGGCGTTCGTTCAGGCGCCAGTCGCGCTTCACCGGGATCCAGCCGCGGTCAGCCTTGTCCAGGGAGATGTTCGCAGTGTTGATGGCCCGCTTCAACAGGGAGGTGTAGAGGATGTCCGGGAGAACATTGTTCTCAACCAGGAGCTCGCCGCCGCGTGCTGCTTCCGTGCGGCCCTGGTCGTTGAGGTCTACGTCCACCCAGCCGGTGAACAGGTTCTTGGCGTTCCATTCGCTGTGGCCGTGGCGCAGCAGAATCAGCTTGTAAGTCATGATTTTCATCCTAGCCGAGCGCTGCCGCCGCCTGCCCAGCGTTACAAGCCGGTCCGGTGACGCGCCACCTCCGGCTGCAGGGATAAGGTGGGGCCGTGGTGCAAAAGGCTGAACGGGTGACTGCCCCGCAGATTTCCGGCAGGAACAGCACCGGCAGGCCGGGCAGGCCGGTGGGCAACGTGACCCGCGGAACCACCAATCCCAACCGCATGCGCCGGGTGGACCGCTGGTTGGCCGGGCCTCAGGCCTGGCGGCTCCGGAACGCCGCCGATCCCCTGGTGGTGGACCTGGGCTATGGCGCGACGCCCGCCACCGCCGTCGAACTCTTTGACCGGCTCGCTGCCGTCCGCCCGGATGTGCAGGTCTTTGGAATCGAGATTGAGCCCGAACGCGTTCGCGCCGCCCTCCCCCTGCAACGGCCCGGCTTGAGCTTCCGGGTGGGCGGCTTCGAACTGCCCGTGCCGGGACGGCCGGTCCTGGTGCGGGCGTTCAACGTCCTGCGGCAGTACGAGGAAGCTGACGTTCCCGGTATCTGGCGGCTGGTGCAGGACCGCCTGAGCCCTGGCGGCCTGTTCATCGACGGCACCTGCGATGAGATCGGACGGCGCGTCACCTGGGTGGCGCTGGACGCAGAACGGCCCCTGTCCCTCAGCATCTCTGTCCGGTTCGGCAGCTTCGAACTGCCCTCGGACGTTGCCGAAAGACTGCCCAAGGCCCTGATCCACCGCAACGTTCCCGGAGAACCGGTGCACGCCCTGATGCAGGCCATGGACCGGGCCTGGCTGGAGTGCGCGCCGCTGGCTTCCTTCGGGAACAGGCAGCGGTGGCAGGGCATGTGCCGGACGTTGCGGGACGCGGGCTGGCCGGTGCAGGACGGGCCCGCCCGGTGGCGGCTGGGCGAGTTCACCGTGGGCTGGGACGCCGTAGCTCCCCTGGCCTGACGGCGCCGGAAGCAGGGTTCCCGCGGGCAGGCTCCCTGGCCTAGCTAACCTGTGGGGCTTGTAGTGTGAAAGGCGCAGTCAGCCCAGCGGCAGGCTTACCAGGGACCATAGGGGCCGGTGTTGCGGCTGCCGCCCCGGCCTGCGTCCTTGACTGCCGGCCGCACGTCCGCCAAGTAAACGGACGCGGCCACCACGGCCGCGAGTCCGAACAGGCCCAGCGTGCCGAAAAAGCCGCCTCCGCTGCCGAAGAACGAGATGACACCGATCAGGGCTGCTCCGCCGGTCAGTGCCAGCCAGAAAGCCTTGGTCCTCTTGCCCGTGGCCTCGAACGCGTTGGCACGGTGCCGGGCGCAGTCGGCCACAGCCCACAGCTCAAGGCCCAGGGCCACCAGGGCAAGAATAAAGAACACTGCCTGCTCTACAGGCCGAATAATCAGTTCACCGTCCACAAGCCCAGCCTAGCCGCCCAGCGAGTCCAGCGCCCGCTTCAAATCGGCCCAGAGGTCCTCCACGTTTTCGATTCCCACACTGAGCCGCACCAAATTCTCCGGAACGCTCACCGGCTCGGCGGTGTGCCGCCGTCGTCGTTCAATGAGGGACTCAACGCCGCCCAGCGACGTCGCGGGGAGCCACAGCTGCAGCGCGCGGACGAGTTTGTCAGCAGTGTCAGCGCCGCTCAGCCCTGAGGCAGGGGCAACCTGCACGCAGATGATGGAGCCAAACCCCTTCATCTGCGCCTTTGCCCGTTCATGGCCGGGATCCGCGGGCAGGCCCGGGAAACGGATGGACTCGATGGCCGGGTGTGCACCAAGGCGTTCAGCCAACACCATGGCAGAAGCCTGGGAGCGTTCTATCCGCAGCGCCAGGGTCCGCAGGCCGCGCAGCGCCAGCCAGGCCTCGAAGGGTCCCGCAATCCCGCCGTGGATGGTCCGGTTGTGGAGCAGGGCCGAGCGGATGTCCGCGTTGGACGTCACCAGGGCGCCCAGGACGACGTCGGAATGGCCAGCCAGATACTTCGTCACCGAGTGCAGGACGACGTCGGACCCCAAGGCCAGGGGCTGCTGCACCAGGGGTGTGGAGAAGGTGTTGTCCGTGACGACGATAGCGCCGACGGCATGCGCCGCAGCCGTCAGGGCCTGGACGTCGGCGATGCCGAGCATCGGGTTAGTGGGGCTTTCCAGCCACAGCATGGAAGCAGCCCGGGCGTTGGGTCCGTTCGGTGCCAGGGCGGCCTTGACGGCATCCGTGTCGGCAATGTCCACGGTGCGCAGTTCGACGAATTCCTTCTGCGCCAGTTCCGAAGCCATCACCAAGGACCCGGAGTAGCTGTGCGCGGGCATCACCAGAACTCCCCCTGGGGGGATCAGGGAAAGGGCCGAGCTGACCGCCGCAAGCCCTGATGAGTAGAGCAGCCCCGGCAGCTTGGAACCTTCAAGCTGGCCGAGCGCTTCTTCGAAGGGATCCCAGGTGGGATTGGAATACCGGCCGTACCCGCGGTCGCCGTCCCCGAGGGCCCCGGTGCCAAAGTATGTGGAGGAAAGGACGACTGGGTGGTTGACCGGCTGGTCCCTTTCCCTGGGGGGACGCCCGGCCGCAACCACCACCGTTTCGGCTGAGAGCGCCGCGGCCTGCTGTTCGGAGAGACTCATGGTGAAAGCGTACTGTCCGTCAGCAGTCCCCCGGAAAGCTGTTACCCGCAGGTGCACCCGGCCTCCGTCCACAGGCCCGATCGGTTTTGTCAGCGGGGATCGGTACGCTTGATGGGTGAGCAAACAAAGGGCCGGGCTTTTCATCGCGTTTGAGGGCGGCGACGGCGCCGGCAAATCAACGCAGGCTGCCCGGCTTGCAGAAGTCCTGGAATCCCGGGGCCTCACCGTCCTGCGTACCCGTGAGCCGGGCGGAACTCCCATCGGCGAAAAACTGCGTTCACTGGTATTGGATCACGGCCACGGCCACATCGATGCCCGCACGGAAGCGCTCATCTTTGCCGCGTCCCGGGCCGCGCACGCCACCCAGGTCATCCGTCCTGCCCTGGAACGCGGTGAGATCGTCCTGACGGACCGTTACATCGACTCGTCGGTGGCCTACCAGGGGGCAGGACGCGGACTGGGCGAGGACGCCGTACGGTCCCTTAATGGGTGGGCCACTTCCGGCCTGCAGCCCCACCTCACCGTCCTGCTGGATGTCGACCCCGCCGTCGGCCGCCGCCGCCGGACAGCCGGCGATGCTGCCGAAGACCGGCTGGAATCTGAAGCTGATGACTTCCATACCCGTATCCGGGAGGCCTTCCTGGGGATGGCCCGCAGCCGTCCGGAGTCCTACCTCGTGCTGTCCGCCCATCACCCTGTCGGAGAGCTGGCGGAACAGATTCTTGAACGGGTGGAAAGCCTCCTGGCCGCGCATCACAGCGTCCCGGCAGATGTTCTTCCGGGACATGAGCCGTCGGCAGGTGGCCGGCCGTGACGGTGTGGGACGACCTGCAAGGGCAACCCGCCGTCGTCGAACAACTGCGGCAGGCCTCCAGCGGCGAGGGGCTGACGCACGCGTGGCTTTTTACCGGCCCGCCGGGCTCCGGGCGCTCGAACGCGGCGAAGGCCTTTGCCGCGGCACTGAACTGCGACCAGGACGACGTCAGCCAGCGCGGATGCGGCCACTGCTCCGCCTGCCTGACCATCCTGGGTGAGACCCATTCGGACGTCACGTTCGTCCGGACCGAGAAGGTCACCATCACCATTGACGAAGCCCGGGAACTGGTGGCCACGGCCGGCAACAGGCCCTCGACAGGTCGGTGGCGCATCATCGTGGTGGAGGATGCGGACCGCATGGCCGAACGCACCACCAACGTCCTCCTCAAAGCCATCGAGGAACCCACTCCCCGGACCGTGTGGATGCTGTGCGCCCCGTCCCCGGCGGACGTCCTGGTGACCATCCGTTCGCGCTGCCGCAGCGTGGCTTTGCGGCTGCCGCCTGCCGCTGACGTCGCTGCCCTGCTGGTGAAGCGCGACGGCGTGGATCCGGCGCTCGCTGAGCGTGCCGCCCGGGCGGCGCAGAGCCATGTTGGCATTGCCCGCCGGCTGGCGCGCGACCCCGCTGCGAGGGAGCGCCGGCTGGAAACTGTCCGGTTCCCGCTCGGCCTGCGGGGCGTCACTGCTGCAGTGATGATGGCAGACAAGCTGGTCAAGATCGCCACCGCAGAGGCCAACAGTTCCAATGAGGAACGGGACGCTGCGGAGAAGGCCGCGCTGCTGGCAACACTGGGCGCACCGGAATCCGGGACGCTTCCTCCGGCCATGCGCAGCCAGGTAAAGCAGCTGGAGGACGACCAGAAGAGGCGGGCCAAACGGTCCATCACGGACTCGCTGGACCGGACGCTGACGGATCTTCTGTCCTTCTATCGTGATGTGCTGATTATCCAGCTGGGGAATGCCGTGGAGCTCGTAAACGTTGAGCTCAGGGGTGAATTGGAGGCGTTCGCCCACCGCTCCACGCCGGAGTCAACGCTTGCCCGGATGGATGCCATCAACAAAGCCCGCGAACGCATCACCACCACTAACGTTGCACCGCTGTTGACCATTGAGTCCATGGCAGCCAGCCTGATCTAGTCCTTCAAGGAGACCCGATGACTGCCCGCCCCCTGCCCGTACGCCCGCGATTCGCGGCGGTTGGCGTCCGTGCCCTCGGGGCCATGGTCCTGGCCATGGTCCTGGCGTCCTGCAGCCTCCTGAATGGAGAAGACCGCAGCCAGGAGGCCGCCACTGCCAAGGCCGACCCGTCGATCGTTGCATCTGCACCGGAAGGTCTTGAGGAGTTCTACTCCCAGGAGGTCGTCTGGGAGCCATGCGAGAACGAGTTCCAGTGCGCCAGCGTGACGGTGCCCATGGACTACGGCAACCCCGACGGCGAGACAATCCAGATTGCCGCGCTGCGGGCTCCAAGCACGGGAAAGAAAACGGGCAGCCTCCTGGTCAACCCGGGCGGTCCGGGTGCGTCAGGCTATGACTTCGTCAAGGATGCGGCCGGGACACATTTTTCCCAGGCTGTACGGGATTCCTACGACCTTGTGGGCTTTGACCCCCGGGGCGTGAAACGCTCAGCCCCCGTCACGTGCATGACCGACGCCGAACGGGATGCCGCCAGGTCCAAGATCTACGACCTCGAAACCGATGCCGGACTTGCCGAGGTCCTGGCGGACAACAAGGCAACTGCGGCCCAGTGCGAGGAGCAGACGGGTCCGGTGCTGGGAAACATCGATACGGTCAGTTCCGCTAAGGACGTGGACGTTCTTCGGGCCGTGGTCAATGATCCGAAACTCAACTATCTTGGCTACTCCTACGGCACGTTCCTGGGCTCAACCTACGCTTCCCTGTTCCCTGACAATGTGGGACGGATGGTGCTGGATGGAGCGCTGGACCCCTCCATCAGCAACGAGGAGCTGACCAGCGGGCAGGCCCGTGCCTTCGAGAAGGCAATCCGCGCCTATGTTGCCAGCTGCCAGGGGCAGGACGGATGCCCCCTGAGCGGGGACGTGGATTCCGGTGTCCAGCAGATCCGCGACCTGATCGCCGCGGTCCAGCAAACGCCGCCGACCGCCAAGGACGGGCGGGTGGTAAATGCCACCATGTTCGTCAGCGGCCTGATCACGCCGCTGTACAACGACCAAAGCTGGCCCGCCCTCACTCAGGCCCTGGAAGCGGCAATGACGGGAGACGTCAGCCTCATGCTGCGGCTCGCAGACCTGGGGGCCGACCGCTCTTCCAACGGGACGTATACGTCCAATTCCACCTTCGCCTTCAATGCCATCAACTGCCTTGACTACCCCATGGAGTCCGAGACAGCCGCCATGCGTGCGGAGCAGCAGCGCCTGATGCAGGACTCACCCACCTTCGGGTACTTCTTTGCATACGGAGGCACAAACTGCGTGGACTGGCCGTATGAGAGCGTGCGCACGCCGTCGCCGGTGGAATACAGCGGCGGCTCCCCCATCGTTGTCATCGGCACCACCGGCGACCCTGCCACCCCGGTGGAATGGGCGTCATCGCTGCGCAAGCAGCTGGGCAACGCTGCACTCCTCACGTGGGAAGGCGAAGGCCACACCGCGTACGGCCGGTCCAACAGCTGCATCGAGGACGCCGTGGACAGCTACCTGGTAAGCGGCCAGGTTCCCGCCGACAACACGGTGTGCTGAAGGCCTCACCCTGTCCCGGCCGCCCATTTTGACCCGGGCGCGGGGACTCTATTACAGTTGACTCTTGCATGAAGCGCCCGGTTTTGCCGGAGATTCGTGCGGTGCTTCCTTAGCTCAGTCGGTAGAGCGTTTCACTCGTAATGAAAAGGTCATCAGTTCGATTCTGATAGGAAGCTCGGGATAAACCCCGGACAACCCATGCTTTAGGGGTTTCCGGGGTTTTTCGCTGGTTAAGCGGTAACCCCCTTTGAGGTCCACAGCCGGCGCTGGAATTGTTACCCGCGGACGCAGAGCTACCGTCGCAGCGTGTCCAGGCTACGACGGTAGTACGTGCGCTGCTGGGATGGCCGGTTTCCTTTGTTTCAGGCCGTCAGTAACTCACAGCGAAGACTGAGGCCTGCTCCCTGCCCGTCCGCGCCTGCCATTGCGCGGCCTGTTCGCTGGTCTCCGGGTTTTCAACCCCGTACGCGATCTTTTTACCGGTGCCCAGCTTGATGGTGTTGCGATGGGTGATGATCCCGGCGGGTATCTGCCTGTCCCCGCTGTTGCGGGTGTAGTTGTCCCGCGCCCCGAGGAAACTGTTGCCCGTGATTTCCACGTCCACAGGGACTTCCATGGAATAGGTCAACAGGTGCGTTCCCTTGCCGTCCCGGTCGGACCGGATGAGCGCAGCCCACGAGTAGCCGGCGTCAATGCAGGTGTTGTTTATGAACCTGCACCTAAGAAATCCCGTGCCGCCGCCCTTACCCCACAGTTCCAGCGACATGTTGCAGTTCTCAAGCCGATTGGATTCCCACGTAATGTCGGTCCAGCCTGCCGTGCCGGTACCCTGTGCCGACAGCGCGACGTCGTACGTCTGCCGGACCGCGTTCTCCCGGATCATGACCCTCGCCGCGCCCACGTATAGTTCCACCCCGTTGCCGTATCGCGTAGTTCCCGAGAGGGCAGAACCGCCTATCCACTCGATTTCGTTCCGCTGGATAACAACGTTCTTGCCGCCGGTAGTAACACCATGCGCTCCGGTGCCGCCAAGGTACAGGTCCTGCACTGTGGTATGCGAGGCCAGCCGCAGAATGTCCCGTTGAACGGAAATGGCCACGCCCGCCCCAGGGTTTACCCCCAAGCGAACGTACACGTACGTGGAGTCGCTGAAAAACTCCCAGTCTGCCGCCAACTCGGAAATAGCCCAACGTTTCCGGCCGTGAATCATGCCAGCAGCCTTCAGAAATCCCACGTTGGTGGAAGCCTCGGACGTGTTGCCCGAATACTGGCCACTGTTCGCCGCGATGTTCAGCTTCCAAATGTTCCCGCTGTACTGCGTCCATGCAGCCTTGCTCACCTTATAGCCCAGCAAGCGAGGCCGAGCTCCCTCACCGTACGCCCCGATAGTCAGCGTTCCTGAAGATCCGATCAGGGACGGCATATGGATGGACCCGTAAAAGTCGTCCCCGCGCTTGAACAGGACAGTGGAGCCGCGTTGCAGGTCGCCCGATGCCATGGCTGAGCGTACCTTGGCAAGCGTGCGCCAGGGTGCCGTCACGCTTCCCGGATTACTGTCCGAACCTGATGCGCTGACGTACCGGACGTTTCCATTCGCGTACGCCGGAGCCGCGCCGGCCAGGGCCGTCGCGAAAAACGCCACCGCACCCTGAAGAATCGACCGCCGATTGACTCCCTGTTTTCTAGGCCGCTGTTCCCCGGCAACATATGCCCGCTTCCTGGTGGCGGAGACGATGATCCCGGTGAGGAACAGGACGAGTCCCAGCACGATGAAGGTCCACGTCGGCACAGCCAAGGTGTCCATGACCCACTCACAGGTGCGTTCCCCACCACCCATGCCCTGCAACGTCCCGTACGACGTGACCAACCCTTCCTTCGGGCCAACGACGCTTCGGCACGCCGATCCTGCACTGGCGAAACCTGTGATGAGACCAACAACACTCAGAATGGGGCCGATTACAATCAGCCAGATCCAGGCACGAGACCTCTTCGGTGCCTGCGGAATGGTTTTAGACATGCTTCCCCCTTGAAAGCTTCCAATGATGCAGTGGCATCGTATCCGTGGCTGATCATGCAGGGTCCCGGGCGCGCCCAAGCCCGGGATGAACACCTTCGGAGGGCGTCTCTGACCAAGGAACTCCGGCGGAGGCGCCGCCGGAGGATATCTGCATCAATCACCACGTCTTAGGTGGGCAGGGCACCGAAGCGTATGCCCTGGGTGAGGGTGGGGCATGTCCTGGAAACTTGCCTCCCCCGAGGGGATGGCGTGATGCGTACGCTCTGGCGCCTGGCGGCGCGCTCCTGCTGACCATCGTGGGCTCTTGGTCAAGGGCCGTGACGAGAACTGGAGCCCGCGCGGTTGCGGCAGTTACCACGGTCGGCCCAACAACCGGCGGCGTCATGCCGCCGGTTACAGGGGCGCGTGTGCGTCGGGTATCTAAGATGGCGTGCATGGAAGACAAGGTCCTGGCAGAGGTCGCCAACCAGCTCTACGCCGGGCCGCTGGAAGATTTTGTGGCAGCCCGGGCCAGTGCTGCCAAGGAAGCAGCCTCGGCGGACAAAGAGCTGGCGGCTGCGGTGCGGGCACTGCCGAAGCCCTCGGTTGCCGCCTGGGCGGTGAATATGCTGGCTGTGCATCAACCGGATGTCCTGGCCCAGCTGACGGAACTCGGCGGCAGGATGCGCGCGGCACAGGTGTCGCTGGACGCCGCGTCGCTGCGTGATCTGGGACGTGAGCGCCGCACTTCGCTCGCCGTCGCCGTCGACACCGCCCGTTCGGTGGCCCAGGAACACGGCCGGGCCATCAGCGATTCCATGGCAGGCGAGGTGGAGGAGACACTCCGCGCGCTGACAGCGGATGAGGGAGCAGCGGCGGCCGTGCGGAGCGGGCGCCTGCTCAAGACATTGCAGGCAGACGGCGTAAACGCCGTTGACCTGGACGGCACCGTGGCGGTCCCTTCGGTCCTGCCGCCCGCCGCAGCGGCTCCCGCCTCAGCGCCAGCGGCCTCCACTGGCAGGAACATGCGTACGACGGCGGCAGCGCCGCGACAGCGCACGCCGGACAAGCCGCGGCTTGAGGCGGTCCGGCAGACTCCGCGGCCCGCGTCACCGCCGGCGCTGGAAAGGGCCAGGGCGGCCCTAGAAGAAGCGCAGGCAGCAAAGGCTGGGGCGGCGCAGGCGGCACAGGAGCTGCAGGACCAGGCCGACGACTTACGGACCGGCATCGCGGAACTCCTCCGGGAGACCGCAGATCTTCGTGCCCGGCTGAGGACAGCAGAAGAGCAGCTGGAGCGCTCAAAGAAGAAGCTGGCGGCCACCGTCGCCGAGGCGAAACAGGCGGTGCGGGCCGCGGACAAAGCCGAGCGGACGGCAGTCCTTGCACAGGAACGGGTCCTTCGGCTGGGCAACACGCGGGACTGATTCCCGTGATTGTCAGACCCCGGTTGCAGACTGGATTCATGGAAAAGCAACTGGTACAGGAATTTCACGTCACGTACTTCGACGCCGACTGCGGCCGGGCGCGGGCTGAGGTCTTTGACACCCTGGCAGAGGCGGAGCGCTTCGCCAGCCGGCACTGCGCCGGGGAGGACAGCTGGGCCGTCGTCGACGCCGTGGCCGTAGGGCAGCTCCGCACAGCCGCCTGACCCGTTCCTGCTTAAACGCAAAGCGCCCCGCCTGTACAGAACAGGCAGGGCGGCAGTGCGCGGCTAAAGCCCTCGCGCGGGCGCCGTCTGGCGGCTACGCGAAGTCGGAAACAGCCGGGTCTGCGCCGATGCGGCCTTCGCCCTGGGCCGAGCGGTCAAGCGCGTTGATAGCCTCGATGTCGTCCGCATCCAGGGTTACCTCGAGAGCCGCGTAGTTCTCGCGGATCCGGGATTCCGTGACGGACTTGGGGATCACCACGTTGCCGATTGCGAGGTGCCAGGCGATGACGACCTGCGCGGGCGTGGCGCCGTGCTTGGCGGCAATGGAGGCCACCGTAGCGTCCTCAAGCAGCTCGCCGCCCTGGCCCAGCGGTGACCAGGCCTGGGTCAGGATGCCCTTCGAAGCACCAAACTCGCGCAGTTCACGTTGGCTGAAGTACGGGTGCAGTTCAATCTGGTGGATGGCCGGGACAACGCCCGTTTCATCGATGAGCCGCTGCAGGCCCTCGGCGGTGAAGTTGGATACGCCGATGGACTTGACCCTGCCGCGCTTCTGGAGCTCGATCAGCGCCTTCCAGGTGTCCAGGTATTTGTCCTGCTTGGGCTGCATCCAGTGGATCAGGTACAGGTCCAGCGTCTCGAGTCCCAGCCTGTCCATCGATGCCTCAAAGGCTTCCAGGGTGGACTCATAGCCCTGGTCAGCGTTCCAGAGCTTGGTGGTGATGAAGAGCTGCTCCGGGGAAAGGCCGGAGCTGGCGATCGCCCGCCCTACGCCTGCCTCGTTGCCGTAGATCTTGGCGGTGTCGATGTGGCGGAAGCCCGCTTCAAACGCCTGCCGGACCACCTTTTCGGCGACGTCGTCCTCAACCTGCCAGACGCCATAGCCAAGCTGGGGAATCGTGTTTCCGTCATTGAACGTCAGTGTAGGTGAAAGAGTCATTCGACCATCCTGCCAAACCCCGGCGCCCGCCAGGAGGGAATTGGCCGGAAGTAAGCCAGGCGCTTAACCGGGAATATCCGCCTGCCACGGTCCCGGGCCCTCCTCGCTGAGGTGGCGCTCGGCGTCGGCCACCTGCTGGAAGACGGACTCGGCGCGCCGCCGGACGGACGCCGCACCTACCGGGACCGGGCCCACGGCGAGCCGGAGCATGGCGGCCGCCTCCGCCGTGGTGGCCAGCGAGTTGCCGGCCTTGGACAGGGCACGGTGCACGCCGGCCAGGCCAACCGGAATATCCAGGCCTTCATTCGGTGAACGCCGCTGCGCTTCCATGCACACGAGCCGTACCCTTTCGAGGAGGGCAGCCAGCTCGTTGGCTATCTCGAGCAGTTCACCGTAGAGCTGGTCGTCCTCAACGCCTTCCAGGACCTGGTGGAAGCGGTCCAATCCCCGCTGGAAGCGGTCGTGGGCGCGGCGCCACAGCCCCTTCCCCAGTTCCGCATCATCCTTGCGCCCCTGCCTGGCGGCGCTGAAAAAGCCCAAGCGCACCCTTACAGGTATTGCCCGGGACCGTGGTCCGGGTCGTCCCGCTGGCCTGGCCGCGCGGAATTGCCCGAGCGCGAACCTGCGGCGGCCCTTTGCGGCTCACCGTTTTCCCCGATGACCACGCCGGGGGCAATCATGGTTCCTGGCGGCAGCTGGCGCAACTGCATCTGCGCGGCCGCGTGCTCGCGGGCCGCGTGCTGGGCGGCAATCGCCGTCTGGATCCCGTGGAACAACCCCTCGAGCCATCCCACAAGCTGGGCCTGGGCTATGCGGAGTTCAGCGTCCGAGGGAGTGCCGTCGTCGGAGAAGGGAAGGCTGATCCTGTCCAGCTCCTCCACCAGCTCCGGAGCCAGTCCGTCTTCCAGCTCTTTGATGGAGCGCTCGTGGATCTCGGCCAGCCTGCCCCGGGCAGCCTCGTCCAGGGGTGCGGACTTCACTTCCTCCAGGAGCTGCCTGATCATTGTTCCGATCCGCATCACTTTGGCCGGCTCATCCACCAGGTCCTGAAGGTTGCTCCCCTTAGGCCTCATGCCCTCAGGAGGACCGGGGTGGGCGTGCACCGGCGGCTGCCGGTCGTCAATGGGAGTGCCTTCTACCGGGAGGTCCTCAGCTGGCTGAGTGTCTTGTGGATCGCTCATGCGTTCATACTCTCATGAGCGATCCACCCGCGACCCACCGGATGAAGCCACCTGACGGTTTGTCCGCTGCAAGCTCAATCAGCAGCACCGGCCCTGCGGATTGCTGTCCTGGCGGTCTGTCCGGTCACGCCAAAACTCCCTCTCCGTGAGCGGCGCATCCACGTGGCCGGCCGCCCTGTGGTGCTCCAGATACTTGGCGTACGCGTCCGCGCCCAGGACGCCGCCGACATACCGGGCAACGCCCCGGACTCCCCGCGTCAGCACAGCCAGTCCCGCCGCCATCAGTGGTGGCCACCCCTTTCGAACCTGAGCTCCGCCGGCACCTTGTCCCACTCCGCCATCAGCTCCCGTTCGGCGGGTGTGGGGATAATTCCGGCAGGGGCGAAGACCCGCGACGGAAGGGCAGGGTCCTCGTTGTCCTGGACGGCGGTGACGTCCGCGCGGTTGCGGAAGGCCCTGGCCGTGGCGAGCAACGCCGTCGCGATCACAATGATGCTGAGCACCACGAAGATCACTGAAAGCCAGCCCTGGATGGCCGTGTTCCGCACGACCGCCTCCATGGCCGCCACGGATTTCGCCGTCCCAAACTCCGTCTTCCCTTCTGCGAGGGCCTTGCTGAACGCCGCGTTGTTGGCGAAGTAGCCCACCGCGGGCGTGGACGAGAAGATCTTCTGGTAGCTCGCGGTGATGGTCACCACGGCAGCGAAGCTGAGCGGCAGGGCAACGATCCACAAGTACTTGAACGTGCCGCGCTTCGCCACGATGGCAAGGCACACGGACAATGCGATTGCCGCGAGCAGCTGGTTGGCGATACCGAACAGCGGGAACAGCGTGTTGATGCCGCCCAGAGGGTCGGTGACGCCCATCAGCAGCACCGCGCCCCAGGCCCCCACCATGATGGCGGTGCAGAGCCAGGCGCCGGGCCGCCAGGAGTGCTCCTTGAACTTGGGGACAAAGTTTCCAATCGAGTCCTGCAGCATGAAGCGGGCAACACGGGTGCCGGCGTCCACAGCGGTGAGGATGAAGAGGGCTTCGAACATGATGGCGAAGTGGTACCAGAAAGCCATCATGGCGGTACCGCCAATGAACTGCTGCATGATGTGCGCGAGGCCCACAGCCAGGGTGGGAGCACCGCCGGTGCGGGAAACGATGCTTTCCTCACCGACGTTGGCTGCTGTCTGGGACAGGAACTCCGGAGTGATGTTCACTCCGGCCAGGCCCAGGCTGTTGACCCAGGTGGCTGCCGTTTCCACCGTTCCGCCGGTCAGCGCGGCCGGCGAGTTCATGGCGAAGTAGAGTCCGCGGTCGATGGAAATGGCGGCCACCAGGGCCATGATGGCCACGAATGACTCCATCAGCATGCCGCCGTAGCCAATGAATCGGGTCTGGCGTTCCTTCTCCACGAGCTTCGGGGTGGTGCCGGACGAGATCAGGGCGTGGAAGCCGGAGAGGGCACCGCAGGCGATGGTGACGAACAGGAACGGGAACAGGGCCCCCGGGAACACGGGTCCGTTGTCCCTGCTGGCGAATTCACTGAAGGCGGGAACAGTGATTTCCGGGCGGACCACAACGATGGCCAGCGCGAGCATCACGATGACGCCGATCTTCATGAACGTTGAAAGGTAGTCCCGGGGTGCCAGGAGCAGCCACACGGGCAGGATGGCGGCAATGAAGCCGTAGACAATGAGCCCCCACGCGATGGTGACCTTGTCCAGGCTGAAGATGTCGGCGCCCCACGGGGTTTCGGCCACGATGCCGCCGCCGACGATGGCCGCCATCAGCAGGACGAACCCAATCAGCGACACTTCCATGACCTTGCCGGGCCGGAGGTAGCGGAGGTAGACGCCCATGAACAGGGCGATGGGGATGGTCAAACCCACGGAGAAGACACCCCACGGGCTTTCGCCCAGGGCATTGACGACGACGAGCGCGAGGATGGCGACGATGATCACCATGATCAGCAGGGTGGCTATGAGGGCCGCTGTGCCGCCAATGACGCCAAGCTCCTCGCGCGCCATCTGTCCCAGGGACCTGCCGCCGCGCCGCATGGAGAAGAACATCACCAGGTAGTCCTGGACGGCGCCGGCAAGGACGACGCCGATGATGATCCAGATAGTGCCGGGCAGGTAGCCCATCTGGGCTGCAATGACAGGACCCACCAACGGTCCGGCACCGGCGATGGCGGCGAAGTGGTGGCCGAACAGGACATTGCGGTCAGTCCGGACGTAGTCCTTGCCATCGGCCTTGTACTCAGCCGGGGTGGCACGGCGGTCGTCAGGCCGGGTGATGTAGCGCTCGATGACCTTGGAGTAGAAGCGGTAGCCGATGAGGTACGTGCACACCGAGGCAAACACGAACCAAATAGCGTTGACGGTCTCACCGCGGATGATGGCCAGCATGAACCAGGCCAGGCCGCCCAGCAGGGCAATGCCGGCCCACAGCGCAATCTTTCCCGGCGTCCATTTCCGGTCTTCTGCCTCGCGGACTTCCTCATCAATGGCAGTCGGGGGCAGGGCCGGGTCGGTGGCCACCACGCCCCTTTCCCCGGATGCATTCCTCCGTTGATCAGGCGTTTCGGCCATGTCTCCTCCTTGAGATTGTTTCGCTTCTGCTGTGACGCACCCTACCAACCCGCAGCCCCATTCCAGAGGCGTTCTGCCAGGTGGCGCAGAAACGTGCGGTGAGCGGAGGGGAAGCGGCGACGAACGACGGATCAGCTTGGCGTCCCGGCCGCACCAACGCAGCGAAGGCCTCCGTCCGAACAGCTCGGGCGGAGGCCTTGGCTCATGGGAAAAGCGTAAAGCTGCTCCTTAGGCGTGTGAGTAGGTAAGGCAGTCAGCGTTGTCCGCACCGGGGCCGACATGCACCTCGGCGGCCTTGCACATCAGGTGGTCGTTGTGGACGCATTCAGAACGCTGGCAGGCGCCGACGTCGGCAAGGACTTTGGGCAGTCCCCCGTGCATGCCCGTGTCGATAAAGGTGGCGCAGTGCGCGTGGTTTTCGGCACCGCCTACAGTGATGGCGGCAGCATTGCAGTTGGTGTGATCGTTAAAGGAACAGTTCGTTACGCTGCAGTCGGCCACGTGGGTTGCCATGAGCTTCCTCCAAGTTCCACCGCCCGGCCGGGCGGCTCCTGCACCCCACGCTAAACCTGTCCACTGCATTCAAAAAGACCCAATTGTGTTCCCTATTTCCCCTGCGCCTGCTGGATCATCCTCGCCTCGCACAGGTCCAGCCAGCGGACCTCCGCCTCGGTCTGGAAAATCAGGGAGTCCAGGACCATAAGCCACGCCGTATCAACGGCCCGCTGGCCCGAAGCAGTGTCCCGGCGGGCTTTGGTGTAGTCCTGCAGCGCCCGGACAGAGGCCAACCGCTGGCCCTGGATGATGGCCTGGATGTCGACGCCGGGCACGGTGACAGCGAGCGCCAGCTTGATGGCCAGCTCATTGCGCGGCGGGTTGTTCCGCTCCACCGGCGCCGCGAACCACTCCCGGATCTCCGCCCTGCCGGCCGCCGTGATGCTGTACACCACGTGGCCGTTCCCGTCATCGCCGTCCCTGGCCACCAAGGCGTCGCGTTCCAGCCGGTCCAGGGTGGTGTACACCTGTCCAATGTTCAGCGGCCAGGTGCTGCCGGTGCGGTTCTCGAACTCGGTCCGCAGCTGGTAGCCGTAGCGCGGCTGGTCCTGCAGCAGTGCGAGGAGGCTATGGCGGATGGACATGCTGTTCCTTGTGCTCGGCGGGCAACGGTCTGCGGGGCGGAGCGCTTACATGAGCAGCAGGATCTTGCCTACGTGGTCTCCCGTGTCGAAGTACCGGTGGGCCGCACGCACCTGGTCAAGCGGGAAGGTCTTTGCCACCAGCGGCCGCACCCGTCCGTCACTGACCAGCGGCCACACGGCGTCGCGGACGGCGTTCATGATGGCACCCTTTTCCTCCACGGGCCGCGGGCGCAGGGCTGTGGCCACCACGGCGGCCCGCTTTTGCAGCAGCTGCCCCAGATCGAGCTCACCCTTGGTGCCGCCCTGCAGTCCAATGACGATCAACCGTCCATAGTCGGCGAGCGCGTCCACGTTCTGCTTGAGGTATTTGGCTCCGACGACGTCGAGGATGACGTCTGCGCCTTTGCCTCCGTTCTGGCGGCGGAGGCTCTCGGGAAAATCCTCTTCGGCGTAGTTGATGGCAATATCCGCACCCAGGAAGGCCTTGGCCGTGCTCACTTTTTCATCAGAGCCCGCGGTGGTGGCAACCCTGGCGCCGAGCGCCTTGGCCAGCTGGATGGCCATGGTGCCGATCCCGCCGGTGGCCCCGTGGATCAGGACAGTTTCACCCTCCTGAAGCTGGGCGGTCATGACCAGGTTGGAGTAGACGGTGGCGGCAACTTCGGGAAGGGCTGCCGCGGTCACCAGGTCCACGCCGTCGGGCACCCGCAGGACCTGTTCGGCACGGACGGCCACCTGCTGGGCGTAGCCGCCCCCGGCCAGCAGCGCCACCACTTTGTCCCCGAGGGAAAACGCCTTCGTGACACCGGGACCGAACCCGGCGATCCGGCCGGATACCTCAAGGCCGGGGATATCCGATGCGCCGGGCGGGGGCGGGTAGAAACCCCTGCGCTGCTGCACGTCCGCCCGGTTGAGGCCGGCCGCGACGACGTCGATCAGCACCTCTCCGGTACCGGGTACCGGGGCCTCGACCTCGCGGACCTCCAACACTTCCGGGCCGCCCGGCTCCGAAATGTAGACGGCTTTCATGGAACACTCCCGTTTCTGACTGAATACTGCGTGCAACCAGTGTGCACCGGACACCTTCCGGACTCTGTTTTGTTGCAGGCAAGTGCCTATGAAACACTACTTGTTGAGGAAGGTTGTCCGAGCGGCCGAAGGAGCTAGTCTTGAAAACTAGTGTGCGGTAACCCCGTACCAAGAGTTCGAATCTCTTACCTTCCGCGAAAAGGACCCCTGTCCGCCAGCATGCCTGGCAGGCAGGGGTCCTTCGTTTAACCTGCGGCAGTCACCGCCGGTCCTGACGTGGGCCGCCATGACGGGAGCCAGTGCCACCACGTAAATTGTTCTGACAAATTTCTGCAGCCCCCTTCCGCCGAAGCTACTGGCCGGTATCCTGTGTGATAGTCGGCACACTGGGGTAGATGCCGGCCACCACATACCGCCAACAGCATCACCGGAACCGGGGCTACTGGGGCTCCCGGCCGGTAGGTGGCCCGTTCCGCTGGGGAGCGTCCCGCCGAATGCACGCGCTATCAACCCTGCGTTCATTCAGCGCTGTTGTGATGTGCCGGATACCACTTGACCAGGAGCAGGATCCGGGCCCCTGTCCGTCGGTACAACCCGGACATCTTCCATCGGGTCCCCACCGGGACACCCCTATGAAAGTAAGAGCGGATGCATCACACACCTTGGAAACTCGCGCTGGGGACAGCGTTGTCGGCGGGGCTGCTGGCTCCCCTGGCAGTCTTTCCCGCAGTCGCGGACACTACAGCCGCGGAGGTCTCACCCGCGGCAGGCACATCCCCCGTTGTCATTAACGAGGCCTACCTCAGCGGCGGCAGCACGGGCGCCGCCTACAAGAACCGGTTCCTGGAGCTTTACAACTCCTCGGACGCCCCGGTGCGGCTGGACGGCTGGTCAGTCCAGTACCGTTCCGCAACCGGGCTGGCAGCCCCTACCACCGTGGCACCCCTCACCGGCACCATCGCGGCAAAGGGTCATTACCTGATCCAGGGTGCCAGCAACGGAACCAACGGCGCCGCCCTCCCCACGCCGGACCTCGTGGCGGGCGGCCTGAACTTCAGCGGCACATCCGGCACCATCGTGCTCGCCAAGCAGCCCACCGCCGTCGCGCTTTCCACCGGTTCCCAGGTGGAGCCCGCAGGCGTCGCGGACCTGCTGGGCTACGGCTCCTCCAACACTTTCGAAACCGCAGTAGCCGCGGGCCCCGCGGGTACGGGCGACGCCAGGAGCCTGAACCGCAGCGGAGGCGCGGACAGCAACAGCAACGCAGCGGACTTCAGCCTCAGCACCACGATCAGTCCAACCCCAAGCGGCTCCACCGCCCCCGGGCCCGATCCCAGTCCGGCCCCCACTCCGGATCCGGCCCCCGTGCCGTCCAGCACGTCGATTGCCGAGATCCAGGGCACGGGTGCGGAAAGCCCCCTCACCGGATCAACAGTGACCACCACCGGAAAGGTCACCGCAGTCTTCCCCACCGGCGGGCTTAACGGCTATTACCTGCAGACACCGGGAACCGGCGGCGACCTGACGGCAGCGAACCATGCCGCGTCGGACGGAATCTTCGTCTACTCCCCCGCCACGGTGGCATCGGTCCAGGCCGGAGACCACGTGCAGGTGACAGGTGCCGTGGCGGAGTACTACGGGATGACCCAGCTGAACGTCACCGCAGCGGCCGGACTCACCAAGCTGGCCGAGGCCGCACCGGAGGTCAAGGCCACGCCCTTCACACTGCCCGCCGGCGAGGCCTTCCGCGAATCCCTGGAAGGCATGCTCCTGGCACCCCAGGGGCCGCTGACCGTCACGGACAACTACTCCCTGAACCAGTACGGCGAGATCGGCCTCGCCGGCGGAACAACGCCGCTGGTCCAGCCCACCGCCGTCGCTCCCTACGGCTCAACCGGGTACACCGCGACGGTGGCGGACAACGCCGCCCGCGGGATCAAGCTCGACGACGGCTCCAGCACCAACTTCCTCAAGGACGCCACCACAAAGGCGCAGGTCCTCCCCTACCTGACCACGGCCGACCCTGTACGGGTGGGCTCCCCCGCCACCTTCACCACCAATGTGGTGCTGGGCTACGGCAACAACGCCTGGAAACTCCAGCCGCTGACCCACCTGACGGAGGACAACAAGGCCTCCGTCCAGCCCGCAACCTTCGGGGCCACCAGGACGGAAGCTCCCGCAGCGGTGGGCGGCAACCTCAAGATCGCCTCCTTCAACGTGCTCAACTACTTCCCCACCACAGGGGACACCCTGACCGGCTGCACCTACTACGAGGACAGGGCCGGCAACCCGATCACGGTCCGCGGCGGGTGCGATGCTCGCGGGGCTGCCAACGCGGAGAACTTCAACCGGCAGCAGGACAAGATCGTTGCCGCCATCTCCAAGGCGGGCGCGGATGTTGTCACACTGATGGAGATCGAAAACTCGGCACAGTTCGGCAAGAACCGGGACGACGCCCTGGCCAAGCTGGTGGACGCCCTGAACATCGAGACGCCGGGCATCTGGGATTATGTCCGCTCGCCTGCCAACGCGCCGCCGCTGAGCGACGAGGACATGATCCGCACCGCGTTCATCTACAAAAAGGCCGTTGCGGAGCCCGTGGGTGAATCCATCATCCACAACGACACCGTGGCGTTCTCCAATGCCCGCAAGCCGCTGGCCCAGGTGTTCAAGCCCGTGGGTGGCGGTGCGGGGACAGAGTTCATCGCCATCGCAAACCACTTCAAGTCCAAAGGCTCCGCTGCAACGCCCGAGGACACGGACCAGGGGCAGGGCGCATCAAACCTGGCGCGCACAGCCCAGGCGAAGTCCCTGCTGGAGTTCACCAAGTCCCTGCAGCAGTCCAAGGGCACGGACAAGGTGTTCCTGATCGGCGACTTCAACGCTTATGCCAAGGAAGACCCCATCAATGTCTTCACGGCTGAGGGCTACGTCAACCAGGACGAGAAGGCCCGCAACGCCGACGGCTCCGCCAAGCACTCCTACCTCTTCGGCGGCATGGTGGGCTCGCTGGACCACATCCTGGCCTCCCCCGCCGCCAATGCGGTGGTCACCGGGGCTGACATCTGGAACATCAACTCGGTTGAGTCCGTGGCCCTGGAATACAGCCGCTACAACAACAACGTCACCAACTACTACGCACCGGACCAGTTCCGCGCCAGCGACCACGATCCCGTGGTGGTGGGCCTGGACCTGCAGTCTGCTCCCGCCGCGGTTGACCTGAACTTCCTGGGCATCAACGACTTCCACGGCAGGATCGACACCAACACGGTCCTGTTCGCGGGCACCATCGAGAAACTCCGCGCAGCGGCCGCCCCCGGCGCCACCGCTTTCCTCTCAGCCGGCGACAACATCGGCGCGTCGCTGTTTGCATCCGCCGTCGCCAAGGACCAGCCCACCATCGATGTCATGAACGCCCTGGACCTGAGGGCATCGGCCGTGGGCAACCACGAGTTCGACGGCGGTTGGGGCGACCTGCAGGACCGCGTCATCGCCGGCGGCACCAATGCCCGGTTCCCCTACCTGGGTGCGAACGTCTACAGGAAGGGCACCACCGAGCCGGCGCTGCCCGAGTTCACCGTCCTGGACATGAACGGCATCAAGGTTGCGGTCATCGGCACGGTCACCCAGGAAGTACCCTCGCTGGTGACCCCCGCCGGCATCGCCGACCTTGAGTTCGGCGATCCTGTGGACGCCATCAACCGGGTAGCTGCACGGATCACCGCGGAGAAGCTGGCCGACGTCATCATCGTGGAAAACCACGACGGCGCCGGTTCGGGAACGGTGGAAGGCTCCACCTTGGAAGAGGAGGTGGCTGCCGGCGGTCCGTTCGCGAAGCTGGTCACCGAAACCTCCGCGGATGTTGATGCCATCTTCACCGGCCACACGCACAAGGAGTACGCCTGGGACGCGCCCGTCCCGGGCGCCGAGGGCAAGACCCGCCCGATTGTCCAGACGGGCAATTACGGCGAGAACGTGGGGCAGATCCAGCTCACCGTGGACACCGCCACCCGGCAGGTGACCGCGTACAAGGCCGGAAACGTGAAGCGCACCACGGATCCTGCCGCGGATCTGGTCGCAGCCTACCCGCGCGTGGCCGCCGTCGATGCAATCGTCAGGAAGGCACTCGCGGACGCCGCCGTCGTCGGCAACCAGCCTGTTGGTGCCGTCACGGCGGACATCACCACGGCCTTCACCACGGATGCCGCCGGTGTGGCCAAACGCGATGACCGCGGCAGCGAGTCCACCCTGGGCAACCTGGTGGCAGATTCCCTGCTCGCCTCGCTGCAGACCGCCGAACTGGGCGGCGCCGAGATCGGTGTGGTCAATGCCGGCGGTTTGCGGAACGAGCTCTACTACGCCCCGGACGGCACCATCACCTATGCCGAGGCCAACGCGGTGCTTCCGTTCGTCAACAACCTGTGGACCACGTCCCTGACGGGTGCGCAGTTCAAGACGCTGCTGGAGCAACAGTGGCAAACCAACCCGGACGGCACGGTTCCCAGCCGCGCCTACATCCAGCTGGGTCTGTCCAAGAACGTGAACTACACGTACGACGCCGCACGGCCGGCCGGCGACCGCATCACCTCCGTCCGGGTGAACGGGGCTGCGCTCGATCCGGCGAAGTCCTACCGGGTGGGTACCTTCAGCTTCCTGGCGACCGGGGGCGACAACTTCCGCGTCTTCACGGAAGGTTCCAACACCAGGGACTCGGGGCTGGTGGACCGTGATGCGTGGATCGGCTACCTGGAGGAAACCAGCCCGGTTTCGCCCGATTTCGCCCGCCGCTCAGTGGCCGTCACGAACACCACCGCCGCGGAGGTCAAGCCCGGCGAACCGGTCAATCTCACGGTCTCCAAGCTGGACCTGACCTCCTTGGGCAGCCCGGTCAACAAGACCCTCACGGCAGTGTTTACGGACACCGCCGGGGTTGTGACCGAGCTCGGGTCCGTGCCGGTCACGGCCGGTTCCGCAACGGTGGACCTGCCTGTCCCGTCGGGTGCCGCCGCCGGGCCGGGAATCCTGGTCCTGACCGCGGCGGAATCGGGCACGAGGGTCACGGTAGGGGTCAAGGTGGCAGCAGCCGACCCCGCTGAACCGGTTTGCACCAAGCCGGTCAAGCCCTCACGGCCTGCAGACCTGGCCGGCCAGCTGAACTACGGCCAGGCCATGGCCGCCTACCGGGCCTGCCTGCGCGGCTGACGCCCCGCCTGGACGTGTGAAAGGTCCGGAAAACCACCGACGCTCTCTCACTTAAGGCACCATTTCCCCAGATGCTCTCTCACTCGTGAGAGAGCATCTGGGCTTTAAGCGCATCAAGTGAGAGAGCGTCCGGGGCGGTTACAGCCCCAGGATGGCCCGCGCGATTTCGTCGGCGTCCCGGAGCGTCCGCTGGCCGCTCCGGTAGGCGGGCTGGCCGGGCTGCACGGCTTCCGCGGCGATGGCTGTTCCCCACTGCGAGGACGAGAGCTGCAGGCCCAGCACATAGAGGTTCTCCGTCACGGACCCGTTCGCCGCCACCGGCCGGTAGGGGTGGGGCACCACATCCAGGCCCGTGGACTGCACGGGTGCGCCCTCCGCCGTCATCATCAGCCGCGGCCTGGCCAGCCCGTCCGCGAGCAGCTGCTCAAGCACCGGCGACTCGTTTGCGGACACCCTGTTGCCGGGCGCGAGCGCCTCCACCATGGTTTTTGCCGTTACGGGCGGTCCGTCCACCCAGGGGGACGCGGCGGTGAACACGGCGTTCCTGCGGTCCACGCCGAACTTGGGGTCGGGCCCCACGAAGCTGACAATCCCGGCCCTTGCCAGCGCAGCCAGCTGCTCCGAGCGCAGCGCCGGCGGCCCGCTGGCCAGCCCTTCCACGAAGGACTCGAACCAGCCCCGCAGCCCGGCCACCCATGACTCGTCGGTGATGCCGCCGTCGGCCACTGCTGTTTTCAGGACCGCCCGGCCGCGGTGCAGGGCGCCGATGGCCATCTTCACCGGATCATCCTCGCCGAGGGCCGAGCGGCGGGCGTCGTCGAGCAGGTATTCGACGACGGCGGCGTCAAGCTGGGTGCGTGACGCGAAGGAACGCCCCGCCAGCGGCGCGGCCAGTCCGGGCAGGTCGAGCCGGTGCCGCGGGCCCACGTGCACGGCCAGGACGCTCTCGACACTGTCCTCCCACTTGGCAGCGCTATGGGCATGCGGGTGCAGCGCCTCTTCAAGCGCGGTCAGGAAAGCAGCGGTATCGGGAACCGCGCCGGGCTGCGAGCGCACCAGGGTTGAGTAGTACGCCCAGAGCGTGTCGCGGTGCAGCAGCGGCCAGAGGTCATGGTCGAACCCCGGCCGGATTCCCGCGGTGCGGAAGCGTTCCAGGGCAGCGTCGGTGAGGTACCGCAGGGTGACCGAAGCAGGATAGTAGCCGGCGAGCGCCGCTTTGGCCCGGTACGGCGTCCCCCGGCGTGAGGCGGCGATGATCAGCGGCTCCTGGCCGGATGGTTCGTAGTCCAGCTTCCCGCCGTTGCTGACGAACTTCCCGCCGCGGCCCTCGGTGAGCTGGCCCATGGCGTCAAAGAAGTTCAGGCCCATGCCGCGGACCAGGACGGGCTGGCCGGCGGGGATGGCCGCCCAGTCCACGTCGGCCGGCACCGCGGGCGGCAGGTACCGCAGGCCCAGTTGTTCCGCCGCGCCCTGCAGTTCACGCTGTTCCGGGTTCAGCCGGGACGGGACGTGCCCCAGGGCAAGCACCACGGCGTTGGTGCGGAACGTGGCTCCCCCCGCCAGGCCGACGTCGAACGTTCCGTCCGCTGCCCGGCGCACCGATTCAGCAGACGTTTCGTGGAATTCAATGGTGACGCCGTCGGGGGCCTTCTCCGTCAGCTCGTCCAGTGTGCAGCGGAGGTACCGGCCGTACAGGGCCCGGCTGGGAAAGTCACTGGATTCGAGGACGGCGAGCTCAGCCCGCTCATCCGGGGTGAGGGACGGCGACGGGTGTGCCTGCTGCTCCGCCCGCCACTGGTCAAAGGTGGTCCCGGCGACGGGCGCGGCCAGGGCAGGGTCCTGCGGAACCAAGGTGGGATAGAAGGACTGCGTGTTCATCAGGTACAGCCGTGACTGCTGCGGCTGCCACACGTGCCCGGGCCCTGCCGGGTAGGGGTCGATAACGTCGATGTGGAGCTGCACGGCGCCAGTACCGTCCGTGGCCAGGGCGGCCGTGTGGGCGAGCAGGCGTTCCAGAACGCTGGTGCCCCGGGGACCTGCACCGATGATGGAGGTCCGGATGCTCTGCGTTTTTTCCACGGCATCCAGCGTACGGGCTGAACGCGTGACTTGCCCGCCGGCAGCTAAGTTGTTTGGATGGCCCAATGACCACCACTGCAGCTGATTCAGCGCCCGAGCCCGTCGACGAGAATGTCTGGCTGGAGGAGATCTACGGCGAAGAGCAGCTTGCCTGGGTCAAGGAGCAGAACTCGCGCACCGAAGACCTCCTGGACGATGCGGACTACGCCGGCCTGGAAGGAAGCATCCTGGAGGTACTGGACTCCACGGACCGGATCGCCATGGTGGGAAAGCGCGGGGACTGGTACTACAACTTCTGGAAGGACCGCCACAACCCCAAGGGCCTGTGGCGGCGCACAACGTGGGAGAGCTACTGCACGGATTCCCCGGAATGGGATGTGCTGCTCGACGTCGATGACCTGGCTGCGGCGGAGGGCCAGGAGTGGGTGTTCCACGGCGCTACTTTCCTGCGCCCCGGCGCCGGGGAGCCCTACCGGCTGGCGCTGCTGGCACTCTCCCCTGATGGCGGCGATGCGAACAGGTACCGTGAGTTCGACGTGGAGAGCCGGTCCTTCGTGGATCCGGCCCAGGGCGGTTTTGACCTGCCGACGGCGAAGGGCAACGTTTCGTGGCTGGACGCGGACACGCTGCTGGTCGCCTCCACCGCGGATGGACTGCCGAAGACCGCCTCGTCCTACGCCCGGACGGCGGTCACCTTGAAGCGCGGCGCGGAGCTGGCCGGCGCGCCCCTGCTGTTCGAGGTTCCCGAGCAGCACATGATGGCAGTGGTGGCACACGACTCCACTCCCGGATTCGAGCGGACCTTCGCCGTTGACTACATCGACTTCTTCAACCGCAGGAACCTGGTGCTCCGGGACGGTGGGTGGGTGCAGATCGATGTGCCCACCGATGTGAACGTCAGCGCGCACCGGGAGTGGCTCCTGTTCCGGCCCCAGCAGGACTGGGTGATCGACGGAACCACCTACCCGGCCGGTTCACTGCTTGCCTGCGGGTTCGAGGACTATCTCGCCGGCGCACGGGAGCTGGCGGTGCTGTTCACCCCCGACGCCCGCACGTCGCTGCAGTCCTGGAGCTGGACCCGGAACTTCCTGCTGCTCAACCTCCTCAAGGATGTTTCGTCCGAAATCCGGGTCCTTGATCCTTCCCGCCCGGTTGACGGTCCGGGTGGCGCCTGGGCCGCCACGCTCCTCGACGCCTGCCCGCCCCTGCACGATGTCAACGCCTACGCCGTGGACGATGAAGACGCGGAAGCGTCCGACGGCGGCGCGGGTGACGACTTCTGGCTCGTCGCCACCGGGTTCACCACTCCCACCACGCTGATGCGCGGCACCCTGGAGCGGACCTCAGACGGGACGCCCGGCGTGGTGAGCCGGCACGCCGTGGTGAAGGCGTCGCCGTCGTTCTTTGCAGACGCCGATTACGAAGTGCAGCAGCATTTCGCCGTGTCCGAGGACGGCACCCGTGTTCCCTACTTCCAGGTGGCCCCGCGGGACCTGGCGCTGGACGGGCAGAATCCCACTCAGCTTTCCGGCTACGGCGGGTTTGAGGTGTCCCGCACGCCGGCCTACAGCGGCACGGTGGGCAGGGCCTGGCTGGAGCGCCGCACCTCTCTGTCTGCCGGCGCTGACGGAGATGCTCCCCACTCCCGCGGCGGCGTCTACGTGGTGGCGAACATCCGCGGCGGCGGCGAATACGGGCCGGCATGGCACCGCGCAGCCCTCCAGGAGAACCGGCACAAGGCCTACCAGGACTTCGCCGCCGTCGCCCGGGACCTCATGTCCCGCGGGGTCACCTCGCGCGAACGGCTGGGCTGCGTGGGCGGATCCAACGGCGGGCTGCTGGTGGGCAACATGCTCACCCAGTACCCGGAACTGTTCGGCGCCGTGTCCTGCGGCGTGCCGCTGCTGGACATGCGCCGCTACACGAGGCTTTCCGCCGGCCACTCCTGGATTGCCGAGTACGGCGACCCGGACGTCGCCGAGCAGTGGGAATACATCAGGACCTTCTCCCCCTACCACCTGCTCAAGGACGGGGTGGAATACCCGGAAACGTTCATCTGGACCGCAACTTCCGATGACCGGGTGGGTCCGGTCCAGGCGCGCAAGATGGCCGCCCGGATGCTGGCCATGGGCATTCCGAATGTCTGGTTCCATGAGGCGCTGGAGGGCGGGCATGCCGGGGCATCAGACAACCGGCAGGCGGCGGCACTGCAGGCACGGAGCCAGCACTTCCTATGGAAGGCCCTGGCAGGTGGACTGGCGTAGCGGTGGGCCTGGACCTGCGGCGGGCGGAGCCTGCCGACGTTGAACGGCTGGCGGAGGTCCACGTCCGCTGCTGGCAGGAGACCTACCGCGGGATGCTGTCCGACGGGTTTCTCGACTCCCGGGTCCCGGCCGACCGGCTGCCTCTCTGGCGGCACCTGCTGGAGTCAGCCGAACCGGGGGTTGTGTGGGTGGCGTCCGACGGCGGAACTTTGGTTGGGTTTGCGGGCGTCCACCACGTGCCTGCCGGGGATACGACGCATGCTGCCGCACCGCCGTCGTCCGGGGACCTGGAACTTTGGGGACTGTACCTGTTGGCGTCCCACCAGGGGCTTGGCCTGGGACGCCGCCTCCTTGAGGCCGCCCTGGGCACCAGCGCGGCGAGCCTGTGGGTGGCCGCGGACAACGGGCGCGCCATCGGCTTCTACCGGCACTTCGGCTTCGAGCCGGACGGGGCCGCGGACACGATCCCGGACTGGGAACACCTCCGCGAAATCCGGATGGTCCGGGGCAGGCAGCCCCGGCAGTGACGCCGGCAGGAGGCAACTGCGGGGCGCTTTAAGGAGTGCTGCGAGCGGGCCGAGGATCCGTTTTGCACTGCATGGCCCGTTCTGCGTATCCTTGGTGGGCTAGGAATAGCAATTGGAGACGTGCCAGAGCGGCCGAATGGGCTTCACTGCTAATGAAGTGTGGGGCACAACTCCACCGGGGGTTCAAATCCCCCCGTCTCCGCGTTTTGGCCCCGGTCCTGGACCGGGGCCTTTTGCGTTCCCGGGGTCTTTGGGCTCCCGGGCTTTTTGTGCTCCCGGGACTTTATGTCCGGTTCCTGCGTCCGGGGTACGGACACCGGGGGCCCCGCATGTTCTGCCGGTGGCAGGATGAACGGATGGCAGCAAGCAACACGGTGGATGGGACGCCCGGGACCGCCCAGGCATGGAGTCCCCGCCTGGCCCTCCTGGTGGCCGCCACCTTCTTTATGGAATTCCTCGACGGCACCGTCCTCACCACTGCCATCCCCAATATCGCTGCCGACTTCCGGGTGCCGGCCCCGGACGTCAACATCACCATGACGGCATACCTGCTGACAGTGGCCATGGGCATACCGCTCAGCGGCTGGCTGGCGGAACGGTTCGGTGCCCGCCGGATCTTTTGCCTTGCCATCGCCATTTTTACGCTGGCCTCGCTGGCGTGTTCGCTGAGCCAGGACCTCGCCGCGCTCACCCTCAGCAGGATAGCCCAAGGGTTCGGGGGTGCCATGATGGTGCCGGTCGGAACCCTTGTGGTCCTTCGCGGGACGCCCAAGGCCGAACTGCTGCGCGCCACTGCGTTCCTGGTGTGGCCCGGACTGCTGGCCCCCGTCCTGGCTCCGCTGGTTGGCGGGGCCCTGACAACATACCTGTCCTGGCACTGGATTTTCCTGATCAACCTTCCCCTGGGTGCAGCCGCATTCCTGGCGGCTCTCCGGCTGGTGCCCGCAGGAGCGGGCGATGGTGGGCGGCGGCTGGACTGGCTGGGGCTGGCCCTCACCACGCTCGGCGTGGGGGCACTGGTGGTGGGCCTCGAACTGGCGAGCACGCATCCGGACGCTCCCTGGGCTGCCATGAGTGCCGCATCAGGAGCGGTTGCCCTGGCGTGCGCCGTGCTCTGGATGCGCAGGGCCCGCAATCCACTCTTTGACCTGGGGGTTTTCAGCACCCGCACATTCAGGGCGATGGCAACCGGTGGGTTCGCCTACCGGCTGACTATCAGCTCCGTTCCCTTCCTGCTGCCGCTGATGTTCCAGGCCGGGTTCGGCTGGTCCCCCCTGCAGGCCGGAGCCATGGTGGCTGCGGTCTTTATCGGCAACATCGGCATCAAGCCGGCCACAACTCCCCTGATCCGGCGCTTTGGCTTTAAGGCGATGCTCGTGTTTGCCTCCTTGGCTTCCGCAGCGACCTTCGCCCTCTGCGCCCTGCTGACCGCGGACACCCCCGGGCCGCTGACCTTCGCACTGCTGGTCTGCAGCGGGGCCTTCCGCTCCATCGGTTTCTCCGCCTACGCCTCGGTCCAGTACGCGGACATCGCCCCGGCGCAGCTCACCTCTGCGAACGTGGTCTCAGCAACACTGGTCCAGCTCGCTGCCGCCGCCGGAATCGCCGTTGGAGCCCTGCTCATCCGGCTGTTCGACGGACTCAGTGCTTTCCCTTCCGACGCCGCCGGCCCCTTCCGCGGAGCATTCCTCGCGATGGCGGTGCTGATGCTGGCGAGCACCGCGGACAGCCTGTTCCTGCCGCGGCACGCCGGCGCGGAAGTCAGCCAGCGCAGGGCCCAACGGGTCTGAACCAGCCCGGCCCTGGCCGGTGTGCTGCACAGCGGGCTACGGGTGAGCAGGTCCGGCGTCACCCGCTGGTCCTGGCATCTCCCGCGTCAGCCTGCCTGCGCCAGCACCAGCGGAATCACGGTCCGGCGTCAGCCGGCCTGCGCCAGCACCAGGGGAAGGACAGCTCCCGCACCTGCCTGGCGAAGCGCCCGGCCGGCAACTGTGAGCGTCCACCTGCTGTCCACGATGTCGTCTATCAGCATTACGCTGCCGCCCTGCAGGGAGCCCAGCGCCGCCTCAAGTTCCGGCCCCACCACCAGGCGGTCCCACACCCCAGCCAGGCGGTAGGCACTGTTGCCGCCGCGGCTTCCGGTGGGACCCCCGTGGGCCAGCTGCAGCTCTCCCAGGTACGGGATGCGCCCGATCTCGGAAATGCCCCTGGCAAGGGAGCCCACCAACTCAGGCTTGCCTCGCGAGGGGACGCTGACAATGGCTGCAGGCCGTCCCGCCCCGCTCCAGCCGGGATTGCGTGAGTCTCCGGCGCCCCACTCGCGCAGAACCTGGACGCAGGCTTGCAGCATGCCCGGATCGACCGGCCGGTCTGCGGCGCCGGCCGCGAACAGCTCGCGCAGTGCACCGCCCCAGCCAAGATCGGTCAGCCTTGCCAGGACGCGCCCCTCTGCGAGCCCCTCACCGGGTTTGAGCTTTCCCTTCACCGGAACTCCGAGGCGGTCCATTCCGCTGGGCCACTGCAGCCGCGCCTCCAGCACGCCGCCCGCCCTGCTGAGGGTCTGGCTGGCCGCGGCCGTGGCCTGCTCCGCGATGTCTGCCCGGAACCACTGACCGGCGCAGTTGTCGCACCGGCCACAGGCGTGGGCGGTCTCGTCGTCCAGGACTGAGGTGATGTACTCCATCCGGCAACCGGCCGTGTCCTGGTAAATCACCATGGAGTCCTGCTCGTCCACGCGGGCTTCAGAAATGCGCTGGTACCGCTCGGCGTCGTATATCCAGGGCTGGCCGGTGGACCGCCATCCGCCACCTACGCGTTCCACTGCCCCGTCCACCGACAGGACCTTGAGCAGCAGTTCCAGCGGGGTTCGGCGAAGGTCTACCCGTGCTTCCAGGGCAACTGTGGAAAGTGCGGTGCCCGCCTCTGCCAGGGCGGTAAGGACGGCCGCTGCCTTCTCCTCAGAAGGCATGGAGGCGGTGGCGAAGTACTGCCAGATGTCGCGGTCCTCGGCACCGGGAAGCAGCAGGACGTCGGCGTTGGCCGCCCCTCGGCCCGCACGCCCCACCTGCTGGTAGTACGCAACGGGGGAAGAGGGCGCGCCGAGGTGGACCACGAAGCCCAGGTCGGGTTTGTCGAAGCCCATGCCCAGGGCTGAGGTGGCCACCAGGGCCTTGACCTGGTTGTCCTTCAGGAGCTGCTCTGCCCGCTCCCTGTCGGCGGGGTCGGTGCGGCCCGTATAGGCAAGCACTTCGTGGCCGGCCTCGGCCAGCAGCCGGGCCGTGTCCTCCGCAGCGGACACCGTCAGGGTATAGATGATTCCACTGCCCGGCAGGTCCGCCAGATGCGTCAGCAGCCAGCCAAGGCGCTGTTTGGCGTCGGGGAGGGACAGGACGCCCAGCCGCAGGGAGTCCCGGCCAAGCGCACCGCGGATTGTCAGGACGCCGGCCCCAAGCTGCTCCTCGATGTCGTGCACCACCCGCGAGTTGGCCGTGGCGGTGGTGGCGAGCACCGGGACCGTATCCGGCAACTGGGTAATCAGGTCCGCGATCCGGCGGTAGTCGGGGCGGAAATCGTGGCCCCAGTCGGAAATGCAGTGGGCCTCGTCAATCACCAGCAGGCCGGTCCGGCGGATCAGTTCCGGCAGCTGGTTTTCGCGGAAGGAGGGGTTGGTCAGCCTTTCCGGCGACACCAGCAGGACGTCCACCTGGTCAGCGGCGAGCTGTTCGCGGACGGTGTCCCATTCCAGCTGGTTGGCGGAGTTGATGGCCACTGCGCGCACCCCGGCGCGGGCGGCGGCAGCCACCTGGTCCCGCATCAGGGCCAAGAGGGGCGAAACGATGAGGGTGGGCCCGGCGCCCCTGCGCCGCAACAGCAGGGAAGCCACGAAGTAGACTGCCGATTTTCCCCAGCCGGTGCGCTGGACAACCAGGGCCCTCCGGCCGCCGTCGACCAACGCCTCGATTGCTTCGAACTGGCCCTCGTGGAAGCCTGCCGTCGGGTTGCCGACCAGCTCGCGGAGAACCTCGAGGGCCTGTGCATGCGTTGCTGTCGAAGGAGGGACATCTGTGGTTGCAGGTTCAGAAAGCCCGGTTTCAGAAAATGCTGGTTCGGAGAGTGCGGTTTCGGCTAAAGCTGGTTCAGGAAATCTGGCGTGCTGGTTATCGACCATTGATTCAGTATCCCAGCCACGTCCGACACCCAGGAGCACGGCCGCTGCCATGTGGATTTCGGACGCCAAGGGGGCCGAAGGCCATTACTCCAGATGTGCTTATCCACAAACATAGCCCTCCCTCAATTGCCGAGATCCGGCTGCACCGTAAGATAAAGCCCGTGACTAGCGAACAGACAACGGCTTTTGACCTTTCGGCATCCTTCAAGGCGTACGACGTCCGGGGCATCGTAGGCGAGTCCATCACCGCCGAAATCGTCGAAGCCGTGGGGGCCGCTTTCGTGGACGTCCTCAAACTCGAAGGCCAGACCATCCTGGTGGGCGGCGACATGCGCCCGTCCTCCCCGGACTTCAGCAAGGCTTTCGCCAACGGCGCGGCCACCCGTGGCGCCAACGTTGAGCTGCTGGACCTGATCTCCACAGATGAGCTCTACTTTGCCTGCGGTTACCTGAACCGTGCCGGCGCCACCTTCACCGCAAGCCACAACCCCGCCGGCTACAACGGCATCAAGATGTCCAAGGCCGGCGCGGTGCCTATCTCCTCCGAGTCCGGGCTCAAGGACATCCAGGCGCTGGCCGAGCAGTACCTCAATGCAGGGTCCATGCCCGCTGCCGAAAAACGCGGGCAGATCGGCGTCCGGGACGTGCTCAAGGACTACTCCGAGTACCTCCGCAAACTGGTGGACCTTTCCGGCTCGCGGCCGCTGAAGGTCGTCGTGGACGCAGGCAACGGCATGGCCGGCCTCACCACCCCCGCCGTGCTGGGCGACACCTTGCTCCCCAAGCTTCCCCTTGACATCGTTCCCCTGTTCTTCGAGCTGGACGGATCCTTCCCCAACCACCCCGCCAACCCGCTGGAGCCGGAAAACCTCCGCGACCTGCAGGCGGCAGTGGTGGAGCACGGCGCAGACATCGGCCTCGCCTTCGACGGCGACGCCGACCGCTGCTTCGTGGTGGACGAAAAGGGCAACCCTGTGTCGCCGTCGGCCATCACCGGAATGGTGGCGCGCCGCGAGATCGCCCGCGCGAAGGCACAGGGCGAAGCGACACCCACGATCATCCACAACCTGCTCACCTCACGCGCCGTAGCAGAGCTCGTAGAGCACGACGGCGGCCGCGCCGTCCGCACCCGCGTGGGCCATTCCTTCATCAAGGCCGTCATGGCAGAGGAAGGCGCGGTCTTCGGCGGCGAACACTCGGCCCACTTCTACTTCCGCGACTTCTGGAACGCTGACACGGGCATGCTGGCGGCCATGCACGTCCTGGCAGCCCTGGGCGAACAGGACGGCCCCCTGTCCGAACTGGGCCGGGAATACGAGCCCTACGTCAGCTCCGGTGAAATCAACTCCGAAGTGGAGGACAAGCCCGCTGCCGTAGAGCGCGTCCGCGCAGATTTCGCCGGCGAGGACGTCACCATCGACAACCTGGACGGCAGCACGTTCACGGCCAACGACGGCAGCTACTGGTTCAACCTGCGGCCGTCCAACACCGAGCCCTTCCTCCGGCTCAACGCGGAAGCCACGGACCAGGCCACCATGGAACGCATCCGCGACCGGGTCCTGGCGATTGTCCGGGCGTAGGGCAGCATGACGGAAAGCACGGGGCCCGCAACCCAGGAACAGAGTTCCGGCCACCAGGACTCCTGGCGGGACTCAGTACCCGAGGGCACGGCCACGGACCTGGAGAACCTCCTGGGGACGGGCGTCAGCGCCGCCCAGGAACAACTCCAGCGCAACGGCGGCTTCCTCCCCTTCGCGCTGACCGTACAGAACGACGGCGAGGTGCGGCTGGTGGCGGTCTCCCCGGCAGATGCCGGCGAAGGTTCGGACGGGGATTTCGACGCCGAGGCCATGATCGGCGACCTCACCGCCCTGCTGCAGCAGAACCGCGAAGACTTCCGGGCTGCCGCCATCGTGTGCGACATCCTGCTGGTTGAGGAGGACTCCGACGCCATCCACGTGGCAGCTGAGCACCGCGACGGATCTGTTTTCGCAGCCGTGTTGCCCTACGCGGCCAACGCCGGGACGCAGACGTGGGAATTCGGCGAACTGGCCGCCGACGCCAGCGAGCCAGCCATCTGGGTGGACTAGACCGGCGACACCCCCATGAAGATTAGCGCCTTCGCCGACGTGAGCCTCCGGGCCTTGATGGTGCTTGCGGCGGCTCCAAGTGGCGCGTTGCTGACAACACAAAACATTGCCGACTCGGTGGGTACCCCCTACAACCACGTCAGCAAAGCGATGACGAAGCTCCGCAGCCTGGGACTGATCGAGGTGGTCCGCGGCCGGACAGGCGGCTCCCGGCTCAGCCACGCCGGCCGCGTTGCCACCGTCGGGCAGGTCCTGCGCCAGCTCGACACCCGGACCGACGCAGCGGAATGCGTTGCCCCCGGCGGCAACTGCCCGCTGATCAACGAATGCAGGCTCCGCGCCGCGCTGGCACGGGCCCGCGAAGCCTTTTACCGGGAACTCGATTCCGTGGTGATAGCGGACCTCCCGGGTTCCCGCCAGATGGCCCCGGTGTTTGACATGATCGGACTGCGCCCGGGGCTCTGAAACCCGCTGCATCTGCGCGAGCTGCCCTGCGGCACCCCTTCCGAAGACTCTGTTACCACCCGATTTGCGTCAAATTTCTACAAGCTGTAGAACTTGGGTAAGAAAACTTG
This sequence comes from Pseudarthrobacter sp. GQ63, assembly GCF_059758765.1. Taxonomy (NCBI): domain Bacteria; kingdom Bacillati; phylum Actinomycetota; class Actinomycetes; order Micrococcales; family Micrococcaceae; genus Pseudarthrobacter; species Pseudarthrobacter sp. GQ63. Next base: position 58,167 of record NZ_JCAXEF010000012.1, read on the forward strand.
CATTTCTAATACAGGTATTCGCGAAGGCCGGACGAAGGCCCCGGTCACTACCCTCAGGAGTTCCCATGCTCTCGGAAAAATCCCGCCCCGTCATTGAAGCAACCCTGCCCCTGGTGGGTTCACGGATCGGCGCCATCACGCCCAAGTTCTACGCCCGCCTCTTCGCCGCCCACCCCGAACTCCTGGACGGCCTCTTCAGCCGCTCCAACCAGCGCTCCGGCAACCAGCAGCAGGCGCTGGCGGGCAGCATCGCCGCCTTCGCCACCCACCTTGTGAACAACCCGGGCACCCTTCCCGAGACCGTCCTGTCCCGCATCGCCCACCGGCACGCCTCCCTGGGAATCACTGAGCCGCAGTACCAGGTGGTCTACGAGCACCTGTTCGCTGCCATCGCCGATGACCTGGCCGAGGTCATCACACCGGAGATCGCCGAGGCCTGGACCGAGGTGTACTGGCTGATGGCCGACGCCCTGATCAAGCTCGAGAAGGGCCTCTACGCCGCGCAGTCCAATGACAGGATGTGGATGCCGTGGCGGGTGGCAGCCAAGGCCCCCGCCGGTGCGGGCTCCATGACCTTCACCCTCGAGCCGGCGGATGACACGCCCGTCACCGACGCGCTGGCCGGGCAGTACATCAGCGTCAAGGTAACCCTGCCGGACGGCCTCCGCCAGGTCCGCCAGTACTCCCTGTCCGGCGAGGCCGGCGCCAGCCGCAGCTTCACCACCAAGCTCGACGACGGCGGCGAGGTCTCCCCCGTGCTCCACAACAGCGTTCAGGTGGGCGACGTCCTGGAGATCTCCAACCCCTACGGTGAGATCACCCTCAAGGACGGCCACGGCCCGGTGGTCCTGGCGTCCGCAGGGATTGGCTGCACCCCTACCGCATCCATCCTTCGTTCACTCGCGGAGGCCGGATCCGAGCGGCAGGTGCTGGTGCTCCACGCGGAAAGCACCCTGGACAGCTGGGCACTGCGCAGCCAGATGACGGACGACGTCGAACGCCTCGATGGTGCCGAGCTGCAGCTGTGGCTCGAGCAGCCGGTGGCGGGCGCAAGGGAAGGATTCATGTCCCTGCGTGAGGTGGACCTTCCCGCCGACGCGTCACTGTACCTGTGCGGCCCGCTGCCGTTCATGAAGAACATCCGCAACGAGGCCATCAACGCGGGCATCCCGGCCACGCGGATCCACTACGAGGTCTTTGGCCCGGACATCTGGCTGGCCAGCTGATCCATTGCTCCGTCCTTGTCGTTTTGAAGGTTGAAAACGACAAGTACGTGGGCCCACGCCTGGGCCCACGCTACCGAGGGGCCCCAATCGAGCTTGCGAGACTGGGGAGGTAGCGGGGAGGGTTCCCTGGCCGAGCTTGCGAGGTTAGGGTGCCGGTGGGGAGCACTCGATGGGGAAACGACGGCGGCGCCGCACCTTTTCTCGAAAGGTGCGGCGCCGCCGTCGTACTGCTTGTCCCCCGGGGATCAGCTGTGGTCAGCCATCCGCTCCTTGAGGGCGTCAAGCTCGGAGCGCAGGGCCTCCGGGAGTGAATCGCCGAACTTTGCGTACCATTCCTCGATGGAGGCCAGCTCGGCATCCCATTCCTCGCGGTCGACGCGGACGGCGTCTTCCACGTGGGCGTGGGTGAGGTCCAGGCCGGTGAGGTCCAGCGAGTGTCCCGCCGGCACGAAGCCGATGGGGGTCTCGATGGCGTCAGCCTTGCCCTCGATGCGCTCGATGGCCCACTTCAGGACGCGTGCGTTGTCACCGAAGCCCGGCCAGGCGAAGCCGCCGTCGGCCGTGCGGCGGAACCAGTTCACCAGGAAGATGTGCGGCAGCCGCTCCGGGTTGGCCTTGCCCGAAACGCTGATCCAGTGCTTCAGGTAGTCACCCGCGTCGTAGCCGATGAACGGCAGCATGGCCATGGGGTCGCGCCGGAGCACGCCAACCTGACCTGCAGCGGCAGCCGTGGTCTCCGAGGAGAGCGTGGAACCCATGAAGATGCCGTTGGTCCAGCTGCGGGCCTGGGTTACCAGCGGAACCGTGGTCTTGCGGCGGCCGCCGAAGAGGATGGCGGAGAGCTCCACACCCTCGGGGCTGTAGTATTCCTCGGCCAGCATATCGATCTGCGAGATCGGGGTGCAGAACCGGGAGTTCGGGTGGGCTGCCGGCTTGTCGGAGTCGGGAGTCCAGGAGTTGCCCTGCCAGTCGGTCAGGTGCGCGGGCACCTCGTCCGTCATGCCCTCCCACCACACGCCGCCGTCGTCGGTCAGTGCCACGTTGGTGAAGATGCTGTGGCCCTTGGCGATGGCACGCATGGCGTTCGGGTTGGTGCCCCAGCCGGTGCCGGGGGCCACGCCGAACAGGCCGGCCTCCGGGTTGGTGGCACGCAGTTCGCCTTCCTTGCCGATCCGCATCCAGGTGATGTCGTCACCGAGGGTCTCGACCTCCCAGCCCTTAATGGTGGGATCCAGCAGGGCCAGGTTGGTCTTGCCGCAGGCTGACGGGAAGGCAGCGGAGATGTAGTACTTCTTCTTCTCCGGCGAGGTCAGCTTGAGGATGAGCATGTGCTCGGCCAGCCAGCCTTCGTCGCGGGCCATGACCGAGGCGATGCGCAGGGCGTAGCACTTCTTGCCCAGCAGGGCGTTGCCGCCGTAACCGGAGCCGAAGGACCAGATGGAGCGCTCCTCGGGGAAATGGACAATCCACTTGTCCGGGTTGCACGGCCACGAAACATCCGCCTGGCCGGCTTCGAGCGGCGCACCCAAAGAGTGCAGCGCGGGGACGAAGAACGCGTTGGTCTCGGTCATCTTTTCCAGAACGGCGGTGCCGATGTTGGCCATGATCCGCATGGAGGCCACAACGTAGGCGCTGTCCGTGATCTCCACGCCGTACTTGGGATCCTCGGCGTCCAGGTGGCCCATAACGAACGGGATGACGTACATGGTCCGGCCGCGCATGGACCCGGAGAACAGGCCGCGCAGCTTTTCCTTCATTTCGGCGGGCGCCATCCAGTTGTTGGTGAACCCGGCGTCGCGCTTGTTCTCCGAGCAGATGAAGGTCTGCTCTTCAACGCGGGCCACATCGGCGGGATCGGAGAAGGCCGCAAAAGAGTTGGGGAACAGTTCCGGGTTCAGCCGGGTCAGTGTCCCTGCTGCCACGAGCTCGTCAGTCAGCCGGGTGTTTTCCTCTTCGGACCCGTCCACCCAGTAGATGCGGTCCGGCTGCGTTAGCTCTGCAACCTCTTCGACCCACGCCAGCAGGCCGGCATGTGTGGTGGGTGCTTTCTCAAGCAACGGCTTCTGCGCCAGATCGCCCATTTCGGTTCCCTTTCTTGGGGTACATCGGTGTGAGCTAAATGCTATGGTCCGGACCACTGCCGTTTTTGGGACGTAGGCTGATCTTTTGAGGCCACAAAAATGGAATTCCGCGGGAAATCAAGGAATTTCGATGTCAAAATTTGGATTTAAGTGACGAAGGTCACCTATACCGGTCTAGTTGCGGAGATTACATGCCTCCCGATTTGTCATGGCAGCCACCCCTCGCGTAAAGTAATTCGAGGTTCAGGGAGAGCGGTTCTTCTCCAGGAACACGAGATGCGCCCATAGCTCAGCTGGATAGAGCGTCTGTCTACGGAACAGAAGGTCAGGGGTTCGAATCCCTTTGGGCGCACCAATCAGGTCCGCTCCGGTTCGCCGGGGCGGACCTTTTGCGTTAAGCAGCGCTGCGTACGTCAAGCAGCGCAACTTACGGTGGGCGGCGCGACGTACGTTGGGCAGCGCGACGGGCGGGCAGTCCGGATATCCGCGTTTCTTACACGGCGGACACGGAACACCCCCCGCCCCCGGGCGTAGGCTTTCCCCATGATGCCCGAGCCTGTTGAGCAGGAATTTGACGTTGTTGTTATCGGCGCCGGCGCCGTGGGAGAAAACGTTGCGGACCGCGTGGCGCAAGGCGGCCTCTCGGTGGTGCTGGTGGAAGCGGAACTGGTGGGCGGAGAGTGCTCCTACTGGGCGTGCATGCCGTCCAAGGCGCTGCTTCGGCCCGGGACTGCACTGCATGCGGCCCAGACAACGCCGGGCGCCAAGGAAGCTGTCACGCGGACGCTTGACGCTGCAGCCGTCCTCAAGCGCAGGGACTACTTCACGTCAAACTGGCAGGATGACAGCCAGGTCGCCTGGGTCAAGGATTCCGGGATCGACCTCATCAGGGGCCACGCCTGGCTCACCGCCCCTCAGAGCGTCCAGGTCGCGGGCCTGGACGGAACCTCGCACCGGCTGCGCGCCCGCCACGCAGTGGCGCTGGCCACCGGCTCCATGCCCAATACTCCTCCCGTTGAGGGGCTCGAGGACGTGCAGGTCTGGGGAACGCGGGAGGCTACGTCCGCAAGCGAGGTACCCGAGCGGCTGGCGGTCCTGGGCGGCGGCGTTGCCGGGACCGAGCTTGCCCAGGCATTCGCCCGCCTCGGATCTGCGGTGACGCTCGTTACGCGCAGCAGATTGCTGGGCAAGTACCCGGAGGAGGCCGCCAGCCTTGTGGCCGCGGGCCTCCGCGCGGATGGTGTGGAACTCCACCTTCACACCGAGACCCAAAGCATCAGCACCAACGACGACGGCACGTTCAGCCTGCGGCTGGGCGACGGGACCACCGTCACGGCGGACAAGGTTCTCGTATCCACTGGCCGGCACCCCGCGCTGGAGGGCCTGGGCCTGGAGAGTATCGGCGTCGAACCGGATGACAGCGGCCGGCTGGCCATCAGCACGGACAATTCCGGCCTGGTGCAGGGCGTACCCGGCGACGGGCCCTGGCTGTATGCGGTGGGTGACGCCGCCGGCAAGAACCTTCTGACGCACCAGGGAAAGTACGAGGCACGGGCCACGGGCGACGCCATCGCAGCCCGCGCCAAGGGTGAACTGAACGGCGCACCGGAGGACTGGAGCCGGTACTCCCAGACAGCCAACCAGCACGCGGTACCGAATGTAGTGTTCACCGATCCTGAACTGGCTACTGTGGGCCGCACGGTGGAGGCCGCCCGCCAGGACGGCTTCAACGCCTCCTCAGTGGAGCTTCCCATCCAGGTGGCGGGGTCCTCACTGCATTCGGAGAACTACGAGGGCTGGGCCCAACTGGTTGTTGACGAGGACCGGCAGGTGCTCCTGGGGGCTACGTTCGCCGGGCCGGATGTGTCCGAGCTCCTGCACGCCGCAACCATCGCTGTGGTGGGCGAGGTGCCATTGAACCGCCTATGGCATGCGGTGCCCTCCTACCCGACCATCAGTGAGGTGTGGCTGCGCCTTCTTGAGAAGTACGGTCTCTGAAGGACGGCCCGCTGGGCCTCTATTTGAACTGACCGGTCAGTTTAGTTAGGCTGGGAGCAGATGCATTCCGCGAAAGGCCAATCTTGCTCTCAGCACAACGGCTCTCTGCCCATGGCCGCAGGGATCCCCTCCTGCCGGCAACTTCGCTCCACGTCCGGCGCGGCGAACTCCTGCTGGTGACCGGCGGGCGGCAGGACCACCGGACGGCGCTCGCCCTGCTCCTCAGCGGGAGAATGAAGCCGTCCGAGGGGTTCATCAGCTGGGACGGCAGCGAGCGGCTGAAAGCGCGCCGGCTGGCGAGCGCCCTGGTGGACTCCCCCGGCGTCAACGAGCCCGAACAGCACCTCAGCGTGCGCGACCTGGTTACCGAGGACCTGGCCCTGATCCCGCGCCGCTACCGGGGCGCCCTGGTGAGCGGCCCCTGGCTGAAGGTGAACAGTTTCGAGGACATCGCGGACCTGTGGACGGAACAACTGGACCCTGACAGGCGGATGGAACTCCTGACTGCGCTGGCCTTGGCGAACCCGCACACGGACCTGCTGGTGGTCGACTCCCCTGACCGGCACACCGCCGACGCCGCTAAATGGCTGCCGAGGCTGCAGCGCCTGGCGTCCGACGCCGGACGGCCGCTGGCCGTCGTCGCCACCGTTGCCGCCCTCCCGCCCTCGTGGGACGGACCCGCCGCCGCTATTGGCAACGCGGTCCCCCTTGAATCCCCCACGCGTGAAGCCCCCACTCGGGGGGATGGCGGGGAACAGGATGCCGCCAAAACTACTGAACTCGAAACCGAGGTTGCCACGTGACGGTACTGCGGCTGGCCCGCTCCGAACTTAAGCGCATGACCGCCGGGCTGATGCCCAAACTCACAATCCTTGCGCTGACCATGGTCCCGCTGCTCTACGGGGCGGTGTACCTGTACGCAAACTGGGACCCGTACGGCAACCTGGACAACCTCGATGCAGCCCTGGTGGTGGAGGACGCAGGTGCCACAACCAGCGACGGCACACGCCTTGAAGCCGGGGCAAAGGTGGCCGAGAGCCTGGCGGACGGCAATGTTTTCCACTGGGTCCCGGTGGCTACCACGCAGGAGGCGGACCAGGGGGTCAGCAGCGGGGACTACGCCTTCGCCCTGAAAATACCCCAGGACTTTTCGGCGAACCTGGTATCCCCTGGCAGCTTTGATTCCGCCAGCCAGGCCATGCTCAACGTCACCACCAACGATGCCAACAACTACCTGCTGAGCACCATCGTGGATAAGCTCACCACCGCAGTGCACAGCACGGTGGCCACCGAGGTGGGCGAGGAAACCGCAAACCAGCTGCTGACGGGTTTCGGGACCATCCACTCGCAGATGGTCAAGGCAGCGGACGGCACCAGCCACCTGGCCGACGGCGTTGCTGAGCTACGCGACGGGGCTGCCACCCTCCACGACGGCACCTCAGCCCTGAGCAGCGGAGCCGGGGAGCTGTACGCGGGCCAGGTTAAACTCCGGGATGGAGCGAGCCAGCTGACCGACGGCGCGGGCCAGCTCAGCAGCGGCCTGTCCACGCTTAAGGACAAGACGGCCACGCTGCCCACGGACTCCCGGACGCTCGCTGCGGGGGCTGCACAGGTGGCTGCCGGAAACGCGCAGCTGAACACCAAAGTGCAGGATGTCGCAGCCCAGCTGGATGCCGCTGACCAGGGGCTCCTGGAACGGGTGGTGGGATCGAACAGCAGGCTCGTCGCAGAAGGCGTCCTGACCCAGGAGCAGGCGGACAGGATCGTGGCGGATCTTGACGCCGCGGCCGGTTCGAGTCCGGTGGCAGCCGCCAGGACGAAGATCCAGGCAGATGCGGCACAGATCCAGCAGCTGGCCTCCGGCGCCGAAGCCGTGAGTACCGGCGCTGCCCAGCTTGCTGCGGGCACGCCCGCCCTGAGGGACGCCGTTTCCCAGGCTTCCTCCGGTGCCGACCAGCTCCACACCGGGGCGGCCGCGCTGGCCACCGGCCAGCAGGCGGCCCTCGACGGCGCAGGCCGGCTGGCCGAGGGAGCCCGCAAGGTGGACGACGGTGCGGCCCGGCTGGCGGACGGCACCGTCACGGCGGCGGACGGTTCGCGGACCCTGGCGGATGAGATCGGCAAGGGCGCCGGGCAGGTGCCCAACCCGGATGATGCCCAGAAGAGCAACCTGTCCCGCGTCATGGCCGACCCCGTTGCGGTCAGCAACGTCTCGCAGGCCAAGGCAGAGTCCTACGGTGCCGGGCTGGCGCCGTTCTTCCTCACCCTCGCCTTGTGGATCGGCATCTTCATGCTGGTCCAGGCCATGCGTCCCATTACCCAGCGGGCGTTGGCCTCCAATGCCCCGTCCTGGAAGATCGCCGTTGGCGGCTGGCTGCCGTTCCTGGCGGTTTCGGTGGTGCAGGCAAGCCTCCTCACCCTCGTGGTAAACCTCGCCCTGGGACTCGATCCCGCGCATCCTGTGCTGATGTGGCTGTTCATGCTTGCGGCGGCCATGGCGTTCAGTGCGATCATCCAGGGCGTTGTTGCGCTGCTTGGGTCGCCAGGCAAACTCGTGGTGCTCATTCTGCTGGTCCTGCAACTGGTGTCCTCGGGCGGCACGTTCCCCTGGCAGACCACGCCGCAGCCGCTCCACGCAGTGCATGAAATCCTCCCCATGGGCTACGTGGTGACCGGCATGAGACACCTCATTTATGGTGCTGACCTGTCCATGATCGCCCCCACCGTTTTGGGCCTGGCGGGCTACACCGCCCTGGGCGTGGCCATGTCCACGCTGGCCGTGCGCAGGAACAAGTACTGGACACTGAAGACGCTGAAGCCCGAGATCGCGGTATGAACACCGGATCGCCGGGACCAGTGAAGACCCTTCGACCCGCCAGGACCACCGCCACCCGACAGAAACTCTTCGACGCCTCCATGGAGCTCATCGGCGAGCGGGGCGCAGCGGGGGTCACCGTTGATGAGATCGCAGCTGCCGCGGGCGTCTCCAAGGGGACCGTCTACTACAACTTCGGCAGCAAATCGGAGCTCATTGCGCAGCTGCTCCGCCACGGAGTGGACATCCTGAAGGCACGCCTCCAGGATGCACCGGGCCAGGAGGCCGCGGCCCAGGGGGCAGCCACCGCCGTGTCCGGGGACCCCCTGCTCGCGATGGAGGCAATGATCGGACAGGCCCTGGACTTCATGTCCGAATACCCGTCCTTCGCCCGGCTCTGGGTCAGCGAGAACTGGCGTACGCCCAGTGAGTGGCAGGGCACGTTCGCTGTCCTGCGGGGCGAGCTGCTGGCAGTGATTGGGGAGGCAGTGGAAAGGGTGGCTCAGGCCTACCCCGTGGACAGCACCGTTTCGCGGGGCAGCCTCGAGACCGCAATCTTCGGTGCCTGCTTTGTCGTGGGTCTCGACCGCCAGACGTACCACCCTGAGCGCACCCGTGACCAAAGCGTTGCGGCAATCATGGCCATCATGCGCGGCTACGTGCTGCAGCAACCCGGTCCTCGGGGATGATGGAGCGTATGGGGAAAAGCGGAAAGTTCGCGGTCATTGCGGGCATTGTTGCGGCCGGCCTGCTGGTGCTGACCGGAATGACGCTCGCCGAGCCGGTGTTCGTGGCGTTCCTCGGTGTCCTGGCGCTGGCGTGCCTGGCGTGCATTATCGAAATCCTGAACCGGGGACGCCGCTTTGCCCTGCTGGCTGCGGGCGCCGGAACCAGCTTTACAGTGGCTTTCTCCCTCGCGTTTGTCAGCACGTGGGAGCTGGCCTTTGCCGGCGAGCCCTCGGTCTTCGGCACACCGCTCCCCACCGGCGACCCGGACAACTACTTCTTCGGCGCTGCCGCTGCAGCCCTGGCAACGCTCTGTGTCCTGTTCCTCGGTGCGGCCTGGCCGCGGGGGCACCGGCTGCGCACAGCGGCCAGCAAAAGCAGGCAAGGGCAGGGCAGGCCACGAAGGGGCGCAGCGGGGAACAGACGCACGACGACGGCGGCCCGCCCGGCTGCCAAGGGTCCGGCCCAGCGCAGGCCGGCAGCGCGCGCAGGCGGTGGAGGCACAGGCATCCAGGGCGAAGGGGGCCTCCGCGCACCCGCGCGGGTGCCTTCCGTCCCTGCCAGGCGACCGTCGTCGTCGGCCTCTCCAGCCAGGAATCCGTCGTCGGCAACGGGCGCGAAGCCCGCGCCCCGGCGCTGACCCCAGGCGGCAGGGTCGCCGCTGGAGCTTTAGTTGATGGGCGAGTTAATGCGCGCGGGGGACCTTGAACCTGGTGATGCGCGCGTCCTGCCCGTCCAGCTCCGCCCATGACTTTTCAGTCTCAAGGACTGTGAGGGCGTTGGTGGGGTATCTGGTGGCGGCGTCCATGTAGGCGTCGTGGTCTGAGTCGCGCGAGGCCAGGTGCATGGCAAGGTCCTGCACCCCGGGCAGGTGTGAGATCAGCATCAGCGTGGTGACTGTATCCGGAACATGGTTGATGACCGTCAGCATCCGGAGCGCCGACGCAGCGTACAGCCCGTCCTCAAGCTTGGGCGTGGGCGCCTTGTCCCCCAGCTCTGAGCACACCCACGTGCAGGTCTGCCTGGTCCGCAGGGCACTGGAGCAGAGGATGAAGTCCGGCACGATGTTGTGCTTGAGCAGCCACCGGCCGGCAAGCGGAGCCTCGCGGTGGCCCCGTTCCTCCAGCGGACGCTCGTGGTCAGCCACCCCGCCCGGCCAGTCGGCCTTGGCATGCCGCATGATCACAAGCCGTCGAAGATGGTGCTCACTCATGGCCCCAGCCTAGCGAACATGCCAAGAGCCGCGGAGGCACATGCCCCGGGGGCGGCGGAGGTACATGCCCCGGGGGCGGCGGAGGTAATCGCTAGATCGAGTACTCCGGAGCGGCCCAGACAACAACTTCGGGGTGCTCGTAGAACCGGTACCCCTGGCCGCGGACTGTGCGCACGGTGTTGGCAAGGCGGCCCAGCTTGGAGCGGAGCCGGCGGATGTGGACGTCGATGGTGCGCTCGTTGGGCACCTCTTCGGCGTTGCGCCACAGCCCCTCAAGGAGTTCGTCGCGCCCTACGGTGCGGGTGCCGTTCTCCACGAGGTAGTTCAGGAGCTCGAACTCCTTGAACGTCAGGTTGAGCGACTCGCCATCCAGGTGGACTTCGCGGCGTGCCAGGTCGATCAGGACGCCGGACGGACGCGGCTCCTGTGCCTGCGACGGACGCGGGGCCTCGGTGCGCTGGCGGGCGTTGACGGTGGGGTCACCGAAGGTGGAACGGACGACGTCGAGCGCGGAACCGGGTGTGCCGGCCGGGGCAACGGCAACTGCTGCGTAGCTTTCGGCGCCGGACACGAGGGACTGGGCGTAGGCGCGGATCTCCTGGGCCAGCTTGGCGATGGAGGTTCCGGCCGCTGCCGCCGTTTCCTCGTCAATGCCCATGTAGAGGACAAAGCCGCGGGCAACGTTGTCGTTGGCTACGGGCCGGACAGTGTTTGGACCGGCCACCACGGGAGTGGGGACGGTCATGGGTGCCGCCTCTGCGGGCTGGACCGCACGGAGCTGCCCGTAGGAGCTGGGGTTGAAGCCCTGCGGCGCGTAGCCCTGGGAGGGGAAGCTGCTTCCAGATGATGATGGAGCCAGGGCGGGTCGCGGTCCAAACCCGGGGCGGAGGCCCGAGGGCTGGCCGGCCTTGGCGGCGTTACGGACAGAAATGTGGACGTATCCGGATGCAACTGACATGGAATGCTTACCTCAATGTGAATGGCCGTCATCGCGGCCCGAATGCTGGGAATCCCCGCAATGCGAACTGGGGAGGGGCGCCCGACGCTGGGCTGGGGGCGAATGCCTAAGAACTTCGGAGGGTGGGAAGGTCAGGCGTGCATTCGACAACAGCGCATGTCGGCAGCAGCGGATGTGCTGGGCCAATATTCTGCGGCTGCAGGTGCTGTTGAGTTCTTGTTCACATTGGAAGTGTGCAGCGTAACAATGGCAACTTGCAAGTAACAATGGACGCGATCGTCCGAATAATGAGACAGATTCCGCGATAGTGCTCCAAATCACAATTCTGGACGCCGTAAAAAATAACGGTTGTTATCCGGCATTCTGCCTTCTTATTGGTGCTGGACAGAATATTGTTCGATCGAAGTGGGGCCAGCGGTAGATTCGTTCACCAGAGCGTCTGATAGCGGAATCTCGCTCTTCGCCCTGGTGGCGTGTCCAGCCGCCCCCGCTTTTGGACAGAAAAAATTGTGTGCGGAGCGGATGTTGGGGTTACCGAAGCCCGATATGCCGCCGCTTGAATGTCCGCGTCCGGGCGGCCGCGGACGCGGGGATGACACGCCTGGGACCCTCCACGGATCCAGCTCGCTAGGCTGGGATTCACAGCTTGCGCACAGGAACGCCATAGCCGGGCTTAAACCATTGATCGGAGAGTTGTTCCATGGCCACCTCCCACTCCATGACAAACAACCTCCCCACGCTCACGCATCCGGACGGCTCCCCCATCAGGGCGCTGGTGGTGGATGACGAGCCTAGCCTTTCCGAGCTCATGAGTATGGGGCTGCGCATGGCCGGCTGGTCCGTGGCGGTTGCTGCCGACGGCCCCGGGGCAGTGAAAGTGGCCAAGGACTTCCGCCCTGACGTGCTTGTCCTGGACGTCATGATCCCCGGTTTCGACGGCGTCGAGGTCCTGGGCCGGATCCGTGCCTTTGCGCCCGAGGTTCCCGCTTTGTTCCTCACCGCCAAGGACGCGGTCCAGGACCGGATCGTTGGCCTCGCGGCCGGCGGCGACGACTACGTCACCAAGCCGTTCAGCATGGAGGAGGTCCTGCTCCGCCTGCACCGCCTGGTCCAGCGGTCGGGTGTGGCCGCGATGGACACCGCCGAGCTGGTGGTGGGAGACCTGGTCCTCAACGTTGACACCCGTGAGGTGACCCGTGCGGGTGAAGAGCTCCAGCTGACAGCCACCCAATTCGAGCTGCTCCGCTACCTTATGGAAAACCCGAAGCGCGTCATCAGCAAAGCGCAGATCCTGGACCGGGTCTGGAACTACGACTTCGGCGGCCAGGCCAACATCGTGGAACTCTACATTTCCTATCTGCGCAAAAAGGTGGACGCCGTCCATCCGCCCATGATCCACACCGTGCGCGGCGCCGGATACGTCATCAAGCCGGCGGAGTAGGAAAGCGATGGCGTCCGCGCACAGTACGGAGCCGCAGCCCCGGAGCTGGCTGAAGCCCGGCACCTGGCACCTGCGGACCCGCCTTGTCCTCCTGGCCATGACCTTGCTGGTTGCCATTTGCGGGGCGGTTGGCGTGGCGAGCTATGCCTCGATGGACGAGTTCCTCACCCGGCAACTCGATGAGCAGCTAAGCCAGGCCGCAGCCCGTTCCAACGATCCCGGCCGCCCTCCCTCGGGCGGCTTTAACGGCCGGGATCCCCTGGACGCCCGCGGCCAGAGCGTTGGAACCCTCAACGCCCGGATCCTCAACGGCCAGGTCAACAGCGGCGGTTTCCTCACCTCGAATGCCACGCGCTCCCCCTTGTCCACGGAGGACAAACAGGTCCTGCTGGCCCTGCCAGCCAACGTGCAGCCGGTGGACAGGACGCTGTCCACCGGCGACTACCGGCTGGTGGCCATCCAGACCAACTTTGGTGACGTCCTGGTGACAGGACTCCCCCTGGCCGCCAAGGAGAGCACGCTCGCGTCCCTGGTGTGGACGTTCGTTTTCGTCTCACTGGGCGGCCTTCTCCTGATCGGCCTGGTGGGAACCGTACTGATCCGCCGCACCATGAAGCCCCTTGAGCAGCTCTCGGAGGTTGCCACCCGCGTTTCAAAGCTGCCGCTGGATGCCGGCGAGGTGGCGCTTGCGGTGCGCGTGCCGCCGTCGAACTCCAATCCCGCAACGGAGGTGGGCAGCGTGGGCCACGCGCTGAACCTGATGCTGGACAATGTGGCCAACGCGCTGCAGGCACGGCAGAAGAGCGAAACCAAGGTCCGGCAGTTCGTGGCGGACGCTTCCCATGAGCTCCGCACGCCGCTGACCGCCATCCGCGGCTATACGGAACTGATGCGGATGACGGAACACTTCACTCCTGACGGGGAGAAGTCGCTGGCCAGGGTGCAAAGCCAGTCCCAGCGGATGACTGCACTGGTGGAGGACCTGCTGCTGCTGGCGCGGCTGGATGAGGGCCAGCCTTTGAAGTTCAGCGAGGTGGACCTGAACCAGCTGGTGGTGGAAGGCGTCAGTGATGAAAAGGTCATGGCGCCCGGGCACACCTGGCGGCTGGAGCTCCCCGACGAGCCTGTTGTGGTGGAAGGGGACCCGTCCCAGCTGCGGCAGGTGCTGATGAACCTGCTGTCCAACGCGCGCAAGCACACGCCGCCGGGGACCACCGTGGTCACCGGGGTGGGGAAGACGCCGGAGGGTGCCGCGGTGGTAACGGTAACGGACGACGGCGGGGGCATTCCGCCGGACTTCGTGGACCAGGTCTTCGCACGCTTCGCCCGCGCAGACGCGGCCCGGACAGGCAAGGCCGGCGGGCTTGGCGTATCCGGCACGGAAGGAACCAGCGGCCTGGGGCTGTCCATCGTGGAATCCATTGTTGAGGCCCACGGGGGCAAGGTCACGGTGACATCACAGCCCGGCCGCACCCAGTTCGCGCTTCAGCTCCCGCTTGTGCACGGAGAGACGCAAGACGGCGCGCCGTCAGCGTGATCCCTGTTACCAAAATGTGACTTAAGCGCTGCTCTCCTGTACCGTCGATTGGGTGCGGTTCCCGTTCGGGCCGCATATCCGGATGACGCCAAGCTCTGCCGCTTCCCGGATTCCGCTTGAGCATAGGCAGAGGCGGGGGACCCAACAGTCCCGGGCACTCAACTGCCCTTGGGGTTAAGCCAGCACGTGATCTTTCCGTGTGGCCGGATGCCCTCATCCGAACCCGACAGCTAACTCCGCAGGTGTGAGAGGCGATCCATCATGTCTAAGTTCCTTACTAAAGCACGCCCGAAACCAGGCTCTGAAGCTGGTGTCCCGCGCACGTCAGGCAAAATTCCGTCCTTCGGCCAGCGCGCTGCGATCCTCGCAGCGTCCGGCGCCCTTCTTGTAGGTGTTGGAGCCGCGGGCCAGGCTACCGACACCGCAGTGCAGGTGGCAGCCACGGAGACTCAGGCGGCTGAGGCACAGTCGAAGCTGAGCATCGAAAAGAGCGAAATCCAGGCGAACCCGGCCCCCGCTCCTGCGGCTGAGCCGATCAACGTGGTCCCGCAGGCAGCCGAACCGGCCCCTGCTCCCGCTCCCGAGCCTGCACCCGCGCCGGCCCCGGAGCCTGAACCCGCACCTGCGCCTGCCCCCGCTCCGGAGCCTGCACCCGTCGTCGCGGTCAATGACCCCGCAGGGGCACAGGCTTACGCCGCCGGCCAGCTGGCCTCCTACGGCTGGGCCGCGGACCAGATGCAGTGCCTGCAGACCCTGTGGACCAAGGAATCGGACTGGACCACCACGGCCACCAACCCGAGCAGCGGCGCCTATGGCATTGTGCAGTCCCTGCCTGCCGAAAAGATGGCCAGCGCGGGCGCCGACTACCGCACCAATTACCGTACGCAGATCAATTGGGGCCTGAACTACATCCAGGAGCGCTACCAGTCGCCGTGTGGAGCACTGAACTTCCACTACGCCAACAACTGGTACTAAACCGAGGCAGCTTTCCCCTCGCGGTCCAGCGCGTCCCGGCCCGGGATGTACTGGACCGCCCACCGGTTCCCGTCAGGATCGGCGAAGTACACAAAATGGCCCCAGTCCTGCACGTCCACATCGCTGACGTCCACCCCGTTGGCCTTCAGCTGCGCATGGGCGGCCTGGATGTCATTGACCACGAGCTGCAGGTTTGAGCCTGTGCCGGGCGGCGCATCCGTGAGCCCTTCCCCTATGCAGATGGAGCAGGCAGACCCTGGCGGGGTCAGCTGCACGAACCTGATGGAGTCGCTGGGCCGCGCGTCGAAATCGGCGTTGAAGCCCACCTTGTTGACGTAGAAGTCCTTGGCCCGGTCCACATCAGACACGGGCACAAAAACGAGTTCCAGTTTCCAGTCCATGCGCACAGGCTAAGCCTTGCGGCGGGAAGCGGGAAAGGCTTGAGTCCTAGCCTGCGATGCCGTACAGGCGGTCGCCCGCGTCTCCCAGGCCCGGAACGATGTAGGACTTCTCGTTGAGCTTCTCGTCGATGGATGCCAGGACGATGGTGACGTTTGCGCCGGAGAGTTCTTCCTCCAGCTTGGCCAGGCCCTCCGGCGCGGCGAGCAGGCAGATGCACGTGACATCCGAGGCGCCACGCTTGAACAGGAACTTGATGGCTTCGCGCAGTGTTCCGCCGGTGGCAAGCATGGGATCCAGCACGAAGATCTGCCGGTCGGTGAGATCCTCGGGGAGTCGCTCGGCGTAGGTGATGATGTCCAGGGTTTCCTCGTCACGGGCCATGCCCAGGAAGCCCACTTCAGCGGTTGGGACCAGCTTGGTCATGCCTTCCAGCATGCCCAGGCCTGCACGAAGGATGGGGACCACCAGCGGGGTGGGCTTGGTGAACGCGGTGCCCACGGTCGTGCTGACAGGAGTTTCGATGGTGACGGGCTCGGTGCGGACTTCTCGCGTGGCCTCGTAGGCAAGGAGGGTCACCAGCTCCTCCGTCAGCTGCCGGAAAACCGGGGACGGAGTGTTCTTGTCCCGCAGGACGGTGAGCTTATGGGCGACCAGCGGGTGGTCCACAACGAGAGTGCGCATGGGTCAAAACTATCACCCGGCCGCCGGGCCGCTCCCCTGCCGCCCGCTGCCCGTTCCCGACTGGGAAGCGCCGTCGTCGACCCTTGGCGGGGCACCGCCGTCGTTCTCCTTCGGGGCGGTACCGGTGGTGCTTTCCTCGTCCCCGGAGTGGTCCTCGCGCAGGACCGGATGTTCGAAGGTGGGCGCCGGGCCTGCGTGTTCACGCCGCCGCATCACATGGAACAGCCTGTGGGCCAGGATCACGATGCCCACCCACGCCAGCCCCAGGAACCAGCCCGCCATGACGTCCGTCATCCAGTGGTGTCCCAGGAAGACCCGGCTCAAACCCATGGCGACGATGAAGATCGTCCCCACCGTGATGGCCGCAATCCTGGCCCAGAGCACCTGGAACTGCAGGCACATGAGGTAGATCAGGACGCCTATCACCACGGTGGTGTTCAGGGTGTGGCCGCTGGGAAAGGACGGCGAGGTCTCGAAGGGCGGGACGGCCTCGGAGTGGTCCGGACGGGTCCTGCCGACAAGCCGCTTGCCCAGGGTGGTGGCCAGGGTGGAGACCAGGGCTGCCCCGCCCACCAGAACAATGGGCCGCCACGTCCTGCTCAGGAAGGTCAGCCAGGCGGTGAGGATGCTCGCCAGGATGGGCATGCCGATCCCGCCGCCGACGTTGGTGAAGCCCGTGGCGAAGGCGTCCACCTCGGGGTTCCGCAACGACTGCGAGTATTCCAACGCAGGAATATCAAGGCTCGCCAGGCCTTCCTCGTCCACGACGTCCGAGTAGACCTCGGCACCCAGGAGCGCCAGGGCAATCACCAGCGATCCGCCGATGATCATGGTCAGCCACAAGGCGGCGTACGGCTTGATCCACTTGTCCACGCGGTCTCGGACTGTGCTCACTGTGCCTCCCGGCGGATGTGCGTCACGGGCTCTGGGTATCCTTCGAAACTATCATTGAGCCATGGTCTCCGCAGATAAGAAACACCACGCGTGGATGGGCCTCGCCCTCGCCGAGGCCCATCGCGCCCTCGACACCGAGGACGTGCCCATCGGGGCCGTGGTCATTGGGCCCGACGGCGCAGTGCTGGGTTCCGGGCGGAACCAGCGGGAAGAGCTTGGAGACCCCACCGCCCACGCAGAGGTAGTTGCCATCCGCGAGGCGGCGGAACGACTGCGCCAGGTTTCCCTGCTCGACGGCGGCAGCGGAGACGGCTGGCGGCTCGCCGACTGCACACTGGTGGTCACCCTCGAACCCTGTGCCATGTGCGCCGGAGCGATTGTCCTGGCACGAATCCCCCGGGTGGTCTTCGGCGCCTGGGACGAGAAGGCAGGAGCTGCGGGGTCGGTGTTCGATGTGCTCCGCGAGAGGCGCCTGAACCACTGGGTTGAGGTGTATCCGGGCGTGCGCGAGGCCGAGTGCGCCGCCTTGCTGCGTGAGTTCTTCGCCGGGCACCGCTCGCGGCTCTGATTCACGCCCAGGCTGTCAGCGTCGTCCCCTGATTGCGGCCAGCACGTGGGCCGCCGGCTGTTCCCAGCCCGGCAGGGCTCCTCTTGCTTCCAGCGCCCGTGCCCGCCAGGCATCCCGGGTCCCGGCATCTTCCAGCCAGTGCCGAAGTGCCTGGGCCAGCAGGGCAGGATTTGCAGGATCATCATCCGCCGGGAAGGCTACCTTCGCTCCCGGAAGCGCGCCGCCGTCGTCGTCCTTCCCCGCCGTTCCCAGCTGCAAGGCCTCGACGGCGCCTGTACCGTCGCGCACCACTACGGGGATGCCGCGGGCGAGTGATTCGGTGACCACCATGCCGAACGCCTCGGCACGGGACACCAGGAGGCTGAGGTCCGCCCCACGCCATTCGATTTCCAGTGCTTCACCGGCCAGCTCACCGGTGAACTGGATCCGCCCGTCCATGCCGTGCATTTCTACTGCGGCTTTAACCTTTTGTGCGTAATCCCCGTCTGCCTGGTCTGACCCGACAAACGACGCTGTCCACTCAAGGTCCTGAAGCAGTGCCAGCGCGGAGACCGTGAGCAGCTGGTCCTTATTGGGCAGGAGCGCAGCCACTATGACCATGTGGGGCGGCGCGGACCCCTCGGCCAACGGCGCAGGGTCGGTGCCTGGGAGTGCGACCTTGAGCCCATGGAGTCCGTGGCGTTCTTCCAGGACTTTCCTGGCCCAGGTGCTGGTGCACACCACGCCGGTGGCAGCCCGGAGGGACCGTGCTTCACGCTCGTGATGTTCCGGGGCAGGCATATGCACCAATACCCATGTCTTTCGTCCGGCCTTGGCCGCGAATTCGAGCTCATCCGGCGCGCCCATGGCAATGAGCCCGTCGACAAGGGTCACGGTACCCGGTTGTTCCGCGTCGCGTCCGGTTTCCCACGCCCCGAGGACGCTGCCCAGCCGGCGTCGGGCGTGGGCACTGGCGTAGGGCCAGGAGCCTTCGACGGGGAGCACCTCCACGTCCACTCCCAGGACCTTCAGCCCCTGCACCAGCCGCGCGTTGTAGATGTTTCCACCGGAATGATGGTGGATGTTGCCGGGAACCAGCAAGCGGATGCGGTCCATGGGATCAGGCGGCTGGAAGGTCCAGCGAGTAGGCGGCCCAGGCGTCCGGGTTCTCGCGCAGGGTGACGTCGATCCCGGCGATCTGGCCGCCGTCGTCGTCATCCTTCAGCTTTTCCGCCACGGATGTGGCAACGTACTCCGCCAGCGCTTCCGTGGTGCTGAGCTTGCCCGCGAATTCGGGGTGCTCGTCCAGGTTCCGGTAGTTCAGGCCTGCCAGCGCCTCCTCGATCATGGTCCCGGCCGCGCCGATGTCCAGCACGATCGCGTCGTCGTTGAGCGTCTGACGGCGGAAGCTCACCTCCGCAACAAACGTTGCCCCGTGCAGGGCCTGGGCCGGCCCAAAAACATTGCGCGGAAGGCTGTGGGCGATCATGAAGTGGCGTCGGACAGTCAGGCTGAACATGGTTTACCTCTGGTCTTCTCGGGCGGGGTTCTTGGCGTTTTCGTTGCCGGGGTACTCAATGACGTGGCACAAGGCGTCGAGCTTGCCGTCAGCGAGGTCCTGCACCACGCCCGGCAGTTCGGCGAACGGCGACGTGCCGGTGAGGAAGGCGTCGAAGACCGGATCCTTCAGCAGCGAGACGGCGAGGTTCAGGCGGTCGGCGTTGGTCCTGCGGTGCCTGCGCGCCCGTGCCACCACTCCCACCTGGCTTGCCCTGATGGACAGGCGCCGGGCATGGAAGTCCTCCCCCAGCGGCAGGGTGACCCCGCGGTTGGCGTACCAGGACATTTCGATGACGTCCGCTTCGTCACCCGCGAGCTGCAGGCTCCGCTCCAATCCCTCCTGCGAGGCCGAGCAGTGAAACACGATGTCGCAGTCGGAAAGGGCGTCATCCGGATGGGCAAAGTCGACGCCCAGGGTATCCGCGAGTTTTTTCCGTCCCGGATCAAGGTCCACCAGTTGCAGGCGTTCCAGGGGAAAGGTCCTCAGCAGGGTGGCCACCATGCCGCCCACAAGGCCTGCGCCCACCACCGCGACCCGGTCTCCCAGGCGCGGGCCGGCCTCCCACAGTGCATTGACCGCGGTTTCCACCGTTCCCGTAAGCACTGCGCGGGAGGAGGGGACGTCGTCGGGGATCCTGGTGAGTGAACTGACGGGCACCACATAGCGGTCCTGGTGGGGGTTGAGGCAGAAGACGCGCTGCCCCGGCCAACCTTCCGGCCCTTCCTCGATAACACCCACGGACAGGTATCCGAATTTCACCGGCCCCGGGAACTCACCCTCCTGGCGGGGAGCCCGCATCTCCTCGGCCACCCGGGGCGGGACTGCGCCGGCGTGGACCACCATCTCGGTGCCTTTGCTGATCCCGGAGTAGAGGGTACGCACCAGGGCTTCGCTTGGGCCGGGCGCGGGAAGGTCCTCAGTCCGGAGCTCGCCGTGTTCCTTGGCCGCGGTCCAGTAGGCGGTTGCGTGCGTGGGACTGGTTTGATGAGTCATCTTGCTGATGAATCTAGCCCTCCTGGCGTGTACCGCGAAAGTTGGCTTGCGCCCTTGTGGGTGTAGGCCTGTGCAATTGCCGCCGGATCGGGAACCGTATTGCTCTTTCGAAAGGGAAGCGTACTGCCCGTTCGCAACAGAACCGTAGTGCCCTTCCTCGGCCGCCAGCGGATGGTCATCACCCCGCCGCGCCCTCCATCAGGGGGCGGCAGGAACTCCTTCGCCAGCCACCACCCACCAGGCCTCTTCGGACAGGGGGTCCTTCGGCTGCCGGTATCCGGGCAGGAACCAGTCAGCAAAAGTGTCTTCGGGAAACTCGTCGTGGGGAAACAGACTCTCGAAGGCAAGATCGTCGGCAGAAGCCTTGACCTCGGAGAGGTAGCCCGGGAACTGGCGCCGCTGCGAGAGTTCATCAGGCGGAGGCACGGCTTCGGAAAGATCCTCAGGGATCCTGAACTCTTCCCCGGAGGCCGACAGGACAGATTCCGGCCAGTGGGGTGGTTGCCAGTCTTGGTGTTCGCTTTTGTAGTGGCGGCCGGTGGGTGAGGTCCAGCCGGGTGGTTGGTTTTTGGTGGCTGGTGTTGGTTTCCAGCCGGTGGTGTGCCGGAGTTTGTGGTGTTTCGGGCAGGTTTGTCCGAGGTTGCTGATGCCGGTGGTTCCGCCGTGGTGCCAGGCGAGGAGGTGGTCTGCCTCGTTATCCAACGACGGGTTGTTGCAGCCGGGGAAGGGGCATTTGCCGTCCCGCATCCGCAGCCAGTTCCGCATGGCTTTGGTGACCCGGTAGCTGGTCCGGCCGATCTCCAGCGGGGCCCCGTCCCTCGGATCGACCAGGACGCGGTGGAACGCATCGGCCCCGTTCGCGACCAGGTCCCTCGCCATGGACGGCGGAACGGGGCCGAACCCGTCCAGCACCGCCGGCTCCTCCGTCAGGCCCATCAGCGAGAACACCGGCACGGTGACCAGGACCTGGGCCCGGATCCCCGGGGAAAGCAGGCCAGCACCGGTTCCTGCGCCGGCTCCGTCGCTGTCGCTTGCTTCCTCGCCGTTACCTGCACTGTTGTCTGCATGGAAGGTTGCACTGGTTCCGCTGGTGAGGATGGCTTGGGCGAATTTGTCGGTCCGGAGTTGGGTGAGGGTGCGGGGTTCGTTGGGTCCTTGTGCGGCCCGCGCGAGAGCGTTTAGGCGGTTCCAGCCTGCCAGAGCCTGGTGCGCGGGCAAACAAGCGGAGAGCCATGCCATGCCGTCCTGGTCAGGCCGGTATTCGACCCGCCGGTCCGCCGCGGCCTTGATATGGCGCTTCTCCAGCGACTCGGGATGGTGGCGTTCCCGCCACGTCCGGGCCTTGGCCTTGAACCGGTAGGCCGGCATCTCCCCGATCGTCGCCGCACCGGCCGGCCGTGGCGTGTCCGGGTCCAGGAAAAACTTCTCCAAAGCGGCTGCTCCGGCCCGGTCAAGGCCCACGGTCTGGTTCACCATTTCCCGGGCGTGCTGCCAGGAGATAGAACCGCCCTGCAAAGCGGCGAGGGTTCGGGGCAGGATCGTGGTCAGGGCGTGGGACTCGGCCAACAGGGCGCCGGCGGCGCGGTCACCGATGGCCAGTGCACAGCCGACCTCGGCCACCAGGCTCCGGTCCTGGGCCGTTGCCTCCTGCGGGGAGGACGGCGGACCGTTCAGCACACTCGTGGCGGCAGCCAACACCTGAACCGCCTGCGCCTTCACCGCCGCCAGCTTCGCCTCCGACCGCGCCACCCCGGCAAGGACATCCAACGCCCCATCAGCAACCCGCTGCAACGGATCATCATCAACCCCACCCCCAAGACCGGAAGCAGGCGACCCGGAAACAGCAGCGCCAGAAACAGGCGAACCGGCAACAGCAGCGCCAGAACCGGACGGACCGGAAACAGCCGCACCGCCGCCCGCGAGCACGGCCGTAAAAGCAGCCACAGAAGCGTCAACCGCTGCCTCCGCCTCCACCACCACCGGATTGCCTTCCATAAATCCATCTTCATGCGAGGGTCTGACATTTAAGGGGTCCGGTGCACCCCGGCTGAAAAGAATTGTAAAAATCTTTTCCGGCCTCTTTGCCAGGGCAGCGGGAGCTCCTCCCGACAATCCCGTTTTGGGGATGCACGCCTTGCTCCGGTACCCTATTGAGGTTGGTGACGTGTCCGAGCGGCCGAAGGTGCAACACTCGAAATGTTGTTTGGTGTCAAAGCCAACGTGGGTTCAAATCCCACCGTCACCGCCATGTAGCGAGGCCCTGCTTTTCCTGATAACTGAGGAAGGCAGGGCCTTTTGCTTTGCGCTGAAGGCGCAGAATCAACGGGCGCTGCAGATCACTTGCCCATCAGCGCCCGTGAACTCCTCAGCGGGGTAGGTATGTTTACCGCATGGACTTCAAAGGGGGATGCTGATGAGCACCAACGCCGTCGGAAGGAACCACTGGTTGGCATTGGCAGCCACGTACGGGTTCACCGTGAGCGTTGTGGCCATGGCAGATTGGCCTTGGCCTCTGTTCGTGGGTGGAGCCTTCATCCTCATCGTCGTCCTGCGCAGCGTCCGGTACCGCCAGGCTGTCCGGAAGACCCAAGCCGGGCTTGCCGGTCCCGGTGCTGGTGCCGGTCCCGGTGCCGGTGCCGGTGCCGGTGCCGGTGTTATCGGAAGCCTTTTCGGAGCCGGGGCACTACTCATCCGCGGCACGCCGGCAGCCACCTGGGCTGGGCCGCTGCTGGGTGTAATCGCATTCCTTGGACTGTTCCTCTACCTCCAGCGGTTTGCCCGCACCTAACGCCAAGCGAGCGAATCAGCTACGTGTCCAGTTCAGCCCACCGGCAAGGTCGACGACGAAGGGTTACGACGACGAAGGGTTACGACGAGCGAGCGTTACGACGACGGCGGGACGGCAGCGTTAAGGAATTCAGGCCCTGGACTTTGTCCAGGGCCTGAATTCTGGCTCGACGCCCCTACGCCGCTGCCTTCTCGGCAACACGCTTGGCGGTAACGGGACCAAGTCCCACAGCAGGCACCAACTAAAGGGGGTGTACTGACGCCCCTACGCCGCTGCCTTCTCGGCAACACGCTTGGCGGTAACGGAGGGAACGCCGTCGCCATCCTGCCCGTACAGCCAGTCGTTGTACTGGAAGTTGTTGTCCTTTCGGCTCTTGAACAGCAGGTTGCGGAGGGTGCGGGCCAGGCCGGACACGTGCCAGGACTCGCCCCACACGCGGGCGGTGCGCTGGACGCGGGCGGTGCGCCCGGCGCGAACATCATTGAACTCGCGGAGGGCCACATCCCACGCTTCGGGCCTGATTCCCTCGCCTGTGAAAACAGTGCCGACCGTGGCATCCTGCAGCGCTGCCGCGTCCTCAAGGGCCTGGCAGGCGCCCTGGGCCAGGTACTGGAGCATGGGGTGCGCGGCGTCGCCCATCAGCACCATCCGGCCGGCAACCCAGTTCTCGATCGGGTCGCGGTCGTACATGGGCCAGCGGATGCCGGTGGCCAGGTTCTTCAGCGCTTCCTGCACAGCCGGGACGCAGTCCTTGTAGGCGGCCTCGAGCTCGTCCACTCCCCCGTACTGCTCTTCGCCGCGTTCGAAGGACGGCGACTTGAAGACTGCCACAGTGTTGAGCAGTTCGCCCTTGCGCAGCGGGTACTGCACCAGGTGGCAGTCCGGCCCGAGGTAGACGATGACGTCCTCAAGGTCCGCCTTCGGGGTGTTCTCAGTGATGGGAACGGTGCCACGGTATGCAACGTAGGCCGAGGACACGGGCTCATCATCGGCAACGAGCGGGCGCAGGGTGGACCGGAGGCCGTCGGCGCCGATCACGACGTCGGCTTCGAAGTCCACGCCGGCCAGGGTGTGTGCCACGCCGCGGCCGCCCACCGTTTCCACACTCTCCACCGTGACATCGTTCACCAGCTTGACGCCCGCCGCCTCGCAGCCCTCCAGCAGCACCCGGTGCAGGTCGCTGCGGTGGATCACCACGTAGGGCGCGCCGTAGCGCTCCTCGAATTCCCCGTTGAGGGTCTGGCGGGTGAGTTCCTCGCCGGTGACGGCGTCGCGGAACACCAGGTGTTTGGGCTGGACGCCGATTTCCAGCGCCTTTTCCAGCAGGCCCCAGCGCTTGAGGACGCGGGAGGCGTTGGGCGCCATCTGCAGCCCGGCGCCCACCTCGCCGAATTCGGGGGCGCGCTCCACCAGGGTCACGTTGGCACCGTTCTCGCGCAGTGCGAGGGCGCCGGCCAGCCCGGCCATTCCCCCTCCGATCACCAGGACATCGGTGGACGTGGCGTGCTCAGACATTGCTAACTCCTGTTGTTGGGGTTGAGTGGGAAGTTGAGAGTTTTGATTTGAGGTTGATGCCGACGGCGGCCAGCAGGACTGCTGCGATGCCGGCGGCACCTGCGAAGGCCAGGAAGTTGGAATTGACGCCCAGCCCGGCAGCCAGCAGGAGGCCACCCACCTGGGGAGCTACGACGGCGCCAATCCGGCCCGTGCCGAGCGCCCAGCCAAGTGCCGTTCCCCGCAGGTGGGCGGGATAGTGGCTGGCTACCGCGGCGATGATGAGGCACTGCGTGCCGTGGGTTCCGACGCCGGCCAGGACCAGCATCAGGTAGACGATGGAGACGGAGGGCCCGCTCACCAGCACCACCAGCGCGACGGCGGCGACGGCGGCTGCCGCGATCGCCGTCGGAATTGGTCCGAAGCGAGTCCCCGCCCAGGCGGTAATAACGGATCCGGCCACGGCACCGAGGTTCAGGGCCAGGGCGAAGGTCAGGGCGGAGCCCAGGTTGTAGCCCGCAAGCTGCATGAGGTTCGGCAGCCAGGTCCCCAGCCCGTACCAGGCGAAGAGGGTGGCGATGGTGGCAACGGCGAACAGCATGCTGATGCCCAGGTAGGGTGCGCGGAGGAGCAGGGAGAAGCCGGAGGGTTCCTTGGCCGCGACAGTCTCCGTGGCGGTTTTGGAGGCTGCCTTGCCGGCGGGCGCCAGGGTCTCCGGCAGGTACTTGAGCCCCAGCGGCACCACGATCACCAGGGCCAGCACGGCCACCAGGAACATCGACTGCCAGCCAAAGGCCGGAATGAGCTGGATGCCAACAAGGGCCGCGATGGAGCCGCCGATCGGAACACCGGACATCATCAGGGTGGCCACGATGGACCGCCACTTGGCGGGGACCAGCTCCGCAACCAGGGCATTCGCGGACGGCACCAGGCCGCCGAGTCCGATTCCGGCGAGGAGCCGCAGGGCTCCAAAGACAGCGGCGTTGGGAGCGAAGGCACAGAGGACGGTGAAGACGGAGAAGACGATGGCGCAGCCGAGGATGGTCCTGCGGCGGCCCCACGAGTCGGCCATGCGGCCGGCGAAGATCGCCCCGATCATCATGCCCAGGAAGGCCATTGAGCCGACCGTCCCGGCGGTTGCCTTGGTCAGCCCCCAGCCGGTTTCGGTG
This sequence comes from Pseudarthrobacter sp. GQ63, assembly GCF_059758765.1. Classification (NCBI taxonomy): domain Bacteria; kingdom Bacillati; phylum Actinomycetota; class Actinomycetes; order Micrococcales; family Micrococcaceae; genus Pseudarthrobacter; species Pseudarthrobacter sp. GQ63. The sequence continues at coordinate 83,666 of NZ_JCAXEF010000012.1, forward strand.
ATCAGGGAGGACTGGACCGTGCCGTACACGATGAGGTCGTAACCATCGAAGACCACCAGCAGCCAGCACACGAGGACTGCGGCTGCCGAGGCCTTCGAGAACCGGCCGTGCCCGTCATTGGACGTGGGGGCGGAGGCCCCCGGCGAGGACCGTTGCGTCTCTGCAGCGGGAAGTGTGTGATTCATCCCACTACTGTCATGGCCACCGAAGATGAACCACAATACAATTCTGATGTGCAGAAAAACCCGCTTCCGCAACCAGCCACCACGACGGCAGCACGGAAGCCTGCACAGAAGAAGCCTGCACAGAAAAAACCAGTGCAGAAGCGGCCCACATACTCCATCGAGGCGGTGGACAATGCGCTGCAGCTCCTCCAGCTCCTGCGCGACGGCGGGACGCTGCGGCTGAGCGACGCCGCCGAGGAGCTGGGGGTGGCTCCGTCCACCGCCCACCGGCTCCTGGCCATGCTGGTGTACCGGGGCTTCGCCGTGCAGGACGAAACCCGCCGCTATGTTCCCGGTCCTGCCATGGGGGTCGGCCCGGCCGGGCTGAGCTGGACCAGGCTGCTCCGTTCGCTGGCCCAGCCCCATATGGAGCTCCTCTCAGCCCAGCTCAACGAGACGGTGAACCTCATGGTGCGGGTGGGCACCAAAGTCCGCTTCCTGGCAACAGTGGAGGGCAACAATGTGCTGCGGGTTGGCGACCGCCAGGGAACGGTGATGCCCGCGAACAGGACCTCCGGGGGCAAGGCCATGCTGGCGGAACTCGAACCGCACATGCTGGAACAGCTGTTCCGCAGCAACAACGCCGAGATTGGCGGGGACACCATTCCCGACGACGAGTATCCGAAGTTCCTGCGCGAGCTGGAGTCCATCCGCGGCAACGGCTTCGCAGCCAACTTCGAAGGAACAGAGGACGGCGTCAGCGCCCTGGGGATGGCGCTGCACAACCGGCACGGGCAGGTGGTGGGCGCCCTCAGCGTCGCCACCCCCGCCACCCGCTTCCGCGCAGTGTTCGACGCCGGACTGGTCCCCGCCCTGAAGGAATGCTGCCGGCAGCTTGAGATCGATATCGCCGCGAATCCGGCAGAGCCGGACTAAAGGCCGCAGCATCCCGTCTGCACCGCAGCGGCGCGGAATTCTGAACAGCAGAATATGTTGGAGCTCACACCCCGTCCTTCCGTAGAGTCAGGCCACGCCAAAGAACTGTTCTGACCTACAAAGGAGGCCCACGTGTCCATCAGCGCCGAGAACACGACCCATGAATCTGTGGCCGCGGGGATCACCGCTCCGGAGCCCACGCCCGAGGAGGCTGCCCAGCTGGAGCAGCTGTACCGGGATTTCGATAAAGAGAACCTGATTCCGCTGTGGACCGAGATTGGCGACCTGATGCCGATGGTCCCGTCACCGAAGGCTGTGCCGCATGTGTGGCGGTGGAGCGACCTCTACCCGCTGGCCGCCCGTGCCGGTGACCTGGTGCCGGTGGGCCGCGGTGGGGAACGCCGCGCTATCGCCCTTGCCAACCCCGGCCTTGGCGGCACCGCTTACGCAACCCCCACGTTGTGGGCAGCGATCCAGTACCTCGGCGGCCGCGAAACCGCGCCGGAGCACCGCCACTCCCAGAATGCGTTCCGCTTTGTGGTTGAGGGCGAGGGTGTGTGGACCGTGGTGAACGGGGATCCGGTGCGGATGTCCCGCGGGGACTTCCTGCTTACCCCGGGCTGGAACTTCCACGGCCACCACAACGACACCGATGAGCCGATGGCCTGGATCGACGGCCTGGACATCCCGTTCGTGCACTACGCGGACGCAGGGTTCTTCGAGTTCGGCACAGAACGCGTCACCGACGAGGCCACCCCGGACATTTCCCGCTCCGAGCGCCTCTGGGCCCACCCCGGCCTGCGCCCGCTTTCCGGCCTGGATGACACCACCAGCTCCCCCATCGCCGCGTACCGGTGGAAGTACACGGACGCGGCCCTGCGCGAGCAGCTGCTCCTGGAGGACGAGGGCCACCCGGCCACCGTGTCCCAGGGCCACGCCGCCATCCGCTACACCAACCCCACCACCGGCGGGGACGTGATGCCCACCATCCGGGCCGAGTTCCACCGCCTCCGCGCCGGCGCCGCCACCGAAACGGTCCGCGAGGTAGGCTCCAGCGTCTGGCAGGTCTTCGAGGGCTCCGGCTCCGTGGTCCTGAACGGCGAAACCCGGACCCTGGCCAAGGGCGACCTGTTCGTGGTCCCGTCCTGGGCTGCCTGGTCGCTTCAGGCTGACGCAGGCTCACGAACGGAGTTCGACCTTTTCCGCTTCAGCGACGCCCCCATCTTTGAGCGCCTGAACTTCAACCGCACCTACATCGAAGGACGCACCAAGTAATGAAACTCCTCACCCTCCGCCTGACCTCCGGGTACGCTGCCACCGGCACTGAAGCGCGCACGACGGCGGTCCGCCAGGACGGCGACACCCTCACCGAGATCCCCGGCTTCGCCGACGTCGGAGCCCTGCTGCAGGACCCCGCCTGGGAAACCACCGCGAAGGCGGCCAACGGCGCAACGCACCCCCTCGACGGCGCGGACCTCGCCGCCGTCGTGCCTTCCCCGGGGAAGATCATCTGCGTGGGCCACAACTACCGCAACCACATCAAGGAGATGGGCCGGGAAGTCCCCGAATACCCCACCCTGTTCGCCAAGTACGCCGAATCCCTGATCGGGCCCAACGACGACCTCGCCCTGCCCCAGGAATCGGACACCGTGGACTGGGAAGCCGAACTCGCCGTCGTCATCGGCAAGCAGGGCCGCCGGATCAGCGAGGCCGACGCCGCGGACCACATCGCCGGCTACGCCGTCCTGAACGACATCTCCATGCGCGACTACCAGTTCCGCACCATCCAGTGGCTGCAGGGCAAGACCTGGGAGAAGTCCACCCCGTTCGGCCCGGCCCTGGTCACCAAGGACGAATTCATTCCCGGACCGCTCATGACCTCCGCCGTGGACGGCGACGTCCAGCAGTCCACCCCCACCTCGGACCTGGTGTTCACCCCTGAATTCCTGGTCTCCTACATCTCCACGATCATCACGCTGAACCCGGGCGATGTGATCGCCACCGGCACCCCCGGCGGCGTGGGCCACGCCCAGGACCCCAAGCGCTACCTGCAGGAAGGCCAGGTCCTGGTGACCACCATCGAGGGCCTGGGCCAGCTGAAGAACCGCGTGGTCAAGGAAGCCTGATGGTTGCCCGCCACGACCAGACCACCGACCCGGCGCTCCTGGACGCACTGCTCCAGGCACGCCGGGGCACCGCGTTCTTCGCCCGCAAGCTCAACGAGCTTTCCGACGCAGAGCTCGACGGCGGCACCCTCCTCCCCGGCTGGACACGCCGCCATGTCGTGGCACACGTGGGCTACAACGCCCGCGCCATCGCACGGCTGATCGAATGGGCAGCCACCGGCGTCGAAACCCCGATGTATCCCTCACCGGAGGCCCGCAACCACGAGATCGATTTCGGGTCCACCCTGTCCCCGATCGCCCTGCGGCACCTCTTCGACCACTCCGCCGTGCACCTGAACGTGGAATGGCGCGACCTGCCCGCCGACGCCTGGCACCACAAGGTCAAGACCGCCCAGGGACGCATTGTCCCGGCGGAGGAAACCGTGTGGATGCGGACCCGGGAAGTCTGGATGCACGCCGTGGACCTGGACAACGGTGCCACTTTCAGCGACATTCCGGTCCCCGTCCTGGAACGCCTGCTCAGGGACATCACCAGCGCCTGGCACACCCGGGGCACCGACACCGGGCTCCTGGTCAAGGTGGACGGTACGGACCTGGCGTTCGGTGACGTGGGCGCCGCTGACCCGACGACCGTCACCGGGCCGCTGCCCGCCGTCGTCCAATGGGCCGCCGGCCGCGGCTCCCACGGCGTCACCGCCACCGGACCGGGCACTACCGAAGGCTTCCCCGCCGCACCGAAGTGGATCTAGGCACCTCCACGCAGCAGGAAAAAGGAAAGCCCCTCATGGAGGGGCTTTCCTTTTTAGTGCGCCGGTCAGAGCCTTGTGTCGAAGGAACCGCAGAACACGTTGTCGTTGAACGTGCCCTGGAACGCGGACTTGCCCTGGATCTTTTCGATGGTGGCCCGGATTGCCTCGCGGGACCCGGCGTGGGCGTGGATCGCCGTCTTCACCATGGGCACGTCAATCAGGTGGTTCGGCTGGTTCAGCGAAACGAACACGGTGGGAACCTCGGTGACATACCACGGGATTTCCGCGGCCATGGGAGTGGACCACTTGATCCGGATGGCCGCCTCCTGGGCGAACCCCTTCACATTGGCGAACACAAAAGCGGCGTCGTACTTGTCCGCATAGTCCCCGGTGGCTTCCTCCGAGATGATTGACATGAAGTTCACGCCAGTCTCCCCCGCGGCCTCCCGCTGGTCCGCCGTCTTGAACAGGTGCACCTCGAAGCCGGCGGCCTCCAGTTCCTCCTTGACGGTGTCCAGGTAGGCGAGCGGATCGGCGCGCGTGAAGTCCGCCCCGCCGGAGATGCCGTACAGCCGGATCCGCGGATGCGTCTGCGGCGTGATGGGCAGGTTGTGGGCCGTGTCCTTGACCAGCGTGACCGTCTTGTCAGCGATCTCCGCGGCAATGGCGCGGTGGGCCTCGCTGCCAATCCTGTCCAGCGCTTCCACGGGCGGCACGAGTTCCGCGCGCGGCCGCACGTGCAAACCAAGGGACGCTTTCAGCCCCAGGATCCGGCGCAGCGCATCATGCAGCCGCTGCTCGGTGATGACGCCGGACTTGTAGCCGTCCATCATGTAGCCGAAGTCTTCCGCGGGGTTGCGGAAGAAGAGGAACATGTCGCAGCCTGCAGCAATGGTGGCCGGCACCAGGTCCTTGCGTTTCATGGCCTGGGTGAGGCCGATCATCTGCGAGGCGTCCGTGAGGACCAGCCCGTTGAAGCCGAGCTCCCCGCGCAGCAGGTCCTGGAGCAGCTCCGGGGACAGCGTGGCCGGAAGGATGTCCGCGTCGGCCAGGCCGGGGCGGAAGTGCCGGGACAGTTCCGGTGCCCCGATGTGCCCGATCATGATGGACTGCACGCCGTGGCCGATCATTTCCCGGTACACGTGCCCGTAGGTCCGGTTCCAGTCCTCGTAGCCAAGGGTGTTGTAGGACGTGACCACGTGCTGGTCGCGTTCGTCGATGCCGTCGCCGGGGAAGTGCTTCATGGCACAGACGGTGGGTGACTCGCTGATGCCGTCGAAGTACTCCTTGGCCCGCTCCACCACGATCTCCGGGGTGTTGCCGAAGGACCGGGTGGAGATGACCGTGTTCCGCCAGTTGTAGTGGATGTCCACGATCGGCGCGAACGCCCAGTTGCAGCCCAGCGCCGCGGTTTCGACGCCGGCAACCTGGCCCATCTGCCGCGCGATGGCCTTGTCCGGGTGGGAGCCGGCCTGCAGGTGCGTGGACACGAACGTGCCGTCGTCGCAGCTGCCGGCTCCTCCCATTTCAGGGTTGGAGGCCACCAGCAGCGGAATCCGGGTCCTGGACTGGGCGTACCGGATGTGCTCCTGCACCGCGGCGGAGGGGCCTGGCCGGTAGCGCATGCCGCCCACGTGGTAGTTCCCCAGCACGCCGTCGAGGTACTCCGGGGAGTAGTCGTTGTTGTGGTTGATGAACAGCTGCCCGATCTTTTCCTCGAGGCTCATGCCGGCGATGGTGGAATCCACCCACTTAACGGCGTCGCCGTCGAGATTGAACGGCGCGGCCTGGAGGTCGACGTCGAACTGGCGGGGCTGGGTGCCCGCGGCACCTCCTGCACTGCGTTCCGGGGAAGGGCCGACGGCGGCAAGTCCGTCGAGTGCCTCCCGGACCACCTGCTGCACGGGCGCCGCGATGTCCACCACGATGCCGGTTTCGCCGGCGTCGAGCGGTTCAAGTGTGGCCAGCTGTGAGTCGAGGAGGGCCGGCGGCATGAAGTGGCCGGAGCGCCCTTCTGTCCGGGCCCTCAGGACGTCCTTGCTGCCGTGCAGGTGCAGGAAGACGGTGTCCGGCGCCTGTTCCCGGATGGCGTCGCGGTAGCTGCGGCGCAGTGCGGAGCAGGCCAGGACCAGTCCGCCGTCGCCGGCGTTGGCCAGTTCGGTGCCCACGGTGGCGAGCCACGGCCAGCGGTCCTCGTCGGTCAGGGGCGTGCCGGCAGCCATCTTGGCGACGTTCTCCACGGGGTGGAGGGAATCGCCGTCGAGGAAGGGGACACCGAGTTCCCTTGCGACGAGGTCGCCGATGGTGGTCTTGCCGCAGCCGGAGACGCCCATGACGATCACGCGGAGCTTGGCCTGGCCGCTGTCCTGGGCGGTTTCCTGGGGCTTGGGAGTGTTCACCAGTCGTGGACCGTTCCGTCGATAAGGCGGTTGTAGGGCAGGTAGGCCTGCTGGTACGGGAAGGCAGCCGCAGCTTCCTCGTTGAATTCGACGCCGATGCCGGGTTTGTCGCCCGGGTGCAGGTAGCCGTCCTTGAAGGTCATGGACTGCTGGAAGACCTCGTTGGTCTTGTCAGAGTGCTGCATGTATTCCTGGATGCCGTAGTTGTGGATGGCCAGGCCCACGTGCAGCTGGGCTGCGAAGCCCACCGGGGAGATATCGGTGGGGCCGTGGAAGCCGGACTTGATCTGGTACTGCGCGGCGAAGTCCATGACCTTCTTCAGCGGCGAGATCCCGCCGAAGTGGGTGGACGCGGCGCGGACGTAGTCGATCAGCTGTTCCTTGATGAGGGTCTGGTAGTCGTAGACGGTGTTGAAGATTTCACCGATGGCCAGCGGTGTGGTGGTGTGCTGGCGGACCAGGCGCAGGCCTTCCTGGTTCTCGGCCGGGGTGCAGTCCTCCAGCCAGAACAGGTCATACGGCTCCAGCGCCTTGCCCAGCTTCGCGGCCTGGATCGGCGTCATCCGGTGGTGGCCGTCATGCAGCAGCGGGATCTCGGGGCCGAATTCGTTCCGGACCGCCTCGAATACGGTGGGCAGGTGGCGGAGGTAGGCGCGGGTGTCCCAGTCCTCCTCGACCGGGAACGCCCCGCGGCCGGCGGGCTCGTAGTCATAGCGTTCACCCGAGGCCTGCGCCTGCGCGGCCACACCGTACACGGCGTTAATGCCGGGAACGGCGGTCTGGATGCGGATGGACTTGTACCCCAGCTCCAGGTGTTCCCGGACGGAATCGAACAGGGACGGGAGGTCAGCTCCCGAGGCGTGGCCGTAGGCGCGCAGCCCGTTGCGGGATGCCCCGCCGAGGAGCTGGTAGACCGGCATTCCGGCCATTTTGCCCTTGATGTCCCACAGCGCCATGTCCACGGCGGCGATCGCGGCCATGGTCACGGGCCCGCGGCGCCAGTAGGAGGAGCGGTACAGGAACTGCCAGGTGTCCTCGATCCGGTGCGGGTCCTTGCCGATCAGCAGCTGGGCAACGTGTTCTTTGAGGTAGGCGGCGACGGCCAGTTCGCGGCCGTTCAGGGTGGCATCTCCGATACCCGTCACACCATCCTCGGTGGTGATCCGGAGGGTCACGAAGTTGCGGGAGGGACTGGTCACGAAGACGTCAGCGGCAATGATTTTCACTGCGGGTCCTTTCAGGGCTGGGCTGGGGTGGTGGCGGGAAGGGTTGTGGTGGGACCGGCCGCGGCGCCGGGGGCAGCACCGTTGGAGGCAGCACCGTCGGCGCTACCGCTTTCACGGCGGGCACGGATCTCGGCAAGGATGTCAGCGTGCATGGCGTCCGTGAGTTTGTACTTGGACATCACCAGCACGGCGAGGAGGGTGAGGATGGCGGGAAGGGCCCCTGCGGCGACCTGGATGCCGAAGACTGCCTCAGCGGACTGCACGGCGCCGGACTTGTACCCTCCCAGCGCCAGGGCGTAGGCCGCGAGCGCGCCGCCCACTGCCTGGCCCGTCTTGCGGGTGAAGGAGAAGAGTGCGTAGGTGATTCCCTCGGTGCGGACGCCGGTCTTCCATTCGCCGTATTCCACGGTGTCGGCTTCCAGGGCCCACACCACGATGTTGACGGCGAGGACGCCCACCACGCTGATGAGGAGTCCACTGAAGCCGATCCACACCTGGCTGGCCGGCGTGAAGAAGATGATGGTCCCGCCAACCACCGTCACCAGGGACGAGTAGATGTAGACGCGCTTCTTGCCGATGGCACGGACCAGCCGGGGCATGAAGGCGGCCAGGACAAAGGTCAGGACCAGCTGCGCAATGGACAGCACGGGGTAGAGGTCCAGCCGGCCCAGGACGTCGCGCAGGTAGTAGAGCTGCACGGACGTCAGGGCGAGGTAGCCGGTGAGGAAGAAGAAGGAGCTGAGGCAGAGCATCAGGAGTGGCTTGTTGGTCTTGAGCGTGTCCATGCTCTGTTTCAGCGTCACGTTGGGGACGGCCCGGTGGACGCGCTCCTTGGCCGTGAGGACGGTGAAGAAGTAGAGCGCTGCGCCGATCGCGACGAAGACCAGGGTGATGGTGGTGAAGGTTCCCTGGAGGTCGGCGCCGGGCTTGATCAGCGGGGCCACAAAAATGCCCAGGGCTGAGCCGACCAGGAGCGCACCGACCATGCGGGCAGAGCCCAGCTTGGCACGCTCGCCCGGGTCCTGGGTCATGGCTCCCGCGAGGGAGCCGTAGGGGATGTTGACCAGGCTGTAGGCCAGGCCCAGTGCGGCGTAGGTGACGTAGGCGTAGAGGAGGGTGCCGGACTCACCGAGTTGCGGCACCGAGAAGGTGGCAACGCTCAGCAGGAGCAGCGGAAGGGAGCCGAACATGATGAACGGCCGGAACTTGCCGAACCGCTTGCTGAAGGTGCGGTCCACCACGCGGCCGGCGAAGACGTCGGCAAAGGCGTCGAAGATGCGGACGGAAAGCAGCAGCGTTCCGGCCGCCGCCGCCGAGATGCCGGCGACGTCCGTGTAGTACACCAGCAGGAACATGGTGGCGGTGGTGAAGGCCAGGTTATTGGCGGCGTCGCCGGCGCCATAGCCGACGATGCTCAGTTTGCTCAGCTTTTTCATGGTGTGGGCTCCTTTACCCGGGTGCCGCCCCGTGGGCCGGCGAGAAAGATGGAACGCTAGGGGGTGGCGGTGTTCGACGTGCTGCCGTTCTTGGTGCCGGCCAGCGCACGCCACCGCTGGCGCAGGGCGAACGCGGCAGGCTTGGGCCGCCGGTCGCGGGTGAAGACGCCCTTCTTGTTGCCGTCCACGCGCATGATGCCGTTGGACGTCTGGAAGTCTGCGAAGTTCCACACCTGCTCGCCCACCATGGCGTCCACACGGTCAAAGACGCGGTGGTACATGGCCAGGAAGGCGGCCTGGTATTCCTCGCTCCAGGGCTGTTCATAGATGGAGTGGAAGCCGGGCATGGTGTCCGGCCCGTATTCGGTCATGATGATCGGCTTGCCATACTTGGCTTCCCATTCCCGGAGTTCCTTCTCCAGGACCTGTTCGGCGGTCTCGAGGTCCCCGTTGTTCAGGTACCAGCCGTAATAGCGGTTGAGCATGATGACGTCGAAAAGGTCCCCGAGCAGTTCCTTGTCCGGAGTGTCGAACATGACGTTGACGTAGCCCACGGGACGGGTGGGATCGAGTTCGCGGGTGAGCTCCGCCAGCGGCTGGAAGTAGTCGCGGGCGCCCTCCTCTGATCCGTTCGGCTCATTGGCGATGGACCAGATCACCACGGAGGGGTGGTTCTTGTCCCGGGCAACGAGTTCCGTGATGGCCTGCCGGTGGTTGGCGGCGGTGTTGGCGTCCACGCCGCCCTCCTCGTAGGTCTTCCTGGCGATGCCGCCAAACACGGCGCCGAAGCCCAGGTGCAGCCCGACGGCTGCCGTTTCGTCAATAACCACAATTCCGTGGCGGTCGGCGAACTCCATGACCTCCTCCGCGTACGGGTAGTGCGAGGTGCGGAACGAGTTGGCGCCCACCCAGTCAAGGAGCTGGAAGTCGTTGACCATCTGGGCGTTGCTGTGGCCCTTGCCGACGGTGACGTGGTCCTCGTGCATGCCGAAGCCGGTGAAGTAGAACGGCTCCCCGTTGATCAGGAATTCCTTGCCGCGGACCTCGACGGTCCGGACGCCGACGGGCAGCGTGTAGGTGTCCAGCAGGGTGTCGCCGTCGAAGATCTCCGCCGTAAGGCTGTAGAGGTAGGCGGCGCCCGGCTGCCAGAGCACGACGTCGTTGACCACCAGGGCGCCCTTCCCGCCGTCCGCACGGGCCACCTCGACGCCGCCGGCGTCCCGCAGCGAGACGGTGACCGTCTCGCTGCCGCTGCCGCCCGCCGTCGTAATGGCGTAGTCAACAGTGCCGGTGGAGCCTTCGAAGCCTGTGGCCACCGTGATGTCTTCCACGGTGACGGCCGGGGTGCTGTACAGCCAGACGCTGCGGTGCAGGCCGGCGTAGTTGTAAAAATCGTGGAGGTAGCTCTGCTGCCGCCGCCCGTCCCCGGTCACCGTGATGGAGCCGGGAGGGATGGTTGCCTGGGTGAGTTCGTTGTTCACGGAGATCGTCAGCCGGAAGGGCCGGCCGGGCGTCACATGGCTGGTGATGTCCGCACTGAAAGGCATGTAGCCGCCCGTGTGCTGTGCCACCAGGACGTCGTCCACCCAGACCATCCCCTCGTGGGTGGCGGAGTCCAGGCGCAGGTGGATCCGCTCCCCCGCCCAGCCGCGCGGGACGCGCACCTCACGCTGGTACCAGACGTACCCCACGTGGTCGCGGATGGCCTTGTCCGGGAAGACGTCGTTGTAGCTCGCCGGAACCCCCATGTCCAGGGTGGTGTCCAGCGGGGCGGTGAACCAGCCGTCACGGTGCCCGGTCCGGTCAAAGTCGACCTTGAACCGGTAGAGGCCATCCAGGTTGACGAGTTCGCGGGTTTCGCTCGTTTGGGGCTTGAGCATTTGGGGAGTCCTATCGCGTCTTTGCGGGCTGCGCGGAAAGAAGAAAATGTCTGGGGTGGCCGGCGGGCCGGGGTTGTGCTCTTGATGTAATGCTAGTCACCTGGCAAACATTTGGCAAGCGGTTGCCAAATGTTTGTTGAAATAACAAGGAAAAAGGACTGCCCGGCACCCTGGGGATGCCGGGCAGTCCTTTTGCGCCCTTTCCTGCCTTCCTGCCTATGTTGAGGACAGGCCCCCGGCAAAGCTGCCGCACAGGCCGTGGACCAGGTCCACCACGGCGGTGTCAGAGGCCAGGGCCGGGTCCACCACGGCAAGCAGCGCCCGGACCCGCTCCGCTCCTGCGAGGCTGTTGGCTGCGGACACGTCCTTGCCCAGCGGGTCCTGGAACCCGGGAAGCGAGATGCTGCAGTCCATCCACGCAGCGATCATCAGGGCCGCTGCGGCACCGGGCCGGCCCGCTGCGCGTTCCGCCTGCAGGACCGGAACAGCGCGCATCCGCAACTTGGTGCTGCCGTCCAGGGCAATCTGGGCGAGGTTGTGCGCAATCCGGGCGTTGCCGAAGCGGGCCAGCAGGGCGGCGCGGTACGCAGGGATCTGCAGGTCCGCCGTCGCCCCCGTCCCTGAAAGGTTGGCCTCGGCCTCGTCCCAGAATGCTTCCACGGCCTGCAGGCATACGGGGTCCGCCAGGGCCTCCGCCACAGTGCCGTGCCCCCGCAGCTGCCCGGCGTAGGCCAGCAGCGAATGGGCGCCGTTGAGCAGCCACAGCTTGCGGTTTTCGTAGGGTTCGATGTCCTCCACGAACAACGCTCCCGCATCTTCCCAGCGCGGGCGGCCGGCGGGGAAGTCCCCGCTCAGCACCCAGCTCGAAAAGGGTTCCGCAATGACCGGCGAAGAGTCCCGGTAGCCGCAGGCGGCCTGGACACCGGCAATGTCCTCCCCGGTGGTACGCGGGGTGATGCGGTCAACCGAGGTGCTGACAAAGCTGACGTCCGTGGCGATCCAGGCGGCCAGGCCGGCGTCCAACGCGCCGGCGAAGCCCGCTACGGCCTCCCGCGCCACGGTGCCGTTGTTGGAGAGGTTGTCGCAGCAGACCACGGCCAGCGGACCGGACCCTGCATCGCGGCGTGCTCCCAGTGCCAGCACCAGCCGGCCAAGGGGGGTGGCCGGGGCGTCTCCGGAGGCCAGCCGGGCAAGGTCAGCGGCGACGCCGGGCGCTGTGGTGTCGAGCGTGCCGTCAGCGCCCAGGCCATAGGCCGCCTCGGTGATGGTCAGGGTGACCACTGCGGTGGCCGGCGCTGCCACCAGCCGGGCCAGCCGGGCCACGTCTGCGCCGTCCAGGGCCTCCACGATGCTGCCCACCACGGTGAAGGTGTCCCCGGTGTCTGCGCGCTCCACCAGCGTGAACAGCCCATCCTGCTCCGCGAGGGCCACGGCGGCGTCGGGGCGGCGCCCGGTGAAGGCCGCGATGCCCCAGTTCGCGGCGTCAGGGGCCTGCTGGGTGTACCAGGCCTGGTGGGAACGGTGGAAGGCGCCAAGGCCCAGGTGGACAATCCGCACCGGGGCTTTCGGGACAGGGCGGAGCGTACGGTCCAGCTGCGGAAGATCGCCAACGGGAATGACGGGAGCCGGCGTGGCAGCGGCGTGCAGTTCGGTGCTCACAGCTTGAACACCCGCCGGGGCGAACCGTCCACGATGTCCACGATGAGTTCGTGGGCGCGGTCTTCGCTGACGCGGTGTTCGGCCACCAGCCGGGCCAGGAACGAGGCTTCGATCCTGCGGGAGGCATCGTGCCGGGCCGGGATGGAGCAGAAGGCCCGGGTGTCGTCAATGAAGCCGGAGGAACGGGAGAAGCCGGCAGTCTCCGTAACGGCGGAGCGGAACCGCAGCATCGCATCCGGTGCGTCCAGGAACCACCACGGCGCGCCCAGGTACACGGAAGGGTAGAAGCCGGCCAGCGGGGCCAGTTCGCGGGAGAACACCGTCTCGTCCAGGGTGAACAGCACCAGGTGGAAGTCCTTGGCGGTGCCGAAGTCCTGCAGGACCGGCCGGATGGCCTCGGTGTAGTTGATGGCGAACGGGATGTCATGCCCGGTGTCGGCGCCGAAGGTGGTGAAGGTTGGTTCGTGGTGGTTGCGGTACGAGCCCGGGTGGATGGTCATCACCAGGCCGTCCTCCACGGACATGCGGGCCATCTGGTACATCATGTGGGCTTCGAAGTCGTCCCGGTCCCGGGCCGTCGCCGTGCCCGAGCGGGCGCGCTCGAACAGCTTCGCGGCGTCCGCCGCGTCAAGCTTCAGGGTGGCAGGGGTCCGGACGCCATGGTCCGCCGAGACCGCTCCGTGGTCCACGAAATAACGACGCCGGTTCTCCAGGGCGGTGAGATAGGCGCCATAGCCCGTACCGCCGTCGCCCGCTGCCGCGATGAGCCTGTCCACGTTCTCCCCCCATGCGGGGTGGGCGATGTTGAGGTAGGCGTCGGGACGGAAGGTGGGCAGGACGCGCCCGTGGAAAGTGAGGTCCTGGGCTATGGCCCTGTGGCTGTCCAGCGTGTCCAGCGGATCATCGGTGGTGGCCAGGACCTCGATATTGAAGTCCTTGAACAGCTCGCGGGGCCGGAAGCCGGGTTCCTGGAGCTTCGCGGAAATGGCGTCATAGCTGGCATCGGCAGTGTCCGCGCCCACCTCCCCTTCCAGGCCAAAGACGCTTGAGAACTGGGTACGGAGCCAGTATCCGGACGCAGTGCCCTCGAACAGCGGCCATGCCTTGCAGAACTCGCGCCAGACGGAACGGCTGTCCGGCTGCGATGCGGTGGATCCCCGGAGCCGGTCCAGCGGGACGCCGCTGGCATGGATCAGCCGGGTGACGTAATGGTCCGGGCTGACCAGCAGCGCTGCCGGATCCGGGAACGGCGTGTTCTGCTCGATGACGGAGGCATCAACGTGCCCGTGCGGGGAAATAATGGGGAGGTCCTGGACGCGCTGCAGGAGGTCCCGCGCGATGCTGCGCGTTCCTGGATCTGCGGGCAGGAGCCTGTCTGGGTTGGCGGCAATCGACTGTGACATAGGTCAATGGTCCGGCTTGCAGCCACTCCTTGTCAACCGGTTGCCATAAATTGCCAAACGTTGCCGACGGGCTGTGCAGGGTCAGGCGGAGGCCAGGAGGCGCCCGCTGGAGCCGCGCAGCACCAGTTCGGTTTCAACACGCAGGGTCCCTTCCGGTTCGCCCTTCCCCTGCAGCAGGTCGAGCAGCCGGGTGGCTGCCCCTGCACCGCACTCCCCCAGCGGCGAGCGCACGGTGGTCAGCGGAGGGGTGGTGAAGTCGGCTCCGAAGATATCGTCGAAGCCCACGATGCTGATCTGGTCCGGGACGGCCATGCCGCCGGCCTGGAGTTCCTGCATCAGGCCGATGGCCAGGAGGTCGTTGTACGTCAGTACTGCCGTGGCCTTCGTGGCCAGCACGTCGCGCGCCACCTGCCGGCCGCCGTCGACCGTTGGTTTGGTGGATTCCACGCGCACGGCCTCAAGATGGGACCATTCGCAGGCAGCCTGCACCCCCTCCCAGCGGCGGGCGGACATCCAGGACCTCGCGGGCCCGGCCACAAAGGCCATCCTCTTGTGCCCGTTGGCGGCGAGGCTGCGGACGGCTTCCCCGATGCCCTTGCGGACATCGGGGATGACGCACGGTATGCCCTCCACCTCGCGGTTGATGACCACCACGGGCTTGTCCCGGGCCAGGGCCCGGATGTCGTCGTCGTCCATCCGCGGGCTGGCCAGGATCAGGCCGTCCGCCGTGGTCATCATGCGCCTCGCCGCGGTCAGCTCGGTGGCGGCGGATTCAGCGGATTCGGCCAGCACCAGGGTGTAGTCCCGCAGGGTGCCAGTGGTCTGGGCGCCCCGGATGATGTCGAAGAAGGTGGGGTTGGTGATGTCGGCGACAATCAGGCCGAACGTGTTGGTCCGGCCGGTGGGCAGTGCCCGGGCGAAGGGGTTGACCTGGTAGTTCAGCTCGGCTGCCGCATCCTCAATGAGTTTCTGGGTCTTGGCGCTGACCCTGCCGGGCTTGCTGAGTGCCCTTGAGACGGTGGAGGGGTTGACTCCGGCCACTTTGGCGATGTCGTAGATGGTGGCGTTCCCCTTGCCGTCCCGGGCCGGTTTCCGGGCGGTGTGCGGCGTTGCGGCAGGGCCGTGCGTCTTGGGTTCGGTCACCGCCCCATCCTAGCGAGGAAACAGCGCAACCAGGTCGCAGTAAGTGTCGTTTTGACGGGTCAGAACGACACCTACTGCTACCCGGTTGGGCTTGGTGGCAAGGGTCTAGCTGCGCTCGGGGAACGTGCCTTCGGCGGCAATGCGCTTGTTGAGTTCGGCGAGGAACACATCCTCGTCAAAGTCCAGCCCTACCTCGGTGCCGGTCCAGCTTGAGAGATGGATTGCGTTGGCCAGCCGGACGCCATTAATACCGTCCGAGCCCGGGGCCAGCAGCGGCGTGCCGTCCAGGATGTTCGCTGCGAAGTTCTCCAGGACGCCGGAGTGCTGCGCTCCCCAGGCGGTCTCGAATTCGATCACCTCGGTGCTGTAGTACTCCTCCGGGTTCAGCTGTCCCATGAACAGCTTGCGGACATCGTCCATCCCCATGCCCTCGCTGAGTTCGCGTTCGGGCTTCTTCAGCCGGGTGACCGTTGCCGTTGCGGAATTCTCGACGACGATCTTGCCCTGGTCGCCCAGGATCTCGAAGCGGTCGGTGCCCACGATGTCGTGCGTGGCGGTGACGAATACGCCCGTCGCGCCGTCGCCGTAGTCCACCACGGCGGTGACTTCGTCCTCGACGGCGATGTCCCGGCGGAACCCGTACGCCACCTTCGAATAGACGGACTTAGGGACGCCGCAGATCCACTGCCAGAGGTCCAGTTGGTGCGGTGCCTGGTTGACCAGCACACCGCCGCCTTCGCCGCCCCACGTGGCGCGCCATGCGCTGGAGTTGTAGTACCCCTGCGGGCGCCACCAGTTGGTGATGATCCAGTTGGTCCGGCGGATGGCACCGATTTCGCCGTTCTCCACGATCTCCTTCAAACGGCGGTACAACGGGTTGTTGCGCTGGTTGAACATGATGGCGAAGGACAGTTCAGGCTTGCCTGCCGCGAAGTCGTTGAGCTCCTTGACCTGCTTGGTGTACACGCCGGCGGGCTTTTCCACGAGTGCGTGGATGTTGCGCTTGAGCGCTTCAATGCCCATTTCCGGGTGCAGGAAGTGCGGCACGCAGGTGACGACGGCGTCCACGTGTCCGCTCTCCAGCATGGCGATGTAGTCGTTGTGGAAGGGGACGTCCGGGTAGCCGGCCGCCGCGAGGTCCTTTTTGGCGGGGTCGGTGTCGCAGATGGCTCCAATTTCCATGTTCGGGACCAGGCCGTCCGTGATGAATTTGGCGTAGGCGCCGCCCTGCTGTCCCAGGCCAATGATGCCCAGGCGTACTTTCTTGCCCATGAGTGGGTGCTCCGTATCTGTGTGGAATCTAGAAAAGGTTGCCGTGGCCCATGGCCACCAGGTTGTCGTGGGAGGTCTGCAGCGCATCCCACACGGTGCGTCCGTAGAGTTCGTCCTGCTCCACCAGCAGGTACTTTGCCCCGGCTGCCTGGGCAGCGGGAATGATGGAGGGGAAATCCAGGTTCCCTTCCCCCACTTCGGCGAACTGCACCACGTCCTTGAATGCCTGCATGAATCCGGCAAAATCACCGCCTGCCAGCATCCCGAACGCCGCTTCCGGCATGGCGCCGATGCGGTAGTCCTTGAGGTGGACCATGGCGGTCCGGCCCGCGTACTTCCCGAGGGTCCGGACGGGATCGAGCCCGCCGCGCTGGACCCAGTGCACATCGATTTCCATGCCCATGGCCGGTGAGTTTTCCGCGATGATGTCCAGCATGTACTTGCCGTCGAACTTCGCGAATTCAATGTGGTGGTTGTGGTAGTACAGGCCGATCCCGTGCTCCCCGAGGCGCTCCGCGTAGCCGTTGGCCTCTTTGGCAAAATCGATCACGGCGTCGAGGGATTTCATCGCGGGGAAGGGAAGCATGCCG
This sequence comes from Pseudarthrobacter sp. GQ63, assembly GCF_059758765.1. Lineage (NCBI taxonomy): Bacteria > Bacillati > Actinomycetota > Actinomycetes > Micrococcales > Micrococcaceae > Pseudarthrobacter > Pseudarthrobacter sp. GQ63. The sequence goes on from NZ_JCAXEF010000012.1 coordinate 100,649, forward strand.
ATCCGCAGCAGCGTCGAACCCAGCCTGGCGGCATCGTCCACGATCTTGCCGAAGTCGTCGCGAAGTGAATCGCCCGGGCGGCCTTCCGGCTTTTCGAGTGCCACCGACAGGGCGGCGATCTCCATGCCGAGTTCGCTGCGGGAGCGCTCCAGCTCGGCCACGTTCTCCGCCGTCATGGGGATCTGGGAGATTTCGACGGCGTTATAGCCGATGGCGCTGACCTTGCGGAGCGTCTCGAACGGCCCGATCTCCGCGAAGCTGTCCTTAAGCATCATCGCCTGTACGCCGATGGTGGCAGTGCTGCCCATGTGTAGTCCTCCGATTGTTGGATGGTGCTGGTTTGGCTGGCCCTACGCGGCAGCGCCGGCCTGTTCGTTTTGTTGCTGTTGGGTTTCGAGGAGGCGGTGGCGGTCGGCGCGGCGTTGTTCCTGGCGGTCGGGGTCCGGGACCGGGGAGGCGAGGAGCAGGCGCTGGGTGTAGGGGTGTTCGGGGTG